>JAADFL010000206.1 GCA_013152945.1 Deltaproteobacteria bacterium | reverse complement strand
ATCAACGGCTATTTCCAAGCGGACTTAAAGAACTTGGAGGGAGAGTGTGACGGCTTGGTGCCGCCGGACGAGATATACACGGGAGCACTAATGAAGGTGCCCTGCAGGATTCATTATACATTTCATGGTTACAGGAGATAGGCCCTCCTTGGCCCCTGCTGTTGTTTTATTCTTATTTTGGTTATGACAAAATCGTGAAAAAACAGGCACCTGAACTTCCTGCATTATTGCCCCTCGCAACCTGGTACAAGGATTCTAGTGATAGATACTCTTTTTCGACAGATTGTCGTCGAGTATCTCGAGTGCCTTTGCTACTCTTTCGACCTCCGGTATTGAGAGCCTGAAATGATTGGGCGGGAAGAATATGGTCGCATCTTTATCCGGCGCCCATAAATCAGTTATGTAATCGAGCCGGGAATCGATACCAAGCGATCTTAGTATACGAACGGCTTCGAAGGATTGGTTGCAATGCACGGGAAAGGAGAGAAACGAGCATCCATCATCGATGGAAGGCAGATTGATATTCTCGAAGTCGGTTACTCTTGCCTTTATCAAACGGGCATTCGCCACTTGGGAGGCTGTTCTCCTGTCCAGGGTCTGAAGTTGCAACCGGGCAAGTCCTGCAAGGAGTGGATGCAGGTTGACAGGGTTTGTTTCGCGTTGAAGTGGGAATCCAAGCCTGCCTGTCCAGTATTTTTCCGACAGGCCCGGGACAGCCCGATCGAGGAGCCTGAAAAAAGGCATGACGAGGAGAGGAAAAAAAGGTGAACGTAGTACAGCCAAATGGGCCAGTACCGACGCAATTCTTGCCAAAGCTTGATGTAAAGACATCATTTCGACATGTCCGGACCTTTCCCGTAGCTGCATGGCTAGTTTTTTGTCGTTGGTTGTAACGATTCCGCCGGGATCGCAGACTATGGGTTTTCCGATTCTGAAGCTGAAAGAGCAGGCATGCTCCATGCCGCCTACCATGTTGCCTTTTGTACCTGCACCCAGGGCATGCGCACCATCGCCGATGATCGGAACCAAAGGAGCCGCCTGCTTCAATCCATGGATGTCGCAGGGCCTTCCGTATAAGTGGGCGGCAACTACGGCCTGGAGCTTGACCTTCCCTGATACTGCTTCCAGGCGCTCCGGCGTTATGATCCTTGTTATAGGATCTGCATCAACGATGAACGGAATCCGGTGGATACGTCTTACCAATCGCGGCAATTCAGGATGACTGAACCTTGGTATTCCTATTTTTGCACCGGGCTTTGTGAGCAGATCGATGGACCATTCAATGCCTTGGCTGCAAGTCGGGACCGATACGGCGAATTCAGCACCCACATGGGCTGCTGTTTCCTCTTCGAGAGCTGACAACTCTTCTTTTCCGGGGGGCGATAGCAATTGAGAAATAATATATTCGATTTCCTTAAATCCCCAAGGAATTTCATGTCTGGTAATCTGTGCTGTCATTTGTTGCCTTCTCTGCCATTTTTTTTCTCTGCACCCAGGATGCGATGAAGTGTCTTGAACGCTGCCAAGGCTGAAATGATTGCGCCTATTATTTCTGCGGATACGAGCAAGGCTGCTGTCATTGGTTTTTCAAGTTCAAGGGACCAGCGTAGAAGCGTAATAACGAGGAGAGCCGCCAGTGAAAGGAAGAGCAGGGTTTGTCCGGCCAGGATAGCGATTTCCATGGACAAATGGAGCCATTTCTTAATAGGGGTCTCTTTTGATAGTTGCTTGACAAGGGAAAAGGACAGCCAAAACGAACCGCCGATAAAGGCCAGTAAGGCGAGCAGGGTAGCTGTATCCTCAAGGTATAGAAGCACGTTCAAAATGTTCACTCCTTTGTTCGGCATAATCTAGCACAAGCACCCAATGTTTTGTAAGAGGGGACATCAACAGCATGTTGAAAGTCGGAACATGAAGTGGCATACTATGACTAAAATCATTTGACAATTGTTTCGTTACCTGTTCTTTATTTCACCAGGTATTCAATTTAAAGGAGGGTAGAATGAAATTAGTATCCAAGTTGTTTGCTTTGGCTGCTGTTGCCGGTATGGTGGCATCTTGCGCCGGCTCGGAAAAGATTTGGCGTCCCGCAGGTCAGAACGGCCTCGATCTACAGGGCAAGAAACTCTTGGTAATGCCGATCAGGGCAAATCTCCCCGGAGACCAGAACAAGTTGAACGCCGCCATAATGGGCGGCATGATGGGCGCACTTGGTTCGGGTGCTATCAGCCTGCAACCTGTACAGCCTGCCCTGGACAGCATCGGGCTGGGCGGCTTTTCGCCATTGTTGGCCAGGGGCTTGGTCTGGGCGGCCTGGCATGATGGCAAGTTCGGTGGGGAATTCGGTTCAATACCACAAAAACTCGCGACCCTGCTTGGAAAGGCTGCAGAGATACTCAACATGCCGGGGCTCAAAGTGGATTATGTTATCGTGGGCCATGTCCAACAGGTGAGCAACATGGCGGGACTCGTAAAGTACAAGGTCCTGGGCGGTGTATATTGTCCCAAGACAAACAAAATCATGGTGGCGTTCGAGTATGAAAAAAGCACTGCAGAATCGGCTCTGGTGGGAGAAATGGCCATGCTGGGCAAGGCAATGGCTTCAAGGATAATCGGGGAGGCCTCTAATCCGCCTGCAAAGGCCAAGGTCAAAGAGGAAAAAAAGGCCGAACCTGCACAGCCTGCAGCCAATCAAGGTGACAAAGCCGAGGGGAGCCAGACAGAGGGTGAAGGCTCGGACAACAAGACCCAAGGTGGAGAGGGAAAGACAGAAGGTCAGTAGATTTATTCGAACCCGGTTTGAAGATATCGCTTCTTGCCTGTTGTCCATCGACAATCTCTGTAAATGATAATTCTGTTTATTTTGACGGCGGCCAAAAAGCGAATTCTGCAAGGAGCAGCCCTGTCCGATTATATTCGATGCCGTTAATTGATGCCGGCAATATGTCTATTTGTCTATTCATAAAGGGAGATGGACTGATGGATACAAAGTTATAAAAAAAACAGACAACACGAAATTCATTCTTGCACATTCCTGTAGATTGTTGCATTTATTATACTCGTTTTTGTTGAGCCGCTGTGGCGGAACTGGTAGACGCAGGGGACTCAAAATCCCCCGGGCCTTGCGCCCATGAAGGTTCGAGTCCTTCCAGCGGCACCAAAACATTATTACCTTTCAGGTGTTGAAATATCTCTGTCCGTGCTCGAAAACTCCTTTCGATATCTGCATATTGCCCGACGCCGGTCTATGTGCTAAAAATATTCCACTGTAATGGAGGAGAGCGCTGAATATTCAAGAGCCGTACATGACCGAGCATAACCTGGAACAGAAAGTCAGGACATGGAGCGGTCTGCTCGAACCATATTCAAGACATCCGGGGCCGGGCAAACTTGTCAAGTCTGCATTATTGGTGGTGGACATGCAGCGGTTTTTCCTGGATAAGTCATCCCATGCCTTTGTTCCATCCGCTTCCGCTTGCCTTGGTAATATTAAGGCTATTGCTGAAAAGTTCAGGCAGGCCGGTCTGCCCGTTTATTTTACAAGGCATTTTCACCGGCCCGGAGACATGCCGGGTTCAATGGCAAAGTGGTGGCGACATCTGCTACAGGAGAACGATCCACTTTCACTCTTGGACCCAAGGATTGAAATCAAACCTTACGACCTGGTGTTGCACAAGCGGACGTACTCCGCATTTGATAGGACAGGCCTTTCAACGTTGCTCGAAGAACGGGGCACTGAAAAGCTTGTTATTACGGGTGTCATGACTCACCTATGCGTGGATACCACCGCCCGCGAAGCGTTCGTGCGCAATTTGATACCGGTCGTGGTAATGGATGCTACCGCCGCTCCTGATGAAGATTTACACATATCGGCACTCAAGACCTTGGCCCACGGCGTGGCAAGATTATGCTCGGCCAGCCAGGTTTTGCATTCATTGTCTCACGAAAACCAAGAGGAAGATACATGGAGGGATGAACCATGAGTCATCCCGGTGAGTACCTTGATGTCCTCATAATCGGTGGGGGGCCTGCAGGGTTGGCTGCGGCCATTATGGTGAACAGAGCCCGGCTCGGCTCTCTTGTACTTGAGAGTAATGATACGGGCGGCACCTTGAGGACGGCCCGTTGGGTCGAGAATTATCCGGGGTTTGCGAATGGTATTGAAGGTTGGGAACTGGCCCAGCGAATTGTAAACCAAGCCGACAGGTTCAATGTCATTGCATACAGAGAGAAGGTGACAGGTGTAAGGAAGGAACCCGGTGGATTCAGGGTAATCTCTGATATGGGAGAGAGATTGTGCAAGGTGGTAATCGCCGCTTACGGTGCCAACTGGAAATCTCTGGGCATACCCGGAGAAGAACAGGTAATGGGTATCAGGCTGTTTAATACCATCGTACAGATCCAGCAGGTTGCAGGTGGTGATTTGTCCGGGAAGCGCGTTTTTGTTATTGGTGCTGGCGATGTTGCAGTGGACCAGTCTTTGGCTCTTTTTGATAGAGGGGCCAAGGTTACCATACTTGTCAGGGGTTCCCGGCTGAAATCCGCTTCACATCTGGAGCGCCAAGTAAAGAGGAGCAGGGTGAAAGTGCTGACCGATGTCACAGTACAGGCCATGGATTTGTCTTCTTCGTCCTTGCTAATGGAAGTGAGACAGGGTGAAAGGGTGTACCAGGAAGCAGTAGATGCAGCTCTGGCCTGCGTGGGAAGGTACACTGATTTTTCGATACTTCCAACAGGGTTGGGGAGTGCCGATCATGCAGATGCCTGGGGTGCGACCGATGTGCCGGGGCTTTTTCTGGCAGGAGATTTAAGGAGGGGCGCGGACAGGCATACGGCGATTGCAGTAGGTGACGGACAGGCTGCAGCGTTGGCGGCGATTAGGTACATTCGCGGAACGGGTGATAAATAATATAACAGTAGGTGTGAAGATAGAGAGAAAAGAGGGCGATTACACGACATGGGAGATAGCGAAAACAAGGCCAAGGAAGAACCTGCCGCCATGCGTATCGAGGTTATCACTGCAAATCCCAGGATAGTGGGTGGATATGGCAGGAGGCTCGCACGATACCTGTATTTTTTACTTTGTTTGTCCGTGGTTACCGGCCTCTTTGCCGGGGCCGGTGCATATATTTATTTTGCCTCTCTTTTACCGAACATAGATTCCCTGCATGACTACAAACCCAGGTTGCCCACAATAATTTATGATGAAACCGGCAGGGTCATCGGTCAGTTCGGTGAAGAAAGGCGGGAAATCGTACCTTTCGAAAAGGTGCCTAAACTGCTGATACAGGCATTTATTGCCTCGGAAGACAGCAGCTTTTATGAACACAGCGGGATTGATTATATCTCCATTTTGAGAGCAGCTTGGGAAAATTTGAAAGCCGGAAGAGTGGTTCAGGGCGGCTCTACCCTGACACAGCAGGTAGCCAAATCCTTTTTGTCCAGGGAGAGGTCGCTTAAAAGGAAAATTATGGAGGCAATCCTTGCCAGGAGGTTGGAAAGCAAGCTCTCGAAACAAGATATTTTGTTTCTCTACTTGTCACAGATATTCCTGGGACACAAGGCGTACGGGGTGCAGGCTGCGGCCAAGAATTACTTTGGGAAAAATGTATGGGATTTGAACCTGGCGGAGATGACACTCATCGCCGGATTGCCGCAGGCCCCGAGCAAGTACTCGCCAAGCGTGGACATGAAGGCGGCCAAGGAACGCCAGAAGTACGTATTGAGGCGAATGGTGGAAGAAGGTTTCATTGATCAAAAGATGGCCGACGAGGCATTTGCACAAAAGGTTGAAATCAAGCCTGTCCCCAACCTTTATGATGAGATTGCGCCGTATTTCACCGAGTACTTGCGAAATTATATACAAGAAAAATATGGCAAGAAGGCCTTGCTGGAAGGTGGATTGAAGGTCTATGGCACCGTGGATACACGCTTGCAGGACTATGCTCGGAAAGCGATTTCATGGGGCCTTCATAGAATGGACAAGAGGCAGGGGTTCCGGGGGCCGCTTGCACACCTGGCCAGCCAAACCCAAAGACTCGAATTTCTAAAAAAGACCGCCGAAAGATACAAGGATGCACTGAAAAAGGGAGAGGTATACGTCGGCCTTGTTACCAGAGTGGATGACGATACCCAGGCTGCAACGGTAAGGGTGGGTAATGTCCAGGGCGTCTTACCGCTCCGTGGTATGTGGTGGGCCAGGAAGCCCAACCCGGAAAAGACACCGGAGGCTGATCGTATAGAAAAGGTCTCGCAGGCTCTCTCGGCAGGGGATGTGATTTTGGTCGAGCCGACCGATTATAAGTCGCTTTTCGGCAGGCGACCTAGAACACAGGAGAAGGCCGAGTCGACCGTTTTCGAGCTGTACCAGGAGCCGATCGTGCAGGGTGCACTATACTCGGTAGAGCCTGACAGTGGTTACGTAAAGGCAATGATCGGAGGATACGATTTCGATGAAAGCCGCTTCAACAGGGCTATCCAGGCTTGCCGGCAGCCCGGCAGTGCTTTCAAACCCATCGTTTACTCGGCCGCGCTTTCTTCTCCAAGCAAGAAATATACGCCATCCACGGTTGTGATAGATTCACCGATAGTTACGGACGATCTGGATAGCGCGGACAGGTGGAAGCCATCAAATTACGGTGAAGAGTTCATGGGCGACCTGACTTTCAGGGAGGCCCTGGTCGAATCCAGGAATATACCGTCAGTCAAGATACTTGTAGATATCGGTATTCCATATGCCATCGAATTTGCACACAAGCTTGGGATAAAGTCTCCATTAAAGGAGGAACCCGGTCTGGTGTTGGGATCATCCTGTGTCACCATGGAAGAATTGGCATCAGTGTACGGAGTGTTCGTCAGAGGCGGCACCAGGATGCCTGTGACGTATGTCAGGAGGATATTCGACCGGCATGGAAGAATATTGGAAGACCATACTGTTTTCTGGGATGAACTGCTTCCACCGGAGGACCAACTCTCCCGGCTGGTTGATGCTCTCGGCCATGAGCCGAAACAGATATTAAGCCCTCAGGTAGCCTACATCATAACCAAGTTATTGCGTGAAGTTGTGCAAATGGGAACAGGTGTGGAGGCATCGAGGCTGGGCCTGCCTGCAGGCGGGAAGACCGGAACGACCAATGACCAGTATGATGCATGGTTCATGGGGTTCACCAAGGACCTGTTGACCAGCGTCTGGATAGGCCATGATCACTATGAAAGGCCCTTGGGCAAGTGGGAAACAGGTGGCAAGGCTGCTTTACCGATATGGCTTCGTTACATGAAAGCCGCTTTGAAGGGCCGGCCGCCTAGGGAATTCAGGACGCCCGAGGGCATAGTATTCAGGAAAATCGACAGGCTTACCGGGTTGTTGGCCAGACCCGATACCAGGCATACGTTAATTGAGGCTTACATTCAAGGAACAGAGCCCAAGGAGTACACGCACCTGCGGCAAGGCCTGGAGGAGGACATGTTTTTCAAGCATGACCTGGATTTCTAGGTAACCGGGCAAGGAGGAAATATGCCGACCGAAGGAGAAGAGCATCGTAGCCGGTTGAGAATTAGTATTCGGTTAAAACTCTTGGGCCTCATGGCGTTCGGAATGTTGTTGATGGTGGTACTGCTGGATTTGGTGTTCTACTTTACCGCCAAGGACAGGTTCATTGAGGATCTGAAGGGCAGGGCCGGAGTAGTGGCCAGAAGCCTGCGTGTTGAAGTTGCCGAACCGTTGAAGGAAAGGAAGAGAAAGGATATTTCCAAGATAATCGAACAGGCCATGGAAGACAATCCGGATATAGTGTATGTGTTGGTCTTGGATCGAAAAGGCAAGGTTTTTTCAAGCAGGTCGAATTGGCTCGCCCTGGAGGAAGACGCCCTTCAAAGAATTGCAAACAAGCACTTGGAAAAAACAAGGATGCAGAGCAAGGATCAAAGTATATTACCCGGTGTCATATCAGCAACAGTGAAGATAAGGCAGTCCGGAATGACAGGTATTGTTCTTGGATGGGTCGCCTTGGGTCTCTCTCCCGCCTTGATGGAAGAATCGGCCCGGGATGTGCTGTGGAAGACGTTATTGACGGGTATGGGCTTGATTATAATTATCGCGGTTATCCTTTATATTTTCTCGGGCGTTACCTTTTCCAGGTTTGGAACACTGGTGGAGGCTTCCCGAAAGATGGCCAGTGGAGATCTTACATCGATCGTCACCATAGAGACAGGGGATGAGGTGGAACAACTCGCTGATGCGGTCAACACCATAAGCATAAATCTCAATCGAATCGTAAGCAGGATCAGAAATGCAACGGACTATCTGACGAACGTGGCTGAAAAGATATCCAAGAGCACGAAACTAGTCGGCAATGGCGTGGGAGAACAGGTCTCTGCAGTGGAAGAGACATCAAGCTCCATGGAAGAGATGCTTACCTCACTCAAGGGGATTGCGAAAAACGTCGAGAACCTGGCAGCAAGTGCCGAGGAGAGCAGTTCATCCATTTTGGAGATGGCGGCCACAAATGAAGAAGTGGCGGGAAATATGGAGAATTTGGCTGCATCGGTCGAGCAGACAACTACTTCAATCGAGGAGATGGCATATTCCATCAAGGAGGTGGCCAGGAACATCGAGGACCTGTCCAGGACTGCAGAGGAAACTTCCAGCGCGATGAACGAGATGGATGTTTCTATAGACCAGGTGGAAATGCATGCCAATGAAACCGAGAAGCTCTCCGCCGAGGTGGCGGATGCAGCCCGTGGGGGTGTCGATGCCTTGCGCAAGGTAATTGGAGGTATCAGCCGCATAGCCGAATCTTCGAAGGTGACCGAAGATGTGATCGATGCCTTGGGCCAGAAAATCAAGACTATAGGAAAGATTGTGACGGTAATAGACGAAGTAACCGAACAGACGGATCTGCTTGCGTTGAATGCGGCGATAATTGCGGCTCAGGCCGGGGAGCATGGAAAGGGATTCGCAGTGGTAGCCGATGAAATCAAAGACCTGGCTGAAAGGACGGCTACATCCACAAAGGAAATTACCGGTTTGATAACGGCAATCCAGTCGGATTCCAAGAATGCCATCGAAGCAATGGGGCATGCCGCCGAGGCTGTAAAGGAAGGCGTGGGCCTTTCCTCGCGTGCCGAGGACGCACTGAAGAGGATCCGGGAGAGCGCCATACGATCGACCGACAGTATCAAGGCAATAGCGCGGGCCGCACAGGAACAGGCAAGGGGAAGCAAGCAGGTGACCGAGGCCATAAACCGGATCGCAGAGGCGGTTCAACAGATGGCAAAGGCGACTGCCGAGCAGGCCAAGGGCTCGGAGCAAATAATGAAGAGTGCAGAGCAGATGAAGGTAATAACCCAGATGGTAGAGCGTTCGAGCCGCGAGCAGTCCAGGGGGAGCCGGCAGATCACCTTGGCCATAGAGAACATTTCCGACATGGTCAATCAGCTTAACGTGGCTCAGCGCGAGCAGACAAAGGGCGCCGAGCAGGTCTTGATGGCGGTTGAAAATATTCGACAGGTTGCAGAAGAAAACCAGGCGGCTACCCAGGATATGGCAAAGACCGTTTCGATCTTAAGTGAGCAGTCCGAGATGCTCCAGAAGGAAGTGATACGTTTCAAGGTCTGATTGGAGCCGGGAATACATCATGTTTGGTATAGGTTTTTGGGAGCTGGTGCTTATTCTTGTTATCGCCTTGGTTGCGCTTGGGCCGGAGAAACTTCCCGGTTTCGCAAAATCACTTGGAAAGGGTATGCGTGAATTGCGGGATGCTGCAAATGGTGTGAGAAGAGCAATCGAGGACGAGACGGAAGACCTGACCTCCGAACTCGATGACCTGAGACAAACATCGGCCAGGAAGGACAAGAATGCAAAAGATTCCGGCATAAGGGAAGATAGAGACGAGACTCATGAGAATAGTGAAGAAGAGAAAGAAAAAGGAAAAGGGCATTGAGCACTGTCCAGGACAACAGGATGCCCTTCATGGAGCATATCCGTGAACTTCGTGCAAGGATAATACGATCTGCACTTGCAGTGGGAATTTGTTTCATCATCGCATGGGTTTTCAGGGGGGATCTACTATATGTTCTGAAAAAGCCCTTGTTGGACGCCTTGGCCGCAAATCCGCAGGCTCCCCATGGCGTATTGTTACTCAAGGTCATGGAGAAATTTTTCGTGCACCTAAAGGTTGCATTGTTCGGCGGCCTGGTTTTGGCTGCACCCTACGTGATTTACCAGGCCTGGCGTTTCATTGATCCTGCGTTCTATGCCCACGAGAGGAAACTCGCCTTGCCGTTCGTGCTGTCGTCCCTGTTCCTTTTCGCACTCGGCCTTTCCTTCTGCTATTTCATCATGCTCCCGTTTGCTTTCAATTTCCTGATTCACTATTCTCTTGACACGTCTCCAGGTTTGTTGCTGCCCGTGTTTGGAGTAAAGACAGGCCGTGATACACTACAGATTGCCCTTTCCGATCATATTTCTCTGACCATAAAGCTCTTGCTGGGCTTTGGTTTTGCCTTTGAGACCCCGCTTTTCATTGCCATGGTTTCTGCAACCAGGATAGCGAGCTGGAAGTGGTTTTCCAAACGCAGGGGGTATGCCCTGGTCATACTTGCGGTCTTGTCGGCCGTGCTGACTCCGCAGGATCCGTGGAGCATGTTGATGATGTTCGGACCTTTGTGGGCCTTGTATGAAATAGGGATCATTCTTGCATGGATTATCAGCAGGAAGAGAGAAGATTCAGATGATGAGAAAAAGGATGATAAAGAAAAAGAAAACAAGAAAAACAAGAAAGAGAGGCCGGACACGGATGAATCCGGGCCGGTAGGATAGCATTCTCAAGTTTTTTCACAGTTTTTACAAGTCATCTCGTGCGCAGCTATTTTTTCAAGCCCAGCGTGGTCGATAACAACCTGGCTGCAGAACCAAATACGAATTTGGCGCCCATCTCGCGAAAAAGTTTGGATGCCTGTCCGGGCCGGGCAAAAAAAGTTGCGTAAAGCAGCATTTGATAGAACCTTAGACGCCGGATGGATATCGTACGTGTCGGTAGGGCTGCGTATTTGTAGAGAAATGACTTATCCGGCAGTGCCGGCAGTCTCCCTTGGCGCTCGAGCTCATTGGTGATTGGCGTGCCGGGCCAGGGTGAAAAGAGGCCCACTGCGGCCCGGTCGACTCTAAGTGCAAGCAGTATTTTGAGAGTTTTGAATACGTCAGTGTCGGTTTCGTCAGGATGACCGAGCATAAAGAAGACCTCGAAACCCATGTGCGTCGATTGGGCTAGTTCATTGATACGTCTTACGGCTTGCCATGGGTCGTAGTGCCGCCCGAAGCGCTCAAGTATGCGGGCTGAACCCGACTCCATGGCCACTGCCACACGGCGGCAGCCGGTCCTTTCCATTAATTGCAGTAATTCTTCGTCCAGGGTCTCGAAGCGTGTGCCGTTGCCGGCGATGTCCCACGGCATGTTTAATCCACGGCTTTCAAGTTCCAGGCAGAACTCGACAAAGTGCCTGCGATCGGCCGTGGGTGTGTCATCCGCCAAGGTCAGGGCCGGTATGCCTAGCCTTTTCATTTGTTCGATTTCGTCGACAATGTATTTTGGACTGTAAAAACGCATGCGGCCTTGACCGAGTACATGCCCCATGCAATAAGAACAGGAATACGGGCATCCCCGGGATGTCGCAATCCAATACCAGGGATATCTGTCGTGACTTGCGCCGGGCTGCTCGTTGTAACCCTCGATATCGAAAAGATCCCAAGGCAAGGGTCCCAAGGAATCCAGGTCCTCTATCAAAACCACCGGGTTTTGCCGTAATCCCTTGTCTGTGCGGTAGACCAGTCCCGGAATGTCGGCAAGCCTTTTTCCGGGCAAGGGGCGATGTCTCCGGTCAATCGATCCCAAGAGCTTGGGCAGACTCAATTCGGCCTCACCGCATAATGCATAGTGAGCGTCTGTGAGTTCTTCCAAGATCTGAATCCCGCGGCCGGTTACGTGGGGCCCGCCGACAAGTCGCAAGGCCTTGGGATGTTGGTCGCGCAGTGCCGCAAGCAAGGCCCGGGTGGAGTTACGTTCGGATGTCATGACTTGCAGGCCCACGACATCGAAACCGCGGCGCCTGCACCATTCGGCAAAGGCACCTGGATCGTCACGGCCCGTTACCGGATTCTTGAGTTCAACATCGTGTCCGGCTCGTCTTAAGGCTGTTGCAAGGTAACCCAGGCCAAGGGGTGTAACCAGCCGGTAAGGAAAAGGTGCAGCAAGTAATATCCTCATTTAGATTCGACCATAGCAACCTGTACGTTTGATGGCAACATATGTGTCATTTCAAATCGACCTAATAATGTGTTCGTCCTGTCCGGGCTTGATTTATCTTTCCTGTCTTTTTATTTGCCTGAAGATTTTCTTGTCATCGATTTCAACATCAAAGCCAGTGCAATGAGCAGACCCGGCCATACGTTCGTTGTTGTCGAGGCACAGCCTCCCTTGATCACTACGTCTGAATCCGCATCTGTATCACTATCTGCATCCGAGTCTGCATCAGTATCAGTATCGGTATCCGTGTCAGTGTCGATGTCCGTGTC
>JAADFL010000205.1 GCA_013152945.1 Deltaproteobacteria bacterium | reverse complement strand
GAAGGCTGCTTGCGGCACATTATCCCTCGCAAGGATGAGAGCCAGGCGGCACGATTCCTGTTTGCCGAACAGGAACCTTTCCGCAAAGGCGGCTTCATTGTCCTGCCGGGCGGTTGCCGAAAAGGAAATGGAGGCCAAGATAACAAATGCAAGACATTTGCCGATAGTCGGTACATGTGAATTCATGTTCATGTGGATATCAGGCATGGCCGGAACAAGCAAGCACTACACAGATACCTTGTTTTTCAACCTTGCCTGATTCAACTCAAAAGGTTTGCATGGTCATCACCTAATGAAAATGTGACATTGCTTCCATGGATATTAAAATATATTCATGTTATTGGATGTTGGAATAGCCCGATCCAAGGAATCACGGGAGGGGAAGAAAGGGAGCAGGATGTGACAATGCATAAAAGGATATTAGCAACGTACGCGATGTTTATTTTTTTGACTTTTTCCACTTGGCTGGTTCATGCAAAGGCGCCACCGGGAAAACTCGTGATGTTGGATGTTTCCAAGCTTTCGAATGTCACCAGCAAGACTGCTCCCGATGACGAGCACCTGTCTTGGCGTGAACTTGTGAATTCAGGAATAAACGGCGTGCATTTTCGCTCATGGTGTTTTTCAGGGGATGGATCCTATTCCCAACTCGAGTGGGTCCGTGAAGCGCATCGATATGGCCTATGGGTTTGTGGCGGAACCGGCAACAGCAAGGACCAAATGGTTTCTGATGGCGCCTATTTGGCATCCTTGGGCGTAGATTTCATCCAGTTGGACGAGCCCATGGGCAAGGGATTCACCGAAAACGACTACCGGGATATCAAAAACAGTGCACGAAAGGTAAATGCTGCCTGTCCGGTCATGATAACGGATGTTTTCTACAATGATACGATCTCCAAGTGGTCTTCCTGTGATGGAATCATGCAAGAAGTATACGTGGACCAGTGGTATCCATCCATGATTGATGCCGCCGTCGACTACAAGAACAGCCACCCGGCTCAAGACGTTTTCATGTGGGTCTGGTTGATGACCAAACATCCGGACAATTGTACAGCCTATCCGGACGACAAATTCAACACGTGGTTCACGGACAGTTTCAACAGAGTGGGCAAGGTGCTTCTGTTTATATTCAATACCCGCAGTTACGGAGATCCTGTAAATTGCGTGGAAGGCACGAATTGGCCGGCTCGAATACAAACAATCAAGAATTCGACGAGCAACCTTAGAGTGGCGCTTCCCAGGTGGCGAAATTTTTCTCCTGCAACTGAGATCGACACAGGATTGCCTGATTGCAGTGTAGAGGTGCGAAGTGCCGGGGCAGGCCTGGATCCCGCCAGCGTGAGGTGTGAGTATTCCATCGACAGCGGACGAACCTGGCATGAATGGTCTCGCGTATCGTGTACCGGGGGATATGGGACAAAGGCTTGGCAGACGATAACCGCTGAAAGTGTTCCGTTCAGCCAGGTGAGTTTGAAATCCAATCGTATCAGGTTCTGGATAACCGATTGCTACAAGGGAAACTATTATAGGAGCGCACGCACCGACAAGGCTGAATTCAACGTCAAGGTACGCAGTGTACATTGGTCTGGTTTTTCTCCGAGCAAAACGGTAACTGCCACATCGCCTGATTGTTCGATCCAGGTAAGGGACAGTGACACGGGCTTGCTTCCTTCTACCGCAGAATATGAGTACAGCACGAACGGTGGAAAAGACTGGCGCGTCTTGCCTGCAGAATGCACCGGCCTTGACGGTACTACGGAAGAGCAGACCATTACTGCAAGGGCAGTGCCTTTCAATGTAGAACATCCCTGGTTGAACAAGATTAGGTTTAGGATCAAGACATACGGACAAGATGTGCTCCAAAGCAAGGATTATACCGTCAAAGTACTGGTTCCACCGGAATTCAAAGAATTTTCACCGAGGCATACAACCGAACTCAACCCTGACTGCAAGGTAAAGGTTCAGGATTCTTCCGGGTTGATAATCGGTGCCCAAGAATTGGCTGCCGGGCCGGAAACACTGCTGTTATTGCATTTGAACGGCAACTTGGATGATTCGGCTCAATTCGGTCATTCAGGAATATTGCATGGTAGTTTGAATTGGCCGGAGATGCCTTCTTGGCAATCGGGCAAGGACGTGGAAAAAACCGCCTGTTTCGACGGGGTCGACGATTACATTGATTTCGATGCCATCACTTTGGAGTCGCAGGCTTTGACCATGTCGGTCTGGGTGCAGGCGCAAAATTCGAACGAGGCTGCAGTCTTTGGCGGAGTAGAGGAAAACGGCTCGGTATGGTTACGGTTTCGGAAGGATCGCGTTATTGTTCAAGGCAGAGCTCCCGGCGCCAACAAATCCCTGGAATCCGAGTCAGGTTCTTTTGCGTATGACCACAATTGGCGCTATGTTGTCGTAACAGTACAGGGAGAGCATGTAAAGCTGTACATCAACGGGCAGGAGCAGGGCGAGGCTGTTTGGAGCGGTTTTGAGGTTGGTTCGAACAAGTATTTCAGTCTTGGCCGCGCATTGAACCGCAATAGGTTTTTCAAGGGGTGCCTGGACGAGGTTTTCCTGGAAGGCAGAGCCCTGTCATCCGACGAGATAGCCGCCAGGTATCATTCCGGCCTCTATCGATACTCGACAGACAAGGGTAGTACATGGAGCAGCGCATGGACGGCCTGTAAAGTCTCAGGTTCGAGCGGCTCCACTATGAATGAGACGATGTCAGTGGAAAAGGTTCCATTTAAGCAATATTCGGATACGGACAATGTGGTTGCTTTCATGATTATGGACAAATATGGCAATTTGGCAAAACAGGTTTTCACAGTTGGAATAGCCGAGTTTCTTGACGAGGCCGGTGAATATGAAAACGGTCCGGAGCCTGACGCCGATCTTTCGGATGCATCGAATTTTGATGAACAGGATTCAACAGGTGATATGGATCTGGATGCAGAGTCCATCGAAAGACAGGACCGTGAAGCGGATGCAGAGTACACGGCCGATCAGAGCAAGCATGATCAAGAGGTTTCAGACCAAAAGAATAATCAAGGCTCACAGAGCCAAGGGTGTGGTTGCAGCATGCATAAAACAGATTTTACACTATCGATATCAGTATTGCTTGTATCTTTGTTTCTTGTATTGAAAAAATTAAGAATTCACGAATTGTGAATCCGGCCGCGCAAGGTATTTCAAGTTTTATTCCGATATTTTCTTTGCCTCCGGGCAAGGGTTAAGACAATAATCATGAAAAATGATATGCCCCGCAAGCTTATCCTGGAATTCTGAGTTACACACCCGCATCCGTTTTCTTGTGAATGTTGACTGCCAGTATCAGTGTCAGTATCAGTATCGCTATCGCTGTCCGTATCCAAGTCAGTATCAGTATCAGTATCGCTATCGCTGTCCGTATCCAAGTCAGTATCAGTGTCAGTATCGCTATCGCTGTCCGTATCCAAGTCAGTATCAGTGTCGGTATCCGAGTCTCCCGAAGCAATCGGTTCAAGGATAACCGTGTACATGCTGCATCCATCGCTGGGGCAGGCGTTTCCTCCGATTTCCACTCTTCCGGGCTCCGCCCTGGTAGAGAAAAGTATGAACGATGTATCACTGTTCTGAATTTGCATCCCTGTTTTAGACCATGTAGCAAGCCAGGAAGGTAAAGCGCCGGCTCGTTCATCCCGTGCAACATAAACTGTTGCAGGCAGGTTGATGGTAAAGGTCAGGAACGGATTGTCCTTGATCATCTTGTCATCGTTGGCTGTCTTGAGATAGGGCATGCCCTCGAGCTCAACAGGTGCCTTGGAAAAGGTGTAAGCCCTGTCTATGTATTGAACCTTGCCCTCGGCCAGCTTGTCCCATTCATATTGGTTTCCACTTGCTGTCCACGTGTCTGCAGGTTTCAATGGTTCTTGCACGATGATTGTGCATGTCGCCGGATCAGATGTCGCTCCGCCGCCGTCTCGTACGGTGAAACTGAAATAATCCGTACCAGTGAAACCCTTGCCCGATGTGTAGGTCCGGTCGTTGCCGGCTCCGGACAAGGACCCGTTTTCAGGGGGCTTTGTTATTTCTATAGTGTACGGCCCTGGTCCGTCAGGGTCGGTATACTTGAGCTGTATATATACGGGCTGTTCTGAATCGGCCCTAACAGTGTCACAGGATGCAGCCGGCGCCTGGTTTCCCTCCGGATCCACCAGGATGTCCACCCTGGCGACATTGGAGTCCAAAAGGCCGTCATTCACCTTCCATGTAAATTCATCTTTCCCGGAGTAATTCACATCAGGGCGGTAGATCCTGCTTTCATCCGAGCCGTCGAGGGAACCATGTGCCGGGTCGGACATGATTGTAAAGGTATAAGGTCCCGGTCCGTCAGGATCGGTATATGCCAGGTTTATTATTTTGGTATTGGGTTGTTCCACGAAAACCTCTTGATCCTGTGCGGATGGTGGAATATTCGAAGCCCCCTGTCTTCTTAGCCAAAGCGCCAGCTCGTTGCCCATTCCTTCCGGCTTCGGCCAGGCGTGGTCGCCGGCCGGTATAGAGACCCCGGTTTGTTCCACCTCGTTGCCGGTAACAACGTCGAGCCAGGTGAAATCGTACACGCCTTCTTCCAATCCCTTTATCCCCAGGTCTCCCTGTAAATCAAAGGCATAGGCGATATATGATTTGCCGGGTGAAGCAAGCACCCACCTGGTTCCACCTGATGCAAGTTCATCGTGAGGGGACATGGTGTTCACATCGGTCTCCTCAAAAAAGTCAGTGAGAACTCCACAATCATCATACTTGGATTGGTCGTTCCAGGATGGATCATCAGAGGCACGGCCCATCCATAGAACCTGGACTGCGCTTGCGCCGGCCATGATAGATGCCCAGTTCAAGCGCCTCACGGTCGTTCGATTCAACTTTGCATGGTCCTTCAATTCAGCCATGTTCAAAATTTTGCGGCCTGAAGTATTTCGATGTGCGGAGAGTATGTCGGCATGTGCTTGGTCGGGTGAATCTTTTGGTAATTGCATCAAGAACATCTCGAGATCATCATTGTCATTGAAATCAAAGCTAGTTCCCTGCAACTGGTGAACCCCCACGACATGATCGTGATCATCTGCTGCTCGTATCCTTGCTGCCACGGCTGCTACCTGTGCTTTGGACAATTTCTCCGAGTACTCTTCCGCCACTGACCAAATGAGTAACTTGTGGTGTTCGAGCTTATTCACGATACGGTCTATTGAATCCTGCCAGTCGTTTGGCAGGGGCTGGCTGTCGTCGAAAAAAAAGAAAACAGTGATAATCCCTGCCTGTTCCAACCTATTGATTAGTGAATCCCATTGGTCAAGCGTCTGGTCGAGAGCCTGCCCCGAGCCTGGGTTGCCGCCGCCGAAGTCCTGCAAATAAGCCGTGATATAGGTGCATCTTGCTCCCTTTGATATCAATAGTTCCAGGTTGGCCTCTGTATTATTGTAAAAGAAATCTTCCGGATCACCGGGACCGCAGAATACCACGGGCTTGGGCCGGCCGTTTACCTTGATACCATGGTAGATCATGCGGCTTGGATTGTCCGGGTCCAAGCGGATTTGTCCCTGCATGTACCCGGCCGAGGCACGGACGGACAGACAGAACAATAAAGCTGCCGCAAGTACAGGTGATATTTTTAATGACAAAGTTTTTTCCATGGCCGCCTCCTGTCATGCAGGCAGTAAAGGATACTGCCGGAGTTTTTGAGCCGGGTATGGAAGCCGGGTGCAGGAAAAAATGTCAACTGAAATTCATCCATTGAAATGCTTGTGTCCTATGAAAATAGATATACCGAATAACATCAACAAAAAAGACGGGAAGCCTGTTGAAGCCGAATGACTGCAACCGCATCCCGAGGCAGGTGATATTTCCCCGCTATCCTTGGGCTTACACGTTCCACCATCTTCAGGCACCATCGGATCCAGGAATTTACAGTACAGATCCTCGCAGCAGTCATTGCTGGTGTAACAGAACCGGCCGTCTTGCCCGCAATTCGATCCTGTTTGCGTATCAGTATCTGTATTAGTGTCAGTGTCCGTATCTACATCCGTGTCCATGTCGGTATCGGTATCGGTGTCGGTGTCGGTATCCGTGTCAGCGTCCGTGTCCATGTCGGTGTCGGTATCGGTATCGGTGTCAGTATCCGTGTCAGCGTCCGTGTCCATGTCGGTGTCGGTATCAGTATCCGTGTCGGTGTCGGTATCGGTATCAGTATCGGTGTCAGTATCCGTGTCAGTATCGGTGTCAGTATCCGTGTCCGTGTCGGTGTCGGTATCAGTATCCGTGTCGGTGTCGGTATCTGTATCGGTATCACCGGATGAACCAAGTGCTTGGACTACAACAGTATACATACTGCATCCATCGCTTGGACAGCTGTTTGGGCCGAGTGAAATCCGGCCGGCACCAAGTTCTTTGGAAAGAAGGCTGAAATTGGTGTCGCCGTTACCTAAATCTTCCCCTGTATCACTCCAGGTATCCAACCAGGAAGGCCTGGGCCGGGCCCTGTCGTCATGTGCAACGAACACCCTGACTTTTTGATTGACATCAAAGATTACCATGGGATCGTTATTTGCTTTTTTATCATCATTTGCAGTCATGAGATATGCCATGCCCGTCATTTGAGCCGGAACGGTTGTAAAGGTATATGCTCTGTCTATATATTGTTTTTTTCCAGGGGCCAGTTTGTCCCACTTGTACGCACTGCCTGTTGCTACCGTGGTGTTGGCTATTTCAAGTTCGCGACTTATCGAGATATCGCATTCCGCCTGGTTGGATTCGCCCCCCTCTCCATCAAGGACCTTCCAGGTAAAAGAATCCAAACCAACGAAGCCGGAACCTGGTGTGTAAGTTCGCTTGTCTTTGGTGCCGTCGAGCGTTCCGTGTGAAGGCCCGGAGACAATGGTGAAATTGTACGGTTCGGGTCCATCAGGGTCGCTATATTTAAGGTCTATTGGAATCGGCTGGTCGATGAACCCCTTTACTGCGCTGTCTTCCGCTTTCGGCGCCTGGTTGCCCTCCTGGTCCACTGTGATGTTGACAGATGCCGCTGTTGAATATGATATGCCGTCGTATACGTTCCAGGTGAACGAATCATCTCCATGGAAACCTGTGGCAGGAACATATTTTCTGTTTGCTCCCGAGCCTTGTAATTCACCATGTCGGGGGCCGGATAGAATAGAAAATGAATATGGTCCGGGCCCGTCCGGATCGGTGTATTTCAACGTTATTTCCAGGGAGTCCGGTTGTTCCACCCAGTAATCAGCGGATTCCGCGCTGGGCGGCATATTGGTGACGGCATTCGCAATGGATGCGAGTCTCTGGTTCATGGAGGCGCTTGAATCACCCGGCCTGAAGTCTCCCCAGTTTCCCCGGCAGGCGATTACCAAGCCGAGGCTTGGAATTATTGTAATGACTTCCTTGTTCCAATGACCATTGGCCTGTAACGTATCCGCCGGTGCATCCGGCCATGTCATGTGACCATTCGGCGTTATTGCATTGAACCACCAATTGAAGCCATAAATACCCGGACCATATTCAGTCTGATCCGAGCCTCCCCCTATGCTGCCTACCCCGAGATAGTCCGAACCGCTGTTTTTCGTCCTTGGCAGATCAATGGGCACGTCCGGTTTCATGTACTTGTCGAAGTAGCTCTTGGGTAAAAGCTGGGTCCCGTTCCAGTTACCCTTGTTGAGCCAGAACCATCCGATTCTTGCGAAGTCCCTTGGTGATGCATTCAGGCCCCTTCCTCCCCTTGAACCAAAGAGGCCGCCGTCCTCGAATCCCAATTGAGACAGGTGTGTGGTCGATACATGGTCGGGCGTATCTTTATACACACCGTCAAAAAGCAATACGCTGTACAGTTGAATCGCATAGTCGTTGTATGCCCATGCCCGGCCGGGCGCTTCCCCCCTGGCGTACCCGCTGGTCATGTCCGCCAGGTGGCGCCATGACATGGTAAGGTCTTTGGTTGCCAGGTCTTTTCCAAGGTGGCTTTGAACCACGGGTCTTACGAGTGAATCGATCGAATCGATTCGTTTTTCTTCTATGGCAAAGAAGAGCATCGTAGCCATTACAGGCTTCATCGCCGATGCCCAGTCCGCTCTGCCGGTCCAATTCCCCCATTTCTTTACCAGGTAACCGTTTCTGATGATTACACCGTCACCGCCAAGCGCGGATACGAATGTATTTACAACAGAATTGTCCAGGCCCACATCTTCAGGGCTTTTTTCTTGCCACGATGCTCCGGGAAAAACCTGGGACGATGCACCGAAACAGGGCAGGAACATTATTGCAAGTAGATAAAAAAGAGAAACAGTTTTTCTTTTACACTTATACATCATGACCTCTATTTATAGACCATAGTTTACAAATAATTAACATTGAATACAAGGATGATTGCAAAATATCTTTCTTGGTGATGGTTATTACAAGAATTATTACCGGGACCAAGAAAAGAGTTCCGGCCCATAAACAGATGCTGGACGATTGGTTACAGCTTAATGTAGAATAATTTTGATTTGTATTTGCTAATGTTTGATAAGGAGTAAGAAATGACTGAAGGAAATGGAGATGAGAAAAGGGCTGCCGAAAGGGTGCCCTTCTATAGCCGCGTAACCGTCAGGGTCAAAGACGAGGAGCAGTTTATTGAGAAATATTCGGGTAACTTGAGTGAGTCGGGTATGTTCGTGAAAACAAGGAGCCCACGGCCTGCGGGCACTATTGTTACCTTGAAAGCGATGTTGAAGAATGGAGAACATCTCTTTTCGGCCACGTCGGTTGTCAAGTGGATTCGCGAATCAGGCGAAGAATACAAGGGCCTCCAACCCGGCATGGGCCTGAAGTTCCTGGACATACATCCCAAGGACAAGGAGTGGCTCGATTCTGTCCTTGCCAAGGCCAGTGATGCCGAAGACGACGTCGAGGTAGAGGTCACCGATCCCCTGGCTTGAAGGAGCCGGGCATCAACTGCGTTGTGCCCGGCAAGGTCATGCCCGGTTTTTTTACAGAGGTGCTTGATTTGGAATGATCCCTCGATATTGCATGTTTGCCGGCTGATCCCGGCTTCATGGAGGAAATAATGACAAAAGACAATATTGACAACGAGAACAGGAGTGCGGAACGAGCCCCTTTTTTCAAGAAAATCACATTGAGGTTCAAGGATGAAAACCAGCTTTTGGAAAGGTATTCTGCAAATATAAGTGAATCAGGCATCTTTATTCGAACTTCAACGCCCCAACCGGTCGGCACAATAATAGGCATCACCATGGAGTTTAAGAGCGGTGTACACTTGTTGATGGCAAGCGGGATTGTTAGATGGATCAGGACAAAAGAACAGTCTTTTGAGGGTGAACCGGCAGGTATGGGAATAGAATTTTTGGATGTTCATCCAATGGATCGAGACTGGCTGAAGAACCTTGTGGAGAAAAACAAGGATCTTGATGAGGATGATGTGGCTGTCGAGGTGTTGGATCCCCTGGAGGACGGGGATAGTGTGCAGTCAATGTCGCGGGATGAAACAAAGGCGGCATCTACATTGACTTCGGCTGAACAGCGAGTCGAGCCGGAGCTTAAGAAAGAAGTATCAAAAGAAAGAGAAGAAACGGAAGAGGGAAAAAAGAAAAGCGGGGAGGAACAACAGGAGACCGGGGATAAAGAAATCGATGAATTAGGAGATACAGACATCGATATCGAGATAGAAGAAGATGCTTTCCCGGCCGATGAAGAACAAGAAAAAGAGCAAGGAGCAGGCGCATCCGGTCCACAGGATGTAAAGGCAATTGAAACAGAAGATATTGATAGTGAAGAAGTTGCCGTCAAGGCCGAAACAGGTGAGAATTGGCCCGAGGTCCCTGTTTCAACCCGGGAAAAACAGGAAGGAAAAGGTGAGGAGAAAGCACCTGTTGAATCCGGCATCCAGGATACGGGCGAGGAGGAAGAAGTTTCTTTCGAGGTGCCGGTGGAATTACAAGAGTCTTCACAAACGGCTCTCGACAATGAAAGGGAATTGCAAGAGTTCGAGGGACAGGATGAAGAAAACAGCGAGCCGATTCATGCTGTTCCTGCCGATCTTGAGGTCGAAGATCTGGACGAACTTGGCTCGTCAGAAGGAAACACCGGAGAGTTCGAGATCGGCAATGAGGACATTGAAGAAGAAAGGGATTCCAGTCAAGTAGACCAGGATGACCTGGACCTGGCGATAGATGACAGTTTGCTATTCGGAGATGATGAGGGACCCGGCTTGCGAGAAAAACCGCAGGCAAAGGATAGCGCTGAACAAGAGATTAAAGCCAAGGCAAAAGAGACGGATGAGACCGGGGAAAAAGATGAAGCAAGAGAACCGGCCAAAACGCTTGAATCCGGGAATGAAGCCGCAGAAGATGTTGTTTCTACAGGCAACGGGGAGGTTGTGTACGAAAGCGACGCGTCTCCGATAGGTGTTGATCTTGGAACAACATATAGCTGCGCCAGCGTGGTCAAGGACGGCAAGGTATTAATAATACCCACACCGCAAGGAAAGAATACCATCCCTTCGATTGTAGCATGGGAGGACGGCAGGTTTGCAGTGGGTGAACCCGCGGCCAGGCAAAGGATAACGAATCCCAAGTTTACGGTTTATGGTTTCAAGAGGCTCATCGGCAGGAAATACGGCTCTCCACTTGTGGAGGAAGTAAAAAGACATATGAGTTATAAAATCGTGCCCGGAGCGCACCATGATACTGCGGTCAAGCTGGGGGACAAAGAGTATACATTGCAGGAGATAAGCGCCCTTGTCTTGAAAGAAGTAAAAAAGTTGGCCTCCATGTACCTGGAAGCCAATGTGAAAAAGGCACTGGTTACCGTTCCTGCATACTATAACGAGAATCAGCGATCCGCGGTAAGAAAGGCCGGAGAGCTTGCCGGCTTGGAAATAACGAGGATAGTGAACGAACCCACGGCTGCTGCAATGGCTTATGGGTTCAACAAAGAAAAGAACAAACGGGTTCTGGTGTATGACCTTGGTGGAGGAACATTCGATGCCTCGGTTGTAAGTATCAAGGGAAATGTGTTCGAAGTTGCGGCAACGGGCGGAGAGACTTTTCTGGGGGGAATGGATTTCGACTACCGGCTGGTGACTCTCATCTGGGACAAGTTCAAGGAAGCGGAGGGAGTTGATTTGCCTGATGATCCCATGGTTCTCCAGAGGATAATCGAGGCGGCAGAAGAGGCAAAGCGTACATTGTCCGGTCAGGAATCGGTAAAAGTGGAGTTGCCGTATATTGCTGTCATAGATCGTAAGCCAAGAGATCTGTCGGTGGAGATTAGTAGAAATGAATTCGAAGAGATAGTTATAGACCTTGTTGAAAAGACCTTGCAGGTCAGCGACAGGGTACTTGCATCCGCCGACATTTCAGTGGCGGATGTGGATGCAGTGCTGCTCACAGGGGGCCAATCCCGCATGCCGTTGATTCACCGAATGATAGAGGAACATTTCGGCAGGGCACCGTCCAAAGGCGTGCATCCGGACGAGGCCGTGGCAGTGGGCGCAGCTTTGTTGGCCAACAGTCAAGACGAGGAAAGAAAGGTAGCGCTGGTCGATGTATTGCCCCAGAGTATCGGCGTGGGACTTCCGGGAGGGCGGTTCATGCCAATAATCCCTGCCCAAACCAGGTTGCCTCACCTTGCCAGGTATAAACTGGGTACGACCAAGGACAATCAAAAAACTCTGGAAGTACATTTTTTCCAAGGTGAAAGTGACAAAATCCAGGAAAACGAGTTTATCGGGAGCATGATTATCGCCAACATCCCAAAGGGGCCCAGAGGAACGAGAAAGTTCGAAATAGCAGTGGGTCTCAACAGGGAAGCCCTGCTGACGGTAACCGTAAAGGATGAACGGACCGGCAGGAGAGCCGTGGTTAGGCTGTCCACAAAGTACACGCCTGATGACGTTATCGAAAGATTGGGCGTCAAGTTGAAGACCAGAGGAGCCAGTGTTGAGTTGGATGCCGAAGAACTTTCCGGCTCAGGTAAGGTCAGAGGGCTTTTTTCCCGGATTTTCGGACGAGACTGATAGTTGTTACAGCATCTCCTTTAATGCCTGTAGGACCACATTATACCGGCGAAAAAAAGTTTTTCCGGTTTGGAGATCTTTGACAGGATACGGGCTGTCAACTCTTGACCAAAGGGATACATTTGTCGGATCATGTTAAACAAGAGGTTTGTCCGGCGGGAATACCTGGCGCCCGAGAGGTGATTGGATGGCCGATTTGGAACGAAGGACCTATATCAGGAAAGAATTATCCCTGGACGTTGACCTTTCTTCACCAAAAATGACCAGAAAATACAAGACCATCAATCTTTCCATGGTCGGGCTCTTTCTCGAAGAAGATATTAAGTTGCCTCTTGGAACGCGACTCCGGTTAAAAATCAAGCTGCCCGATGACTCAAAACGGGTAGCTGTGGCTGCCCAGGTGATACACAGATTGCCTGGAACAGGTATTGGGTTGAAGTTCCTTGAATTCGAAGGCGATGGGAAAAAGAGGCTGCTGGCCTTCCTTGGAGAGGATACCAGGATATTGAACGGTTAGCGCCGGGTTTTATAAGAGTAATGTCTCGAGTTGTGTCCTTGTTTTTCGATCAGCGCGGGGAATGGATATTATTTGCCAATTTGTAAAACCATGGTTGCCGGGTTATGATAAAAAACGTAATGGGATATTCGGGATATTTGTGCAACTGAAGAGTTTGTTTTGGTTGCAGTAAGATCCGGATTGATTCTTGCTGCACGGAGTGTTGGAAATGGTCACTCAATCCGATTTCGCCATTGAGCTGGAAAAACTCAGAATACAAGTCGACCAGTTGAAGATATCCTTTGAAAGATATTTTTTGGGACTCGATCGAGTTCCCCCGTTAAAGAAATACGATGAACTCAAAGCTGCAGTCAGAAAGCACCGGGCCAAAAACCCGCCACGGAACACTGCCTTGAGATTCAAGTTGAACTCCATAATTTCAAAGTTCGCTTCGTACAGCAGGTACTGGGACAGGATCTTGAGGGAGATGGAAGAAGGGCGGATGTCCAGAGACAGGTACAAATCCGTAAAAAGCAAGGTCAACAAGGACATGCTGAACACATATTCCCCCGGAGCATTGAAACCGGGACCAGGGCGAGACGAAGCACAAGTCCGGGGTGAGGGCAAACCGGTGCCGGCCAAAGCACAATCTGCAGAGCAGGAAGTGGAAACCGCCCGTTCCACGATGCCTTCAACTCCGCGTGTGCCGCAGGTGGACAAGGCCAAGCTTCATAAGGCCTACAATGAACTCATGCTTGCCCGGCAGAAAACTGGACAGGCCTCCAAGGGGCTTTCGTATGACAAGGTCATGAAGCAATTCGAACACAAGCTGCCGGAGTTCATGAAGAAACACAAGTGCAGGGACGTGGAACTGAAAGTAGTTGTCCAGGACGGGAAGGCCAGGATAAGGGCGATTCCAAAAAAATAGGGTAATCGGATTATCTTTTTTTAAGGTGTCTTTTTTTTCGTCTGCTGCGTCTTTTGGGGAATCTTGGGCTTCCCCGGTCCTTTTCCATGGGCGGAAGGCTGAGTCCTTTTTTACTTTTAAGCTCGGCTATCAATGCATCCCCGACAGTCCTTGCGTACAACTCCCGCTGTCCCGGGCTTGCCAGAATCGTCCTCTCTTTCTTGTTTGCAAGATTGAAGGTCTCCAGCAACAAGGCTCTGACCACGGGAGAATACCTGACGACGGCGGGTGAAAACACTCTTCTTCCCCGGTATATCTTGTACCTGACCGGCCTGCGTGTCATTGGAAATCCCGCAGCCTTCAGCGCCCTTACCATCCGGTACGCCATGGACCTGGATTCTTTTTGGGACCTTGCCAGGAACCGGGCGTTGAATTCCAATCTGCGATCCACGGCCTTGAACAGTCTTCTCAACAGGCCGCTACCAAGGCTCAATCTACGGCGACGCATCACCTTATTGGGATAATATACAAAGGAACCTTTAACAGATGGATGAAGGTTATCCAGGTGTACAGACAGAAAAGCGATCTTTTCAGGGGATATTCTTTTTTCCCTTATTAGTTTTCTCAATATTTGGTTCACCATGGCCACCCTGACCATGACCGCGCGCCTGGGGTTGTTGGGGAACCACCTCGGCCTGGTAAGCAAGACTTCGTTTCTGTCCATCCTAAGGTATGCCACGTTCCTTGGAACGTATTTCTGTTTTTTATCATAGAGCAGCATGTGGACGATGCCGCCGGCGGATTCGAGGTGCCTCTTCAACCTTGTAGCAATGTCATAAGCATATTCATCCTCCGGCATACCGGCCACCAGTGCGCCGGTATCAATACCGCCGTGTCCCGGATCCAATATAAAATGAAAGCCGGATGCCTCTCCTTTTGCTGCGGGTGGAACCGGCTCGGGCTCTGCCGGCTCTTCTGCAACTTCAGCCCCGGGCTGGGCCGGACATGGATGCCACGGGTCATCCAGGTAGTCGATGGGAATTCTTACGGTCGCCCCTGCAGGGATCTTGGTTACATCCTTGATGCCGCTGTACCTGGCAATCAGCATGGCCAGTCCGTTTACTTCCTTTGCCCTAAGCCTGCCTGTAAACCGTATGACCACTGCGCTGTAAAGTGCTTCTCCTTTTTTCAAGGTATATCTGGCCTCGACCCGTCCGTCTTTCAATCGGTAATAGGTAAGCGGTCCTTTTTTCTTTGGAAATTTTCCATGACAGGTGCTTGATGCAGGTGGCGATGCAGGTGGTTTGTAATCCTGTCCCAGTAGTGACACCGGAATCACCACGATGTCTCCCGGTCTTATACTTGCCGCTTTCCTGAAACCACTGGCTCTTTGTATGACCCTGACAGCAGCATTGATGCGGCTTGGCTTTTTCCTGCCGGTAAACCTTTTTGCTATCGAATAGAGGGAATTGCCTTTTCTTACCTTGTACTCGGTGAATAGTTCACCATTTTTATCTTTTTTGTACAAAAGCCCATCTTTTGGCCGCGGGAGGAAGATTGCTTTTTCCCTGGCCTTGTACAGGGTCGAATGAACCTCGGTCATCTTGTTTGCACCAATATCCTGGTCGAGTATTTCATCATCTTCGGAAATCTCACCTTGAACTTGTTTCCCGGCCGGCTTGCTTTTCTCGTAAATGGGAATTGCCCTTGCCTCGGCTTGTTTGAAAAGATTATCAGCCAAACCGGATGTCATGTCCTGTTTTTCAAGCACTAATGTATCACCGGTGTGTATATCTCTTCCCAGCCTCGTGAACAGGTCAAGAATGAGATCGTCATCTCCGTGAAACAACCTGGACAACAAGTTGAAGCTCTCGTCGGAATATACCACGACGTGGACCCATCCTTTGTTTTGCAGTGGCCGATCTTTTGGGAAAAGATCCAGCAATATCCGGGCCTTTACCTTTGAGACGAGATTTGTCCATGGTATATTAATCGGATCTGCGGGTTGGCGATCTTCCAAGATTACTGCAAGACGGTCTCTGGGCAAATCAGAGGTGTATCTTCTGACTATCGATTCCGGAGTTTCATGCGCATCTTCGCTGACCTGGACAACAAGGAATATATCCGCCTTTTCGTCGATCAGAAGCGCCTCGCCTTTTTCAAGGGGGTGAAGCCCTGCAAAGGCGGCTGCGCCTTGTAACAGCAGGCAAGAGATAATTGTGCCTATACGCATGATTCCCGACATGAGGACAAAGATAATGCATGTAACTTGAAAAAGTAAAATTATTTAGTCAATCAGCCTATACCAATAGGTGAACATGGGTGCTGCACTATGTTGCGAAATGTTTCATGGTGGTTATTGCAACGTTACACCGGCAGCCGGAGTTACATGGATGTCTTTTTACCAAGCATGGATTTCACAATGATATCAAGTAAGAAAAATATTTTTTGATTGTGGTATGGCCTTTGCTGTTCTTAAATGACGGAAGGTTGAAAAAAACCTGTGGAGGTAAAAGAGATGAATGACACAGAGAAAGTTTATGTAGAAGGGACTGATTCGAATTTCGACAAGGAAGTTCTTGAAAACGATGTGCCGGTTCTGGTCGACTTCTGGGCACCATGGTGTGCTCCTTGCAGGATTGTGGGTCCGGTAGTCGAGGACCTGGCCAGGGATTACACCGGAAGAATAAAGCTCGTAAAGCTGAATGTTGATGAGAACCCGCAAATAGCAATGCGTTATGGCATCAGGAGCATACCGACCCTGGCGGTTTTCCACGGCGGAGAGCCGGTTACAGGCGTGATAGGTGCAGCTCCAAAGGAGCAGCTCAAGGACATGGTGGACAAGGTCGTGAGCCCGGTAAATTAGGATTGAGTAAAAAAACAGATGTGATTGATTCGATTATCCAGAATATTCGGGTGGCATTTGAGTTGCCGTCATCGCCGGTACGTAATATCAACATATTAAATACATTCTTTGCCTCTGATTTTTCGATATGGCTATCTAGAAATATACATGGAATCCGAGTTGGGCATTGATGAGGACTCCCAGGTCGGTCTTTATCGTGCCCATGGAGAATTGTGAATGGGAACTGCCGCCCTGGTCTGCGGGAAACAGCCATCCCAGGGCCAACCCTATGCCCCCCTGGAGACTTACACTTGGCAGACCGAGAGCCGACAAGAACAATTCGGCCCCCAGCATTCCATTGAATTCCAGGGTGACATCGTCATCATATTTTTCCTGGTTGTTTTTGTCCGTGCCGGTTCTATACTTTCTAATCAAGGTCATTCCCGGCCGGGCATAAATTATCAGGTTCCTGGCGCTGTAAACCGCCAGGGGCACTCCCAGCTCCATTGCAAAATCAAAGACAGGAGTGGTATCCTTTGGATCCGAAGATTCGACATCCCTGACCTCGTGCACGTTCATGCCGAAACCTGCATCCAGGCCAACAATGGTGTTAAGCCAATAGCGTGCTCCGAGCGGGGCGTTCCCGGTGAAAAATCCGAAGCCCACTCTGCCGTTTACTCTTTCGATCGCGGTTTCGATTTTTTTTTGGATTTTCCGTTCCTGTTTTTTGGGAGCCTCGACCTTGGGCGTACTTTGAGTAATTTCCACACTTTGCTCATCTTGGGCCAGGGAAAGAGATGGCAAAGCCAAAATCAAAATTGCCATCGAACAGGCTACGCTCAAATGATTTTTTTGCATCTCAAGCTCCTTTTTCCTTCCAAAACCAGGACTGGCATTTACCACGATAAGAAATCCAGTTATCCAAGTATTTGGTTTCTTTCTATACTCTTCTAATAGCTGTTTCAAACAACAATAAACCCAATGCAAAATATATCAGAGAGTTTCCAAGGGAAATAGTTTTTTTGTTGGTTACCTTGTCTTGGAATATTTCCATAGGACTTGGATTTAGTTTTCCACCGGTCAGTTGGCATGCCTTTTTCAATACGTCGACTGCATCATGCTCTGATGCGAATTCTTCCGGGTATGCCTCGACCAGTCTTGCAGTAGCCGATTCGATGACCTTGCCGTGCACAACGTGTTCAATCCTGTACAGGTAGGGACCTGGTCTTTTGGGCACATATCGTGCAGAATACGTGGCTGTCCCTAACCTTTTCATCTTGAGTTTTTCAGTTTTAAGCAGGGGGTCCACCACCACGAGATCGAGTGCATCCGGAGCCGGCAACCCGGATGCTCCTTCCCGGCCGGATACGGTGATCTCGACGTGGTCTCTGACAGGTCTGGCATTGATTGAAAGAGAGGAAATCCTGTTTCTCCGGATCCCTGCACCTGCCATGCGCCTGAACAGCTCGGCGGCCTTGCTGAAGTTGTTCCATGTACTTGTCCACGGGCCGAAACAATCGGAAGTGAACATCACGACCTGGCCGAGACCGTACCTCCACCTTGCCAATAAAGGCTCGTGTTTTTTTGTCTCCAAGATCAATTCGGCAGCAGGCTTGATCTCTCCGTAGAGCAGTCCTGAAAAGGGAGGAGCGTTCTCGATGGCAAGGCCTTTCAGTATGTCGCTCCTCTTGGCTGCGGCAATTTCCGATTTTCTTTCCACCGCACCTGTTTCAGACACGGTTCTTGTTTCCCTGGTGAAGATCTTGGGCACCTTGTCAGGGGTGGGTGCGTAGTAGTACCTTCCTCCCCCGGCCGCCGCCAATCGTCGCAAGTGCCTGCGCTCTGCGTCAGGGCCCAGGGCCACGGTCGAAATGGTCATCTTCTTGGATGTCATTTCCTCGACCAGGTCTGTATGCTGTTCGAACCTGGAAACCGACTCGCCGTCAGTCAATAACAATATATGCTTGACCTTTGCATCCACGCCTTTCAAAATTTCGTAAGCCTTTTCAAGAGCCGGATATATCGAGGTTCCTCCGCCCACCTCAAGGCCTTCCAGGGCCGCGTCAATCTCCTTCCTTTTCTTTGCCAAGGTCAACGGCAGCACGACTTCCGGCTCATCTGCAAAGAGCACCAATGCCACTCTGACCTCGTCCTTGAGTTCGTCTATGGCTGCATGGGCAGCCCGCAATGCCGCCACAAACTTGTCGTCTCTGGCCATGCTGCCTGAACGATCGATTACGAGAACCATGGCAAGGGACAGTTTTTCCCTTTTTTTCCTTCGCTTCAACCTGAGGGGCAACAGGTGCTCTATCGGCGCTTCCTGCTTGGCTGAAATATCCTTTGATCTTTTCCCGCCGATGAACAACAGGCCTCCAGCCATATCCTGGAGGTATTTCCCAAGCCTTTTCACGGCCGGGCCGTCAAGGTCTTTTGCCGAGGGCTCATCCAGCACAACGAGATCATACTGGACGAGTCCGTACATATCGGGAGGAAAATCGTCAATCGGTTTTTCATCTATGTCCGCATCAAGGCTCTTGAGTAGACCGGTCATGTTCGATCCCGGCCGGTTCTTGGGCCTTAGGATCAAGATCTTTGGTCTTGGTTCCACCTGTATCCTGGTTGCCAGCACATCGTTCATCCTCTGCACGTCAGGAGGCCATGCCCTGGCAACCACCTTGTAGTCAAGAAGTCCGGGCTCGCCGGGAGCATTGATTTTGAAATCAATTTCATTTTTACCCTTTTTAAGACGTACTTTCTTTTCGGCAATCTTCTCCTTGGCCTTCCACAGCGAGACATGCGACATTACAGCCCTATCCGAATGCACCTTGGCCGTTATCCTTACTTCCTTGGATGCGCGAACCTCTTTAGGCGCACTGATTGAGAGTAACCGGATGCCTCCAACTGGAGCCTTGGGGTTGAAGGCGTAAAGTTTTATTCCAAGGGATGCCGCCCTCAGGGCTTCCTGTTTTATGTCGCCGCTCGTCTGGTTTCCATCAGAAAAGAGCACAACCACCCTGGCTGCATTCGCGCCGAGCATCGGGTACGATCTCCTCAAGGCGCCGGCTATGTCCGTGCCTCTCCCGGGAGGCCTTTTTGCACCAGTTATCAAAGCCTTGATATCCTTTTGTCCGGCCGGCAGTGGCAAAATCGCGGCAGTGTCTGAAAACAATATTACATTAGCCTTGCCTGCGCCTTGGCTTAATGCCTCATCGACCAACTTTGACGCCGCTTCTTTTTCAGCCTTGAGCCTGGAATTGGAAATGCTCATACTTGCATCGATTGCCACGACCATGTCGAGGGATTCCTTTTTCTCTACTCTTTTCGGCCCGGCCAGCAGCAAGACAACGGCCACCACGAAAAGCACCCTTGAAAGGGCGATTGGAATGACCCTGGCCCAGCCGAGTTCGGCATGTTTCACCAATGCCAAGACAGCGGGAATTACAGCCAAGACCGAGAGCCACAGCATAGCCTTGGATGCAAACAGCACCTGTCCCGGGCCAGGGTACAGCCTGGAAACTATTTCAATGAAAAAGTCCTGTACCATGTCCAATCCATAGCATTCCAACGAGACTCAAGGCAGCCAGGAGCAATATTTTTGTAAGAGGACGGTCCGGCTTTCCCTTCCTGCTGCCGTAACGTTCGGAAATGATGTTGAATATATGCTCGCCTGTTCCGTCGGATCTACGTAACGGCCTTGCCAATCTTGCTGACACAGATTTGTCTGTGAAGTTGGCTGCAAGGGTATAACTGTTTTTCCCCTGAGTTATTGTGTAGAAACCAGGTTCCCGAATGAATATGGACGGCCCTCCTGCACGTTGCACGACATCGACATTCAAACCACCGGGACCCCTGACCGTGACAGGCCCGGAACCGGTGCCATTGTCCACGACTTGAAAGGTCCCCAGCCCTACCTCGCGTCCGTTCAAACTTGTTTCCGCCTTGACGCACCAATCCGTGAAGTTGGCCAGCATGACAGGAAAGGCTATCTTTAAAGGCAGGTCAGAGTCAGTGAGTTTGAAGGCGATTGCAAGAATTTTTTCTTTTCCATCATCCCTTACTACCATCAAGTTGTTATTATTTGAATCACTGGCGATGACCTTGTCACCGGGTTCGGCCTGTATCGGTTTAGCCTTTTCTATCTCAAGACTGGACAAGCGAACATTGCGAAGCAGCGGATGCTCGATGTTCCATGAATACACGACAGGGTTCTTGATTTCCTTTCCCAGTTTGAACCTCGAACCTGCGGCATTCGGCCCGAACAGGAGCATGTTGCCGGAGTATTTTTTAGGCATGGCTGTATCATCCAGCACAACCACGTCGGGTTTGGTTCCTGTGGAAAGCTTTTTCAACTCCACCGGGGCCATGGTTTCAAGGGAAACAGCAGGATTTACAGCCAGGCCTTTTGAAAAAAACAGATTGCCCTGCGTAACCAGTAAGACTTTGATACGTCTACCCTTGGGCACTACTGCGTACCTCGTGTCGTCCAATGCAAAGCCATCGGCCGGTCTGCCATTAATCCCCTGCAATCCGGCCGCGAGTCTGCCCTCGGTCCCTCCTTCTTCATCCAGTTTGTAGGATCGCTCGATTGATCCGCGTCCCGGGATGCTCACTTCTTCGGAGCCGAATACGGTTGAAGGCGAGTATACCGAAAGCCTGGTTTTGCGCGTTCTACTGGCAAAATTCCTTGCCTTGACAAAAAGACGATATCCCCGGCCGAAGCCGGATGTCCTTCGCGCCATGAAACCTGTTATTGCCAGGTTGTCGACCTTGGCGCGAAGCCCTACCGGATAGAGCCTGCAACCGTTTTCGAGCTGGGCCTCGGGTAATTCATCTTCACCGCCTATATAGAGCACGGCCGGCTCCCTCGATGAAGTCCACGCAGAGAGCGCACGGCATGCCGTCTCCACGGCCTGCATGGGCATGCTCATAACCGGTTTTGTCTCCAACTTGGCCAGAGCCGCTCTTGCCTCACCCTTGCTTGCCCATGGACCGGCAAGTATATCCAGGTGATCGGCAGCGCCCGCGACCAAGACCGGTACGTCTTCGGGTATTTTTTTCAGTACCTTGTCTGCAAACCTGGACCAGACAAGGAGCCTGGTCCCTCTTGGCGTGATCACGCTCGAAGTAACACCCTGATCCACCAGGATCGCCAGGGCCTGCCTGCGATCGGTTGTCCCGCGAAGCGTGGGGCCTGTAAGGGCAAGACAGAGCATTGCTGCAGCAAGCATTTCAAAGAATAATGCGAAAAGGGCCCTGAAATCCACTCTTGAACGTCCGAGCAACATGGTCCATACAGGAAAGGTGCCGACCACCAGTTTCCGGCGTCTGCCCCTTAATAAAAAGAGCAAGGCCAGGAGCAAGAGAGAGCCTGATAAAAGTGCGGCAGCCTGAATTTCAGATATTCCGGTGAACTTCATGCCAAACAACAATCAACAGGTTATTCCTGCCTCCCTGAATTCCTTGAGAAATACCTCTGCGAGATCCTTGTCGCTCGATATGCTTACATACCTGATGCCGAGCGACCGGCACCTTGCTTTCATGGATTTGCGGAACATGTCGAACGTCTCTGTGTATCGCTTTGCAAGCCTGGAGTCCAGCAGAACAGGTATGCTGTTATTATCTTCTACATCCATTATTCTCACATACCCTCTTATTTGCGGCTCCCGGTCTGTCGGGGCGAATACGTGTATGATTACCGCCTCTCCATGCTTCCCGGTCAGTGACGACAGGAATCCGGCGGACTGTGTCCTAGAATCCATGAGATCCGAGATCAATATTATCGGTCCCCTGGATTTTACAAGGCCGAGCAGATTCCCTGCCACGCCCGGCAAGTCGGTATGCCCTTTTGCATCGAGCCCACTGAGCCACCCGAGGGAGCGCCTGAAGCCAGGTTCTCCACGCAGGCCATGCAAGGGATTACGAACCTTTTCGTCAAAAGGAGCGATTACAGCAGTGTCCCTGTCCTTTGTTGCAAGGAAAACCAGTGCCCCGGCAAGCCTGCGTGCAAGGTCGAACTTGTCCCGGCCTGCGGACATGGAACTGCTGCAATCCAGGGCAATGGTAACTATGCGATCTTCCTCGGAGTGGTACAGCTTGGTGAAGAACTTGCCTGTTCTTCCATACAGGCGCCAGTCTATCTGCTTTGGATCGTCACCGTGTATATATTCGCGGTGATCCGCGAACTCTGTCCCGGTTCCTGTTCTCTTGGACGTCCTGTCAGAAGGTCTTCCTCCTCCAACGAGCTTACCTGCAAACAAGCTTACACGTGATATCCGGGCCAGGAATTCAGGCGTGAAAAAGGAACTCAGGTCATCCATCCGGCCTGTCCTGAGGACTCAGGGCCTTGAAGTAACCTTTTATTATCTCCTTGAGATCCTCTGGTATGGGCTCTTGCTCCATGGTCTTTTCAGCCTTGGACGAACTTGTCTGTACAAGCCCTTTGAACGCCTCTGAATCTATTTCTTCGGCATCTCCCGGAGCGGTTCCCTTTAGAAGCTCGAAACATGATTTACCCTGTCCCACCCTGGCCTTCACCTTCAAGTAATCGTACTCGCCCGCCTTGCCTATTTCCTGTGGTTTGGCTCTCGGCCCCTTGCCTGCTCCCGCGCCCTTGGCCCCGGGTGTAGTGCCGTTTCCCTTCATGTTGTTTGGTTCGATGTTCTCTGGAGGCTTCATGGGCGCAATAGAAACATCCGGTGAAGGATTTTTGTCCATGGCCATGGGGCCATCTGCAGGTGCATCGCTGTGAAGTCCCGTTCGCCTTGTTTTTTTTGGTCTGCCCATGCGCGCCATTGCCAAGGCTTTCTTGTACCTGCTTTGTTCCCTGGAGATTTGTTCCGCCCTGGCCCGGAGTGTGGATGCATAGTGGCGCAGGAATTCCGCAAGGGATCTACGCAGCAGTCCCTGTATCTCGTTGCTGAAGCCTCCGGTATGGGTCATGCCTATTGGGTCCATTGCCTGCCTGCCTTCCCTGGATGCAGCCAGCTCGGACATGCGTTGTGACAAGTCATCCACCTTTTCGGCCATGTCTTCGAGTTTCTTGCCGGAAAGGTTCTTTCCCCTCAATACCTTGGAATCGAGATATCTCACCATGTCATCGACCCCATGGTCGAACTTTCCCTTGGCCTTGAAGGTCTTTTTTGTGGACAGGTCGTTCATTATTTCCGCGACCCTGAAATAGTGTTCGGACTTGGCTGCCATTATTCTTTCAGAGATGGGTTTTTGGATCATACGGCCATGTTTTTCAGGCGCGCCCTGTTTTTGATCCTTTGGAGGCTGTTCTTTCGGCTTTTCGAGCAGGGAGGTATGGTCCTTTTCTTTTTTGGTAAGCAAGTCAGCCAGAACATGAAGCGCCTTTTTCATGGTTCTCCTTTGCGGGGTCATTGCCGGTAAAGGAGATGTGCTTTCTGTTACATATCTGGATGTCCCGGGTTTCATGTTGTTATGAACGAGTAATGGGTTGCCTGTCTCACCTGCCAGGAATACGGACAGGAACAGGGTTAGTCCGATTATTGCAGGAGTACATGACATGGACCTCGGTTCCGGCCTGGGCATCGGACTTTTCCAAACTTCGGCCGCTCTTTCTTCTGCCCTTGCAATGGTCAATTGCTTCATTATAGAGGCCGCAGACGCGGCCATTCGGTCGGGGACCGCATACGCGGCCAATCGGTCGGGGACCGCATACGCGGCCAATTGTTCCGGGGCCGCTGGTGCGCCCTTTGAAACATCTACTGTGTCTCGTGCCTCTTTCTGGAACTCGAAGGCAGAGGAAAACAGGTCGGATTCACCTGCCGCCTTGTCAAGGGCTGATGCGGCTGATTCAAGGTCCAATCCTTTTCGATAAGCCATGGCCGCCCACAGAATGGGGATGAGTATCGGTACCAATAAGTATATTGCTGCGAGCCATGCAGGACCAAGAGGCAAAAGCAAGAGGGAAACGGCAAAGGACACCAATGACCAAGGCAATGAAAGCTTCAAGGCCTGCAGAGCTTTTCTAAAAGCCAACTCCTTTGCGCATCTCTTGATGAGCTTGTCTAGATGGTGTACCTTCAAGCCTTCTCCTTATAAAAGAAGTACAACATATTACTGGAAAATGATAAATTAAAATGCTGGAAACAGTCAATAGCCATCCGCGGCTGAATCAGAAATGTGACAGGTCATGATTTCCCCAGCCAAACAAAGCTTTAAAAAATCGACCTCGGCCCGTTTACTGTCACTATCTCACGGGTCAAACAATTTTAATGGCTCGGCTCTACCTTGTAATTGTCGCTTTTACGGTTTTGCGGCGAAGCAATCCATTCTTCTTTAACAATGAACCAGGTGCCTGCCACCTTTTCCCAGGTCAAAAGCAGGGTCTTCTTCTCCAAAACCAACCTGTCATTTCTGTATACCGCCACTCTTGCCCTGGCCTGTACCTTGCCTTCCTTTCCAAGAGGTTTGATCCCATGGATACTGTAATTCTGGTAATTCACCAGATCTTCTTCCGCCTCCCGGTCTTCAAGCCACTTGTCTCTCCTGGTGGGCAACCAATATTGTGAAGCGCCCTGATAGTTCTTCCACCTTAATGCATCCAAGTACTTTGTCATTGAACTATAGGGGTACTGCTCGTCCCCGCTCCTCATTGGTTTGGAACATGATGATATTCCACACGTGAACAGTACTAAAAAAACAACTGGAAGAACACTCGATTTGCCCATGTTAATACTCCTATCCATCAGACAAACTACGGGCGCACGCGCCTTGTGTCAACTTCCAAAAATTATGATATGATTGACTTGTTTCAATGTTCGAGCAGCATGATTCTGGAGGAAGACATGAAGATTCATACAAACCCGCTTTTAAACGCCGCGGCGGTACTGCTTGTCTTTCAAACAGGTTGCACATCATTTCTGCCAGGTAATCGCCAACCTATCTCGTTTGCAGGTTATGACCAGCATACACGGACCAACATACAGGTGGACCTTGACGGTGAGGCCAGTTTCGATCCGGACGGTGATAGCTTGACGTACAACTGGGCCGTGGACAGTACTCCTAAAGGCGCGCAGTTCTCTTTGTCAAATCATACAAAACCCGTGGCATCGTTCCAATCCGGGACTCCAGGCCTTTATGTGCTGCGGCTGGTTGTAGGAGATGGCTCCAGCAAGTCTGTCCCGGACTTTGTAAATGTTACCGTGTTGCCTGGTGAAAACAATCCACCCATTGCAGATGCCGGGGCCGACAAGTCTGCCAAGCCCGGTTCACTGGTTTTATTGGACGGCTCGGGTTCAAGCGACGCGGACGGCGATACATTAACCTATAGTTGGAGCTTTGATTCAAAGCCTGCGACCAGTAATCTCAAGGACACCGACATACAGCCCAATAACAGCGAATCCGCTGCAAAACCAAGCTTCATCCCGGATGCTGAAGGCGAATATGTAATCACCCTCGAGGTAAACGACAACAGGGGCGGATCGGATACGGACTCGGTTACGGTTACCGTCTCTTCCGCCGCAAACAATCCGCCCATTGCAGATGCCGGGGTCGATTTCTCGGTGACCGTTGACAAGACAGCCGACCTGGATGGAAGCGCCTCGTATGATCCGGATGGCGATACCCTCACGTATGTATGGTCATTCTCAAAGGTTCCAGCCGGCTCCCTGCTCCTGGACACGAACATTCAGTCCCGTACATCTCCGCTTGCTTCATTCAAACCTGATAACCCAGGGGATTACATCCTCTCGCTCACAGTGAACGACGGCAAGGACGGCGATCAGGACGAAGTAACAGTAACCGCTGTGCCGGCCGGAAACAACAGGACTCCAACCGCAGATGCTGGAGTGGACATTGAGGTCCATAAGGGCCAGGAGGCAAAACTGGACGGCACGGCCTCGTACGATCCTGACAGTGATGTGCTGGTATACAACTGGACGATAGTTTCAAAACCACAGGCCAGCAATATTACAACATCTTCTATTATCCCCAACAATAGTACCGGCGCATCCACTGCTTCTTTTATCCCGGACCGTGGAGGAGTTTACATTGTAGGACTGATGGTAGATGACCAAAAAGGTGGCACATCCTTTGACCAAGTGAATGTCACGGCAAAAAACAATCCACCACAGGCGGATGCAGGCGGACCTTACAGCGTACTTAATTTCCACGAAATAGAACTCAATGGTTCGGCCACTGACCCGGAAGGAGATCCCATTACCTACCATTGGAGTTTCAGTAGCTTGCCGCAAGGCTCTTCACTTGATGATTCGGACATCCAGGATAATAACAAGTCGACTGCAAGGTTTACTCCCGACAAAAAGGGAACCTATCTCTTGTTGTTGACTGCGACCGATTGGGATGCGGCGTCTGCATCCGATACGGCCCAAGTCGAATCTCTCAACAACCCGCCTGTTGCCGATATAAGCGGCCCGGATACCGCGTCTCCCGGAGATAAGGTGGATCTGGACGGCTCGGGTTCGAGTGATCCCGACAATGATACACTGACGTATTCCTGGTCCTTCAAGGATTTGCCCCTATCGAGCCTTCTTGGTGACAGGGACATCCAGGGCAGGTTCGAGGCCCACGCATCGTTTACTCCGGACGTTGAAGGATCATACACACTGGAACTCCTTGTCCAGGACCCGGACAATGCATCCGATTCGAAACAAATCATTGTGCAGGTAATCCAGGACCTGGCCATTACCACCTCCAGTTCCGACCTGAAACCGGCCAGGGAATGTATTGATTATACCTTTGACGGGTTACAGGCTGTAGGCGGAACCTCTCCTTACGCATTTTCAAAGGTAAGCGGCGACCTGCCGTTGCAATTACAGTTGCTCTCCAACGGCATAATTCAAGGCAGGCCTGATCCCGGCACTGCAAACACCTATACGTTCACGGCCAGGGTCACGGATCATGATAATGCAACGGCCGACCGCAGCCTGGATTTAATTGTTCTGCCCAACCGCGATCCAACGGCAGATGCCGGGAACAATGTTTCGGGGCCCAACCTGTCACAGCTCGTCCTGGATGGAAGCGGCAGCAGCGACCCTGATGCCAATCCTCTCACCTACTCGTGGAGCCTGGTTTCGAAACCAACAGGCAGCACCATCACGGACTCGAATCTTGTCGGCTCCGACTCGACACATTGTTCCTTCTTCCCCGACAAGAAGGGTGACTACGTCTTGGAGCTAGCCCTCACTGATGGTTGCGGTGGTTCAAGCAGCGCACAAGTCACTGCCACGGCATTGAATAATGCTCCGAAAGCTTTGGTAGTTGCCCCGGCATCGGCTGAAACAGGCAACAGGGTCGATCTGGATGGCACGGGATCGAGTGATCCTGACGGTGATACAATCGGCTATGCTTGGGAGTTTGCTGCAAAACCGACAGACAGCATTCTGGACGGTTCCGATATCAACGGAGCGAATGCGAGCCGGGCATGGTTTATACCTGATGTGGCCGGGACATTTACATTGCGGCTGACCGTAAATGATAACGACGGCGGAACAGACTCGCAGAACGTGGACATCGTTGTAACACCTCCAGCCCTGCAAATAGTCACGAACAGCACGGACCTGCCACAGGCCAGGGAATGCGTGGACTACGGGAGTTACAGCTTACAGGCAACCGGGGGCGTATCTCCGTACTCCTGGACAGAGGCGGGAAACAACCTTGCACCGGCCGGGCTCATGCTGGATTCATCCGGTGTATTGCACGGTATTCCGTACAAGGCTACTGCAGGGGCACTTGCCTTCACTGCTTCGGTCACCGACCAACAACCGGATACGGTACAAAAAGACCTGCAAATCACCATCCTTTCAAACAGGGATCCTTTAGCCAATGCAGGGCAGGATACTTCGGTGCTCAACCTTCACGAAATTGCTCTTTCCGGCTCTGCCTCCGATCCCGACGGCAATCCATTGGCCTACATCTGGAGTTTTGCGGCAAGACCGCAAGGAAGCAGTCTTTCCAACACGGATATCAATGGTCGCGATACGTTGATTCCAAGGTTCACACCTGATGTAAAAGGAGTCTTTACACTTGATCTGGAAGTTAGAGACGGCTGCAACGGCGTGGCACATGACGCTGTTTCCGTCAATTCCATGAACAATCCACCTATTGCGGATGCTGGAAACAATCAAAATCTCATCGCTAATGCCACGTTGACCCCGGTGCATCTGGACGGCACCGGATCCACGGACCAGGATGGCGACCAGCTTTCATACTCGTGGTCCATCAGCGGGGTTCATGTAGCGGACGGCGCCAATCCCACTATCAGGTTGCCTGTTGGCACTTGGGACATAACCCTTACCGTCGACGACGGAGACGGCGGCACGGACCAGGATACGGTAAAGATTGATATTTCGGAAAACGGCGCCGGCCAATCAGCAGCCTATGTATCCCAGTCGTCGGGCAGCGACGATTCCAATCCATGCACCAGGACACAACCATGCCTTACCATCACAAGGGGGCTTGCCAGGGCATCCGAGTTGACAGGGGTTAATGGGTTCATAACCGGTGTACTGACGGCCGGGGGTGAATACAACGAAACATTTCAGATTCCGGCAGACGCCAGCCTGTTTTGCGGTTACAATCCGGGTTCATGGCTCTTGGATCCCAATAACTTTCCAACCAATGTATATACCGACCAAAACAACGGCTTCACCTTTGCTCCCGGTGTCACGAGAGACGTAGAGGTCAGGGGTTGTATTTTCCACGGCAATGATGCAGGAGGCGGAAATACCACTGCTTACACAGTTAGGATGGACAGTGCCAGTCCGACTTTTGCAGGAAACGGGATAATTACCGGTCAGGCTTCCTACTTGAGGGGGCTCTTTATTTCCGGCGGCGCTGCCTCGCCCCTGGTGGAATGGAACACCATCATTGGGGGTAATGTCAGGGACAGGAGATTCTATGATGATGAAAATGGTCAGGCCGTACTGGTAGAAAACGGTGCGACTCCTGTTATAAGGCATAACCATATAGTCGGACCAAGTTGTGACAACGGCGGCCGGTGGAGGCAGAACATTCATTGTGATGGAATTCTTATAAAGGGAGTGACAGTGGCACAGGACAACAACCCGGTCATAATAGATTCCAACCAAATCACAGGCGGTGATACGTGCGGAATGCCTTGCACAGGCCTCGGCCTGGACAGCTCCACTGCAATCGTAATAAACAATATTATACATGGAGGCGATTCGGAAGACACCTGCGGACTTGGCTTCTTCCTGCCCGAGTCAAATGAAAGCCTGGATCCCGTAGTGTTTCACAATGTCATCCTGGCCGGGTCTGCGAGTGCATTCTCTTCATCGATTTGTCTCTGGTCGGACAGCAACAGCGATGAGCCGATAGGAAGGCTACAACTTATTTCCAATGTGCTGACCCATGGAGCTTACGGCATTTACGAGTTTGCTCCCAGGTTGGAGCCGTCCATAGTCTGGAATAATGACTTCGACAGCACGAGTTTGGACAGCCTGTACAATGACAGTACGAGCCAGGGTGACCAGGACAGAAACCTTACCTGGATAAACAATCACTTTGGGTCCGCAGTGCGACCGGCCAGGAATATTGATGACAATCCTGATTTCGTGAATCCGGACTGGAGCAACATTGTCAATGGAGATTGGCACCTGGACAATAGATCAGCGTGTATTGATTCAGGTGCACCGGAAACTATAGACGGTAATCCGGAAATATTGGATGTAAAAAAAGACTTCGAAGGGGACTCAAGAGCGGAGGACGGTCACCCGGACATTGGTGCGGATGAAAAAAAATAACATGGTCAATCATCGTGCCCTGCTATCTGTTCCCATCTGTCATCGAAATTTGCATTATTGAATCCCACCCTACAAAAAAAGCTTGAGGGAAAACGAGAAGATGCTGTCCTTGTCCGATGTGCCGCTTCCGGCCACTCCCTGTCTAAAGGAAAATTCCAGGGCGCCGCCCGGGTTGACATAGGCCAGTCCGCCGGACACGAACTGTCTGTCCCTCACATCGTCGTATATATACCCGCCCCTCAAGGCAATGACCTGCCCGCCTCCTTTGCCTTGACCGAAAAGAATCTGATACTCCGCCCCTGTGTGATATTCCATTGCCGTTCCCTTTGCACTTTGAAAGTCGGCCACCACGTCAAAGGCCAGGAGCAACGAGCCGAAGGGTTGGAACGCAACACCTGAACCAATGCTCATGGGCGCGCTTTGTGAGGCAGGATTGGTCAGGTTGTGTCCTACGACTGCAAGAGATACTACGTGCCCGATCTTGGCCAGGAGCGATACGTCCAGGGATAGGAAGTTGTCAGCCTGGTGATCATCCTTCTTGGAATTCATGTAGTGAGAACCGAGCCCCAGGGCCAGGGTGTCCTTCACCAGGGGGAAACAAAGGCCGAGCCTTGTTGAATGATAAGAGAACTTGTCGCCTTTGCCCAGGGGATTACCGTCGAAATGGCCGTACGAATAACCCACTACTGCGCCGACGTACGGGTTTGATTTTGTGTCGGCTATGGACACTTGAGCCACGTGGCCGCTTACCCATGATTGATAAGTATAGTTGGCTTCGATCGAATAGGTAGGGAAAAAGGCCAGGCCGGCCGGATTGTAATACAGGGCTGAATTGCCGACCGATATGGCCCTGAAAGCCTCACCCATTGCCAATGGCCTGGCATCGGGAACCAGGTTCCTGCGAGGATCGGGTTCCCATGCGAGAGAGGAGACAGAGTACGACAGTGTAAAGATCAACGTACACAGCAATGAAATTGTACTGCCGGTAAATATTTTTTCTTTTTTTCCCATGTCCGTATCCTCCATGCAATCTCAATCTTTTATAACAGCCTCGACAAGTTGTCCACAGCGTCGACTAAACCGGCCCGGCTGATCCCATGTTTTATATTTATTTGCAAGGAGGGCCGCCGTCGAGTTCCTGTCTGAAATGCCAAAACAGCAGTCACCGGGAATGCATATGCCTGACAGACATACGTTGTCCCTTGGGCACGGATGAAACGTAGAGCAAGGATGTACAACCATGATCCAGGCAAAGACGATGTGCACTCTTGCATATCGGAAAGAGAGATAGCACACCTGGAGTGAACTCTGACGAAGTGATCGCCAGAGGGCGGCAGCATGTACAGTTGGCGGCTTATATCTCCTCTAATGCTTGTCAATTTTTATATTATGCAACAGGGACCCGGCAGTATCACTGTAATCAAGGCTTGTTCACGGCCCGGTCGTGGGATATCCAGCCGCTTTCCAGGCGTTCATGCCTCCCAGCACGTTGTGCACGCAGGTGTGGCCGGCGCCTGCCAGGAAGGAGGCAGCAGGCGAGCTACGTCCTCCGGATGCACAGATTACATACAACGGTACACCCTCGGGAAGGCTCTCGTGCTCCCGGCGTAGCACGCCGCTTATCCACGGGTACAGGAGTGCTCCCTCGATTATTCCGGATGCGGTTTCCGTGGGTTCCCGCACGTCCACCACCGCGAGGCTGGTTCCTCCCTGGATCTCGGCGTGCAACTCGTGGACCGACACGTCGTGTACCAGGTGAGCCTCTTGTGGAGGGCAAGGCAGGGACGATTCCTGTGCCTCGCTCTCGTCTGCATGCACCTCGGTCTCCGGCTCTTGTACCAGGTCGGCCTCGAGATTGCTGTCCGAATCGGGCTCTGTGGAGTTCTCGGCGTCTCCCGGCAACTCGTAGGCTCGCTCCTGCCGGAGCTCCTGCTCGCCGTGCTCCGGGCAGCCGCAGTTGTCGCTGCCGGACGAGTCGCCCTGGACATTGCAGCCAATAACCAGGGCAAGCGCAGACACCACGGCAATTGAAAGCACCTGTGAAATTGTCCTTGATATACGTGACATCGCATCACTCCCGGATACCCATGTACAAGAAGCAAGGTATCCTACTTTTTTTGTAAGTAATATCATATTATGGCGCTGCGATTGGCGCAACCCACCAGGGGCTCCGCCAGATCCTCCCCAACCAAACGCAGGCGCCTCATCGGCAGGCAGGGGACGGAGGCTGCTCCCGCAGCGGCTTTTAGTCGCCAAAAACCAACGCCATTTCATTATGTTATCTCAAACCGCCCATAGAGCAGGATTGTAATTCCGTTCCCGCCCGTTACTTGTCCATCGCCTGCCAGGGGCCAACCAGGGACCCCTGACCAGGTAATTCTATAATGTATTTGGCTTTGATGAGTTCCTTCATATAAGTGTCCTTGGTATCTTTAACGACTACAAGACGGTATCTATCCCAAGCCCGGTATTTTCGAGCTTTTCTCCAGGTACCCTGGCACTGACATTTTCACTCGGCTGTCACAAGCCCAACCGGTATGTTGGACTTTGGCATCGGTGGGTGCTAACATTATCAATCCAGGAGAAAGGATACTCCATGTCTGATTCGAACGAACTCTTTTCAATGGTTGCAGTCATAGTAATCCTTGTTTTTCTGGGTATCCCGTTTGTCACCAGGTTACTCTCGCGAAAACATCATGAAGGCGACCCGGATGATGTGAGCGAACATCCCAGGGACAGGATAAGCCAACTGCTTCATGACCTCGCTCGTTCAGACAAGGCAAGGGCAAAAAAGGTGACGGATCACCTGGTTGCAATGGGACCGGATGTCCTCGAGAGATTGTTCATGGCCCTTGGCCATGCAGACTTCAGAGCGGGATGGCCCAGCGGTGAACGCTCCCGCCGAATGCTTGAAGAACTCATTGCAGCTTTTGGAAGCCAAGCTGTTCCTTATGCCAGAACATTATTACAACATCCTTATGATCGCGGAATGCAGGCCAGCGGAAGGAGAATACTGGAGTTGGTGGGCCCACCCGCTGTCAGGTATTTGATAGAGTCAGGCACCAAGCCCGATATTGTTGCAGTATCCAATATACTGAATTCCTCACGTGAAGCCTGCCTGGAAAACCTGGTCCAAGAATTGGGAAAAAACAACAATGCAGACGAAAACATTGCTGCAATTCTTCTGAAAGCCGGTCCTGATATCGTGCCGGAGTTGAGAAAAACTCTCAAGAGTATAGGTTCACCTCGTGTGCGCAACGAGCTGTCCGCCATAGTAGATTACTTGGACGGCTCTGCCCGGCCGTTCAAAGATCCTGCAACCGTATGATTTTATAAGCGAGTGATCTTTCCCGGAAACAATAAAGAGCCGCCGCCCGGGTGACAGGTAACCCCAAGAGTCAAAATTAGTGCATATTGAGACCTTGCCGAAAAATCAAGCTGTCGCCGATGATCTTATTCGGGAGCCCCATGCCTGAAAACCATGATCCTGGGTATCGAAGCATCACCCCTGATATGCAGGGGCTCATCGGACACGCTGTGGACCAAGTCTGAATCCTTTGCCTTTCTTGGCAGGCCCCTCAACCATTCCAGGTCCAGGTAATCCCCTCTTGTAGTGTCCAGGAAAATATAGAGTACTCCGCCGGCAAGCACATTATGGAAAAAGTGGGTACCCTGCGAAGGTTCAATTGAAAATTCTTCTGTACTCAATTCGGCCAGCAATACTGCGGCAGAGACCTGGGGATACTTCACCGGCAATCCGAGCCTTGGATTGGTGCTTCCAAGCCTGCCCGGAGCCATCAGGATATATTTTTTGGACTGCTCTTCAAAAGACCTGTTCATCCTGGCCAGGGCCCGCGCTGTTTCGTGCGTCTTGGAAAGATCGAAATGTTTGGGATCCACCCATAAAATGTCTTTAATGTCGTCCTTGCTTCCACGTCCCAAGACCTTGTTCGTGCGCAGCACGAGCTGCTCTTGAGATATCTCGGGCATCTTAATCCTGTCCCTGTCGAGTACACCTGCCATTGGGCGGGCCTGCAACAGGTGCACTATTCCCCGGGGAGGGCCGGACTCATCCATTGTCCCTGCAAACTCCAGCTCCACAGGGGATCCGAAGCCATCCTCGGCAAGGGCCAGGACCCTTGAAATGATTCTGGCCATTGGAAACCTTCCTCCCTTTAAAAGAGCGTCGAAAGTGACAATCCGGCGGCCCTGTCGCGCAGTACCGGGATACATCATGCCCTCTTCCTGCACAAATGTTGATGCAACCATTTCCAGGGTATCATGTCCTTCAGCACCGGATACGGGCAATTCGACGAGTGTATCCATCTCATTGCCGGTGAGGTCACGATCCTTTGCAGACAAATTTACGGCATAGAATGCCTTTTGGGAATTCTTAAGCATATCCGCGGAAGTAGCAAACTGCGGGATTATCGTCGGGTGACGAGGGGAAAATCTCAATGCATCAATACCATCAACCACCCTTTTTCCCAGGCCGAATACCAGGGCAACCACACCGTCCTTGGGTTTCATTCTGCCTACAGGAAAATAATTGATCGACTGGGCCGTTCCGGCGCACAAGGGGTAATAGACATCCTGTTTGGCCGCGCCCACCACTTCCTGGAGCACCACGGCCATCCTTTCTTCATCTACCGGAAGGCTGTGATTCCTCATGTACATTGTCGGTGCTTCGCAGAGCGTGCTTGCATATACGAGTTTTACCGCATCCAGCAACTGCTTCTTCCTTTTTTCAGGGTCTGGGGATGAATTCGGAAGCATGTAGGTCTTGTACAGGCCGGCAGCAGGGTGATTGTATGCATCCTCGTTCAATGACGAGGAACGCACGGCCAGCGGCTTCTTGTGTGTGCGTAAATATCTTTCGAGCGCCCTCTCGGTTTCAGGGGCGAAAGAGCCTTTGAGAAAGGCCCCTTGAATTTCCTTGTCATCTCTACCCGCGAAATTCCAGAGAGAATTCCTGTCAAGGAATCGCTCGTACTCGGCAGTCGCAAGAACCGTGGTCTCGGGCACAGACACCAGGTGCGGGGAGAATTCGTGCCTCAAGTCATACATGTCGAGGAGGGATTCCAGGAAGGACAAACCCCTTGCCTTTCCCCCGAGTTCACCCTTTCCCAGTTTCACCAAAGGACCATGATGCTCCTGGGGCAACTGTTTCAGGTTGTCTTCAAAACTCATTGCCAACGTTTTCCTTTGGTCTTATTCCGGTTAAACGTGTTTTGCCTGCTCTGCTTGTGTTGCTACTATTATAAGTGCATCGACAGCCACGGGTCTTCCATCTCTTCTCACGATCATGGGGTTGATATCCACCTCTCTTATATCACCTCTTTGCACCATCAGGTCTGACAGGCCGATAATTGTTCCCACGAGAATATCCCGATCTATCGCACTCTCACCCCTGAAAGTATCGAGAATCCGATTACCCCTTATATCTTCGAGCATCTCTCCCGCTTCCACCCGGCTTACAGGCGCGACCCTGAACACGACATCATCCAACAGTTCTGTCATGACACCGCCGATGCCGAAAGAAACGCATGGACCGAACTGTGGATCCCTGATTCCTCCAACCATGATCTCCCTTGCGCCTTCGAGTTGCTCCTGGATAATGAATTCACCATGGTGCTTTCCCACCAAATCATCGAATGCCGCTGACAGGTCTGATTCATCATTCAGGTGAAGTCTGACCAGCCCTTTGTCCGTCTTGTGGGCCAGGCCTTCTGCACATGCCTTCAACACAACCGGATAGCCCAAGTCAGAGGCTGCTTTCAATGCATCATCCAAATCGCGGACTTTTCTCTGGCCTACCAGGGGTATACCGAACTCTTCCAGGATCGCCATTGATTCCGCTTCGGAAAGACTCCTTGCGCCACCATCTTTTTCAATATCTCTAGCCAGCATCTCAAGCCTCCTTGTTGCTTGTGTAATGGTCTTTGCACCTATTAGTCAAGCACATAGGGCCTGACTCACCGGGCCCCGGCATGAAGCTCCAAATTCACAATATGGGATAACTATTCCAAGGCACCGGGATTGCCTTTTCAATCTTCAGGCCTCATTCGGCCTCATGACCTGTTTGAATAATGTCGAACTCGCATGTGGTGTTCAAGGCAGCAATGCTATCTGATCAATGCCAATGGCATGACCGTCCCCGCTTGTTACCGGATCGATCCTGATATGTGAAATCTCGCCGCGCCATCCTGGTTGGGCCCCGAGATCGATGTCCAGGGTCTGCCAACCGCCGCCGTTGCTGATTGGGCGAGATACGCTCCAAGCCTCCCGAAAGCCTGGTTCGCCGAACCTGTCCCAGTATACCTGGAGGGTGGAGGTTTCAGCCGGGTTATGGTCATTGGCTACTACCAGGTGCAAGGTTGGATGTGTGGCGGCCTCAAGACTCAACTCTGGACTGGTTATCGAGGGGTCGGCGCCGGGTGCCCGCAGAATCCAGAGGCCTTCCTCCGGCCCTGGTTTCGACCCAAGATCCTCGAGATTGTTTGCGGTCCAGCCTTCTGTATCACCGTCCTTGTTGAAGTCGAAGACCACCGGTGTCACGGCTTTCTTCCGGTACGTAAGGGACAGGTCTCGAACCTGCATTTCCACGTTGTTCAAACCAGGTACCTCCCAGCCTATGTTCATGCCGCCGATCTTGTAATCGGAAAGAACCTTTGAGTCAGGAATGAAACCACGGTCCCACGCAGTGAGGAGGGCGTTGCGGACATCGGGAAGGACGTCCTTTGAAAAGACTTGTTCGGGACCTCCCGGTTTCAGTCCTTTATCGAGGAACGGCTCTCCACCCAGGTTGTAGATGAGTTTACCAGTACCCATATTGCCTCCCAGGTCTCCTTGTACGTAAACGGGCACTATGTCGTAACGGTCGTCGTACGGTGTGATCCCGAACCACAAATAGTCACCGAACCCTGGGTTGTTGGTATTCAGGTTCTGCACCGTGAAGTAAATCAGGAACTGTGCGGCGTGCTTGCTCTTATCGTATCCTTCCTGGTAGTGGGGATCGTCCTGCAGGAGCCTGGCCACGAGATTGAAATCAAGGGATGAAAGTGAAGAGATGGGCGGACAACCCGGCCGGTTTGTTCCCGGCGGGCTGATTCGCTGCTCAGCCAGCATGTGTACCCATTTTCGTTCGGGAGTAGGAGTATGGTACTGGCCGCCATATTCCTCATACGCCCAGACTGCAAGAGCCAGGTCGGAATCCTTGCTTCCCAAAGGTCCGACTGTCACGCGGCCGTATTGATTGGCCCAGCGTACTGCTCCTGACGTGAGCGTCTGGCGTGTGGTCTTGCCCAGGTCGCCAAGGCTGTCCCACTGGGCAATGTCCCAGATGGGATCACCAGGACAAAATCCGGTAAGTATTTTGCCCCCGGGTTGGTGCGTGACCTGGTCCAGTACAGTAAAGCCGCGCTGAAATCGCCGGTCGGCAATCAACTGGTTGGGGCTGTCCAACTCCTGGCAGTAGATTGACGTATCAGTACCAGTGTCAGTATCAGTATCAGTACCAGTGTCAGTGTCAGTGTCAGTATCAGTGTCAGTATCAGTGTCGGTATCAGTGTCGGTATCAGTGTCGGTATCAGTATCGGTATCAGTGTCAGTGTCAGTATCAGTGTCGGTATCAGTGTCGGTATCAGCATCAGTGTCAGTATCAGTGTCAGTGTCAGTATCGGTATCAGTATCAGTGTCGGTGTCTATGTCTGTGTCGGTGTCGGTGTCGGTGTCTATGTCAGTGTCTGTGTCAGTGTCGATATCAGTATCAGCATCAGTGTCGGTATCAGTATCAGTATCGGTATCCACGTCACCCGAGGGTGTGCAAGTCCCGTTTACGCACTTTGTATCGTCCGGGCAATCCAGGTACATATCGCACTGAATGGCCATGCACTTGCCGCTGTCACAAGACTGCCAGTAATCGCAATCATTATCGGTAGAGCATTCATCCTGGTTATTGGATACGCATGCATTGGCAAAGAGTAAGAATAATCCCAACAGTCCTTCCAGCAACATGTATTTACTCATGAAATACCTCCAGGTGTGATTTCGAGCAGTATGATACTTCGCTGGATTATCCTCAGTCAAAACACGGAGTAAAAGAATTTCCCGGGGTGTATCGGCATCGGGTACAGGCGACCTTGACTTGAACATCATTTGGCCGTTAACCTAATAAGGGTTGGAAGAGACTTGGAAGAGGTACATTAAATGAGCCATTCTATTGTATCACAACTCATTTTTGGTGCTATTTTCGTTTCATCACTACAAGTACAGGCAGGCAAGCTGCGTGTTGCTGTTTTTACTGTTCCGGAAGACGATGCAGCCGTACCTGCAAAGGTACAGATAGACAATATTTTCAGAAATCTGCTTAAAAAATCAGATGGATTCGAACTCGTAGGATTAGACGGCAATGCTGCAAAAGAGATCATGACCTTGGGGAAAAGGGCTGTGTTGCAGGCAAAGAGCCTCTTGGAAGAGGCCAAGGAATCTTTCAGCGAACAAATGTACGAAGATGCCATACCGGATGCGGAAAAGGCGGCGGCAATCTTGGAACGGGCCATAGGCATCACCAATGATATCAGTCCATACCTGGAAACTCTGTCCATCCTGGGAACAAGCAGAATATTTGCGGGGCAGACCAAACTCGGGATGGAAGTATTGACAAGGCTGGCCATGCTGGACAGGACCTTCCCCGTACCATCAGTTCTGGATGGCGAAAAACAGTTGAAAAAAGCCTTTAATGTTGCCAGGAAACGGGCAGCCAGAATCCAGTCCTGCACCTTGAAGGTCACAACTTCTCCTCCGGGTGCAAAGATCTTTCTCGACGGTTCGAACAAGGGTTTCGCGCCTCTCAAGGTACGGAAGGTCAGGGAAGGTCTTCACATAATAGGCGCTGTAATGGCAGGTTATAAACCTTTTGGAGGGCCTGCAGTATTCTCCTGTTCAGACGGGATGATTTTACACAGGATCAAACTGGAGCCGTCACCTGCCACCAGGGAGATACAGGCAGCCCTGGGCGCTGTTTTGGCCGACCTCGATGAACCCAGGATGACCGAGTCGGCCATGGCCCTGGCTGAAAGACTAGACGTGGGATGGCTGGTTGTCGGTATGGTAAAACGGGCTACAAACACTGTGAACTTGGACTTTCATCTCTATTCCATGCGGTGCGGAGACAAGCTGCGGCGTAAGCGGGTTGCCATTCCGCTCAACAATGATTACCTGGATGCATTGAGAGGCTTTGCCGCCGCATTCTTCAAAGGCATTCAAGAGGGAAAGCCTGACCCGGAGATTATTCAAGCCAGGACCCCAAAGCCAAGGCCTGCCAGGACTAATGTCGTGGTACCTATGAAAAGGCCTCGAACCCGGAATACCGTGCGTCCCCACAACAATCCGGTTACCAGGAAAACAAGAACCCGGAAAAACAAGACGGTAACGAATAAAAAGAAGAAAAAGAAAGAGGAGAGCGAAGATTCCGGGGATCCGCTGGATACAATGGATGGCACGGAAGACTGGTGAGTTTTTTATCGGTGCACCAAGACAGGCCCGGTTCCAGGACATTGCTGCGAAATCTGATTTTCGGTATTTTTATTGCGTTTATCCTCGCATTTATTGTGCTCACATTCACCAGGTTCGGTCCTTGTACATCTGAATCGCCGAATCCCGAAGATTGGCGCTTGGGAAGAGTGGCATTACTTCCGTGTAAAAGTTCCAAGGGATCCAGAGTGGAGCCATGGATACTGGATCTTGTGAACGAAAGACTGGAAAAGGCAGTGCGTATCCAGGCCAGGGCCGGACTTGAACCCATTGGAAGGGCCGAGATCGAAAAGGTCCTGGCAAGTATGAAAGATCGAAAAACAGGAAAAAGCGGACCTGCCGAGGTAGGAAGGAAGCTGGCTGTGCCCTGGGTGGTTACCTGCGATTTGGGGGCCAGGGGAACCAACCTGGTGGCGGTGCTCAGCATCGTGTCTTCCGACCAGGCACGTATCGTAGATGGAGATACCTTTACAGGCGACATGGCCGACACAAAGGGCATGGCTCAAAACATGGCTCTATCCCTTGCAAGCATGCTTTCAAGAGTTTCTTCGACCAGGGAGCCCCTTTTCGAGGCGAGGATACTCGCTTCCGACAAGGATGCGGCCAGGGCCTTTGCAAGAGCCCAGGACCTGTACAACAAGTCAAAGGGATTCCAAAAGAGCAACATCGATATGATATCCGGTTTGCTTGAAAAAAGTCTTTCCCTCGATCCCGAACTCGCACCGGCCCGGGCCCTGGAGATCATGGCTCATACCTGGAAGTACCTCCACATGGGACGGATCCAGGACCTAAATAAAGCATTGAAAGAGGCACAATCACTTGCGAACAAAGAAAAAACGGCTTGGCCCGAACTCAAGCTCTGCGAACTGAATGATCTGGCAGGAGATACCCTCAAAGCAATTAAGCATTGCGAGTCGGCCTCGAGAATAGATCCATCGAGGACACCGTATCTCGCGCTTGCCAAGCTGTACATAGAAGCCAACCGGACCAGGGATTCCGCAAAGCTGATGGAAAAAGCCATTGAAGAGCATCCCGGCGTTTCCTGGCTGTACTTTGCCGCTGCCAGGTTTTCCGTCGAGATCGGCAGGTTGGACCAAGCCATGGAACTCTGCATCACGGCCCTGCAAAAGGAAGGCAAACAGCCGCGCCTCGACGAGTCCATGCAGTGGCCCAAGCCCTCGGGCATACATGCATTGCTGGCAAGGATATACTATCTGAAAAAAGACTATAAAAAATCCATCCCGCAGGCTGAAAAAGAACTTTCTCCCGGTCTTTCAAGGTTGCAGCCACAGGCAGGACTGGAGGCGGCCCTTGTGCTTCGTCTTTGTAAAACCAAATTGCACTTGACTGAAAAAGATATTGAACGGACAAGACAAATTGAAGAAAAGGCGAAGGCCGGGTTGCTTTCGGCCTTGCCGGGGGCTGTCGGGTACAAGGAAGCTGCACGCATATACCTTGGCCTTGATAATCAGGCTGCCCTCGATCTTGCGAAAAAGGGTCTTGAATCGTCGCCGAGTGCTCCCGGCCTGCTCAAGATTGCTGCACTTGCGAGCGCGGGCCTTGGCAGGTTGGCGCAGGCCAAGGAACTCGGCAAAAAGGCGATAGAGTACAGAAAGAAAAAATGTCTTCCCTGCGCAGAGGCATTCAGACAGGCCATAGGCAAGGCCATAGGCAAGGCATTGTCCAATGACTGAAGTCGGTTCTACACCCAAGTTGTTGCCGGTTCCATCCTTTGCTTATCTATCTTACCATGGCTAAAAAGTTGCCTTGGGCCATGATTTGCGTGTATATGGACAAGTTGTACAAGGAGAAACAACACATTGAGTCTTTTGAGAGCAAAGTTGATTTTGAATCTCCTGTCAATCGTTTCAGGACTTGGAATACTCGTGTTCGCCGGGTTGGCGTACATTGCCGGGCCCATTGATGGAGAATTTTTCAAGGGCCTGGAACTTGGTCTGGGCCTTGCGTTTTTCTTCATGATTGGCGGAAGGATACGGCTCGGGACCCAAGAATACTGGGTAATGGGCGCATTGGAAGCCCTGGCGGCCTTTTTCTATCTCCTGGCAGACTGCACCATGGCGCTCATATTTTCAAAAGACGCGCCATCGGCCATGGCCTGGGCCTTTCCAGGTATTCAGCCGATAATCATTCCGTTGGCCGCAGCCCAGGGAACAGTCATATTCTTCATGTTGCTCGACCTTGCACTGGGCCTTGTTTCGGCTTCGGTAAAAAAGAGCAGCGTATCTTCAGATACCGATACTGCAGCCGATTGATTTTTCACGGGTCTCCCCGGTGTACAGCGAAGAGGGCGATTACATGGCCACGCTTGATGTAACCGGGTCATTAGGCTGGATAAAGAACTTGGAAGGCAAAAAGGTGCTTAAATGCCATTGCCCATGGTTTTATATGCATCCCGGCGGCTTTTAAAGCGCCTGGCTGCAGTGTTCCCTGCTCTTTTATTTCAATACTGAATACCGTGAACGATGCCCTTTGCGCCGAATACGGCCCGCGGTTTGACAATCCATAAAGTTGCGTGATAACGGATAATTGATAAAAGAGAAACAATAACAGAGGAATCCGGAAGATCATGTGTACAAAAGTTATGATAGCCTTCCACGGAATGTTTCCAAGGGCCGATCTGCCGCTCTTGGGAAACGTGTTGCGGGCAAAAGGTCTTGCGCAGGGGCTCGAACAGGCAGGATTTGAAGTACACCTTGCTGTCCGTCCTATTGTCGCAAAAAGAGAGTTTGAAAAAACAAGAGAAAACACAAGCGACAATTATCATGTTTATAATAGTCCGCGAGACCTCCAACAACTAATCGATCGGGTCGAACCGGCCGTCCTCGTACACTTGCAGCCGGAAGAATTGCCGGACCTGCCGGACTTGGGCGTTTTCACCATTGCCGATCTCTTTGCTCCAAGAGAGATGGAAAGCAGGTTCCAGTCGAACCTTGCCTCACGTGTCCCTGCACAAAGGATTGCCGCCATTTCAAGGGCCGATGCTTTTCTTTGCACCAACTCGAGGCAACGCTACTACTATATGGGCTGGCTGTTGATGGCAGGCGTGGATATCAGTATGAGGCCGTTGCTTACCGTGCCTTTATGTATAGACGAGAGTATAAAGCCACGCCTTGAACCGCCGGCAGAGCCAATCATGGTTGCAGGGGGAGTCTCATGGCCGTGGATAGATCTCGAACCCGCGGTGCGGGCAATTGTTAATGTTTTCGAACAAAGACAACAAGGGAAATTGATCTTTTTCCAGGGGGACTACCCGGTAAAAGAAGCCCTTATGGATCAACCAGGGCATCTTGAAATCTCTTCATCCAGGCTGGAACTATCCGGCCTTTTGCCATACGGCTCCATGATCGACACATATTGCCGGGCCTCTGCAGCCCTTGATGCAGCCCTACTGAACGAAGAGCGGGAACTGGCCATGTCTTTTCGCACCATGGACTATATGGCCTGTGGCATCCCTTTAATCGTAAGCAAGGGCTCCTTGCTGGCCCACGTGGTGGAAAACAGGGAGGCCGGATGGACAGTGGATCCCAATGATCCCAAAGACATCACCGCAGTAGTGGCAACGATCCTGGACGACATCAAGGAAGTAAACCGCAGGGGCCGCAATGCAAGGAAAATGGGTGAAGAACGATTCACCCCCCAAAAGGCGGTTGCTCAACTGGCCGCTCTTATCAAGGGCTCGCCAAATAGCCTGAAGAAGAATCCGGACATTTTCGCAACACTTGCCAGGGCCGCAGAGCAGGGCTTCAAGGAAAGGGAGGCCCATAAGTACACACTGTCCGAGTTGGAAAAGCTTTCCGGCAAACTGAAGAGTTCACAGATGGCGCATGAAAGGAGCATGGAGGAACTGGCCCATACAAGGCAGGAACTCGGGCGGAATCAAGATTTACTTGCAGAGGCGCGCAGGGAAAAAGAAGCCGAAAAGATGAAGACCGCCCGGCTTGCCCAGGAAATCGACCAATTGAAAAACGAAATCCTACGGCTTAAATCCAGGATTGCCGAAATCGAGCCAAGGGCCGCTGAATTCGAAAAGCTTTCCAACAGGGCAAGAGAACTTGAACAACTGGAGCAGGAGCAACAGAGGGCAAAAGACAGGTTGAAAGAGGATTTGAGAAGTCTAAGCATCAAACTCGAGCAGGCCCACCTCGAAATTGAAAGACAGCAGGCTGCTAGACAGGCCGAGACTACCCGGGCTGACAGGAACGACATGCGTGCAAACAAGCTCAATGAACGAATTGAAGAAATAAAAAAATTATACGCGCAGGATGAGGAGAATATCGCTGTACTGATACGGGAAAAGGCAAGAATCGAGCAAGAATTAAAGCTCTTGATGATCGAAAGCAGTAAATTGAGAAACAAGGCACAAAACCAAGAACGGTTGAGGCAGGAAGAAATCAACCTTCGTGACGCTGAAATAAACAGGCTTCATTCGGAAACAGACAAGATATCGAAGGAGAGGGACAGGACCATGGCCAGGCTTGCGGAAGTGGAATCCCTGCTCGACGCGGAACGGAGGCGCCTGGATTCGGCCCGCCACCAAATGTCGAGCCTGGAACGCGAATTGAATTCCTTGAAACAGGACCCGCTCTACCGGTTGTACGCCGCCCTGAAGCAAGGCCTTTCAAGGAAATAGTATTCAGATCGGGAAGGTGCAGGTAGTACTATGAGTACTATTGAAAAAGCCATTGAATTGGCATCACGGGAACACGCAGGCATGAGGGATAAGGCGGGAGCGCCGTACATATTTCATCCGCTTCGTGTGATGTTCGCTGTATCCAAGCCCTTGGAAAAAATTGTAGCCGTACTGCACGACATTGTAGAAGATACGCCCACAACACTTGGCGATCTCCAAAAGTTGGGGTTTCCTTTTGAAGCCTTGCAGGCGCTTGAGGCCCTGACAAGAAGAAAAGGTGAATCCCGTATGGATGCTGCGAAAAGAGCTGCGGAAAACCCGATTGCCCTGGTAGTGAAACTTGCCGACGTCAAAGACAACATGGATCTGAATAGGATGGAAAATCCAACTGAAAAAGACTTCAACAGGTTGAAAGAGTATATCAAAGTCAAAAAATATCTTGAATCAAGAGCTGCAACCTAATGTTGAAAAATATAATATTCGACGAGAAAGGTGAAGTAATCAGTAATACACGGTCGGAGTAATATTGATGCTCCTTGCCACTTCAAGGGCCTGTTCCTTTGTGCCCTTGACCAGTTCGAATTTCCACGTTACCGCCTGATCAGGCGGCTGGGTTTCATCTATGAATTGTATGTTTTCTCCTGAAGCCGGTACCCTTGCTGCAATATGGTTGTACCTGACATGTTTTATCACGAACCAACCTCCGCCAAGGCCGATCAGGCCGTTCGAAAGTGGCAGGAATACTTCATCCTTTGAAAACGAGAAATCAGAGATGTTGTACTCGACCACCTGGTCATCCATCAGGCCCGGCGAGTACACGATTTTTGTGCCGGTCCAGGGAAAGGTGACGGTGATTTTCCTATCCTCTCCCCCGGTTACCTTGGAAAAGTCCAGTTTCACCCTGTAACGGCTATCGGATAACTTGTACCAGGTCGTCTGAATATCTCTGCCAGGTCCTGAAACCATGAATCCCGTGATTGGCTCTTCTGTTTCCTCTAAATTTTCTCCGGGGATTTCATCCAGTACCGCGACCTGACCGCTCCCAAGATCTATGGCTACAACCTTGGCAGAAATACGGGATTTCAAATCATCGATTATCTGCCCTGCGTCTTCCTGTATTGCCTTGTTGAGATCCAGGGACCACCTGACTTCTCCAGCCCAGGGATTTACACCGCTTGCATCACTTACCTCGGCCCTCAATAAGCTGATCCAATCATCTTCAATCTTCTTCTCAATTGCCGGGTCTCCTCCCTTTGTCGCCTTGACGTGGCGGTACAGGGCCTGGGCCGCCTTCAAGGCGATCCCGGCACGGGCATTACCGGCTCTCACCATGTTGTCTTGTTCCTGGGCCGGCGAATACGGGGCGTCACCCATGCCTCCAAGCCACCTGTGTATTGAATCAGTGGACGGAGGTTGCCATGTCCCGTCCAGCAGGGGCGGCGCATCTTTCAATTCAATACCCTGGGCCTTGAGGCTTTCCACGTACTCGGAAATGGTGGCGATCTTGTATCCCTGGTCCTCGAGGTCCTGTAATTTCTTGGCGTATTCATCAAGGTACTTGGGCTTGTAGCTTGCAACAGGCGCCATATAAGGCGGCAAATTGCCTGTAGCCAGGAGTTCACCGTCATTGAAAAAGGGCCAGGACACCTGTATGCCCGAATCCGGGTCGAGGTCGCCCGGACCGATTATCATGTACGCACCGAATCTGGTCTTGTAATATGGCCAGAATTTTTCGCCTTGCCGGAAATACTTGAAGAGATTCTTAGGGAAAACACCGATATTGTACCCGTGTTCGGCAAGGAACTGCTGTCTTCCTTCACCTGCCTGGCCCTCTTGGTTGAAGACCACTCCTGACAATGGAACGCAGTTATCCTTGAATATCTTTTGCGTCAATTCCTGGGATTTCTCCATATCTTCCTTCGGGTACGCCAGAAAGAGCTGGTCTGCGTAATGAAAGCTGGTCAGTTCCACTATGCCGGATGCAACCGCGTCACGAAGGTCGTCCAGCACCTTTGGAAACCTCTGTGCCATGACCTTGAGCATGTATGCCTGCATTTCGAAATTCACCTTCCACTTTGGGTGTTGCATGTAGAAATGCAATACAGGGGCGAATGTTTCCTCGATTATCCAGTCTTCGACTTTGTCATTGTCCCAGCCGTCACACGGGCTGCCGCAGAAACTATCGAAACCATCCACTGCTTCGAGCCCGCCGACCACGTACTCCAGGTTGTAATGAAACATGGTAAGCGCAAACTTCTTGGCGTTCGGGTCAGGAACTACGTCGGGAACGTCAGGCATCGTGCATGCCGGTTCGTTGGATTTATTGCTATCCTTTTTCGAACACGAAACACATGGCAATGAAATCCAAAGCAGGAACAGCGCCATGATCCTTGGTACCCTGTTTCTCATCTTTCTCTCCTCTCCCTGATCTTCCTGAACGCCGGCAATAATAAAAATAAACCGACCAATAGGAGCAAGTGCGTCACGCGAATGTTGTCATGACCTCCTGATGTAAAGCAGCCGCACCCGCCTACAATCTGTATTGTTCCACCATCCTGCATCAGGTCCGGGTCATTGGACACTGCATCTTCAAGATCCGCGGCATCAGCCTCACGGCCTTCGATCGAAGCATCGGGCTCAAAGCTCGATTCCGCAATCTCATTTCCGGGTTCTTCGCTCACGGCCTGCTCGCTGGCGGAACCCGAGCCTATGAGCCCGACTGCGATAAGTGCAAAGCCCTGCCTCTTTGAATCATACGGTGAAGTTGCGCCGTTTCCGGGCACACTCCTTGCTATCACCCTTAGAGTGACCTCACCCTCGGCCACGTCCTCGGTGATGACCTGCTCAACCGTATTAAGGTTATCGGCAGGCTCGCTGCCTGAAACAGGCGTGCTCCTGTTTCTTTCAAACCCTTTGTTACCCTTGAACAAGGTACCCTTTGAATCTTCGACCTCCAGGTCCAAATCATTTACAAGACACCTCGACGAACCTGTAGCTCCGGAAGGATCGATCCACGCAAGGGTCACCCTCAAGGGATGCATGTGATTGGTTGAAACCCGGTGAAGCGTAAACTCGGCTATGTCGCCCTGGGCCAAGCTGGGCCACGCCTTGGCTCCCCGGTCCAGACCATCGTTCCACGTGTCGGAAAGCAATACGAGTTTTTCTTGTGCGCCCGGAAAGAGTAGAGTCCTTCCAAGGGTCAAGAGACCCCACCCCTGTATCATGGTCGGCGCAGGATCGAGGTTGGCTAGTTTCTTTCCCTGCGTGGTATCCCATAAGGGGCCGAATATGCTGTTGGCCGAGTTTATCATCACTGCCTTGACCAGGGCCGCGGAAGGTTCGAGCTTCGTTCCCTTGCCTGCGATTCCTCCCGGGTAGTATCCGTCCATGAAATACTGCCTGACCAGGGCGGCTCCACCTGCTGCTATGGGCGCTGAGAAACTGGTTCCAACGCGGTAATTCTGGTCCACGGCGCAATTATTGTCACCGGGATCCGTAGTGGAGTCGGCTTGGGGATGGCCGTACACGTCCCGGCCGCCACGATCGATCCATTGTGTTTCCAATGCCGACTTGACCACGCCCGGGGCCACAAAATCAGGCTTTAACCTGCCGTCGGAAGCCGGGCCTTGTGAACTGAAGGCGCAAACTCCTCTTCCCAGGTTATCCCTGCCCGGTAAAGAAGCCCCCACAGTAAGAACATTCTTGGCCGTAGAGCCCAAACCGTCGAGGCTTGCCGAAACAGGGCCCTGGTTCCCGGAACTGAATACTACTACAAGGTCCTGTAACATCCAGATCGCCTCATCCGCCTGCCAGGCCCTTCCGGTGTACCTCGTTTCTTTTTTTGTCAGACCGTATGCATCAACATGGATCCTCGCTCCTGAAGCATGTGCCTGGACCAACAGGTCCACCAGTGAGTCAGGCAATCCCGATTGGTTCCCGTCCCTGTTGCCTATATCCTGGAATACGATTTGGGCGGCGGGAGCCATGCCATCTCCATGATCCCTTCCAGGGCCTCCCTTTCCCGCCAGGTTTGAAAATGAATCCCCTGCCGCGCAACCCGTAACATGCGTCCCGTGTCCTAGCTTGGACTTGTCATCGTAAGCCGTGGCGCCGTTCAACAGGTAATAGGTTATGACTTTTGATTCAGGGTTGGTCACCAGGAAGTCCGGTGGCTGGGTCTGGTTGAAAAAGGTTTGTGCCGAAGGCTCCGGTGAATACCTGAACTGGCATGCATCCGTGTCCAGCCCGCTGTCTGCTATTCCGATTACTTGGCCCAGTCCATTTATTCCATTGTCGAAAAGAGGCGTGGTATTGTCTCCCCCTTGTATAACCCACGTGGAATCATCGTTGTCCGGGGTCACGGGGTACACAGGATCCACCCTGGCGACAAAGTCGCAGGAAGCCAAGTTCATTGCCAAGTCCCTCACCTTTCCGGGAGAAGCATCGATTATTGCATATTCCGTTTTACTCGAATCCTTGCCCGTGGATACGATGACACCCAGGCCGGCCGGGATCCTGTCCAGGGCTGAAACAATTGACTTGTTCCTGAAACCAAGGACCATAACCCGGGTAGTTCCAGGTGTCTGCAAAAGCAGGTCCGGGTGGATCTTCCACTCTTTCTTTACCTCGCCTGTATAGATTATTTCCTTTTTGATCTTCCCGGCCTCGAAATAACAGGGACTGACAGGTGATTCTATTATGTACGAATCCCGGGCCAGGTAAGCGAGCACCTTGGCTCCTATCTTATCCAGTATAGGCAGAAGGTCCAGAGCAGTATCCCTTGCTTGTACAACCAGCACGCGGGATGAAACCCGGCTGCAATCGTTTACGATTGTTTCGGCTTGTACGGGTCCGCCCTGCACGTACAGCATTTTTGCAAAGGCCTGTCCCGGCCAAAAGAAAAGGCTCAAGTTGTACAAGATAGAAAAAAAGATGACTAAAATCTGTTTCGATAAATCCATGGCACTTTATGCTATCAGATTGAATCCTTTGTAGAAAAGGGAATCAAGGTATTTTTCCATATTTTTTTACAAATAGAGCTGTTCCATGCAATAGGCGTAGTAATTATTTTGCTATGAAAACTTTTCAATACATTGAAATTTTTTCAAAGCTTGGGTACAAGGTAAAATACCTTAAAAAAAATTGTACACCTGTATTTGCCTTTAAATTATAGTATTATATTAGTTACTAACCACCAGGGAATATTGACGCACAACATGGCTCTTTTTTTGCAGCAATGAAAATTCAAGGGGAGGATTGGAGGAATCATGCCGAGAATCACCCTAATGCAAACAGGAAGAACTCTCTGGACCAATGATTTCGTCAAAGACTATATCACGATTGGACGACATGCCTTTGCCGACATTTCCTTGGATTCACCACTTGTGTCAAGACACCATGCTGTGATTCGTTACTCTGCCCAGGAGGGCGGGTTTATTGTCGAAGACAATGGATCCAGCAACGGCATCAGGGTGAATACCGTGGATGTAAAAAAGGCGAAACTCCGGGATGGAGACAAGATCCAGGTCGGTGGTTATGTTATCGTATTCGAAAAGGGAAAGACCGGCTTGGACAGATTATCATCTCACAGGGTCAGGCAGAAACCGAAAAGCGGCATAATGGAAAGCCGTCCCACCCTGGTAATTCCCGGAGGAAAGTGACTTTCTTTTTGCATCGTGAATTCAGTTGCCGGCTTGGCAAAGATTCGATAAATCAAAAAGATAAAATATTCTCAACTGGACGTGGTTTTTTTCAGATGACGGCCCTTGGTTCAAACGGTATGCAGGAACATGCTTGTTTTTGTACTCATGATATTCAAAAAAGAGTGCTCCGCCATTATCTGCGATCAGGCCATAAATGCTCTTGACAGCCCGACCCGCGGTAACCGGTCAAACAAGATTCATCCTAAAAAGTCCCCCTTCGGCCGGGGAGAATCCGAGACCCGGCTTGAAACATATCGCGAAACCGGGCTTGCCGGATGATGCTGCATACATGTAATATGCCTTGATGAAAATTATTGCAGTATAGGCGTGCGCTTTGCTTGGAGGTGTGCTTTGAACAAATTTTTTCGTCTGCGCCTGATCGTAATTCCTGCTGTTTTCCTTTTTTCAGTGATTTTTCTTCCCGGCTCCCTGGTTGCGGCCGGTGACCCAGACATGGTTTTCAATGTAAAAATGGATGGACCGCCGGTTATTGAAAAAATAGGGAAATATGAACTTGTAAAGGTTCCGGGATGTAGCACATACGGCTTGGCCGGTGAGCCGAGGCTACCTGCAAAAACCGTGAAGTTGCTCGTGCCTTTCGGCGAAGCACCTTTTAGCATCAAGGTCACGTCAGACAAGACGACCATGTTGCCCGGAGTGCACAAGGTTCTCCCGGCGACCAAGCCCGTGCCGATAATGCCCGGAATGGTAATGCCGGTTCCAAGGGAAAATGCATCTGTTTACTCGTCGTTGCAGCCCTATCCCGGCCGTAATTTCGACAACCTGGGCGTGCATATCATGAGAGGTTATAGAATCCTTGTCTTGAGGCTTTACCCGGTGGAGTATAATCCATCGAGCGGCAAACTCGGATTTCATGCAAAATTCGACGTACAAGTGGAATTGGCACGGACAAACAAGCCGGATACGGATCTGCATGCAGGTTACTCGGGCCTTCCCAAAGACCGGGCACTGGTTGAGAAACAGGTCCTGAATCCGTCCGACTCGGCATCGTATCCAGGCCTATCCAGGATCCCTTTGTCGCTCTATACATCCCTGGAACCGGGTGATTATCCATATGTAATCATCACGACAGAGGCATTGGCCTCGGAAGACGGGGATCACACGTTTCAGGCGTTGGCCGATAAGAGGACCAGCGAGGGGCTCCGTGGCAAAGTCGTGACCATGGAGTGGATAAGGAACGAATATGACGGCAAGAGACCCGATGGTGATTCGGACGATGCAACAAGGGTGAGGAATTTCATCAAGGACGCGTACACGAATTGGAACACAAGGTACGTGCTGCTCGGTGGTGACGCCGACTTCGGCGATGCAGGCGGCGAATCCGGTGACGTTCTCGTACCGGCAAGATATTTTTTCTCTGATTTTGGCGACAGCGAGGGAGATTACAGTGCATCGGATCTTTATTATTCCAACCTCGACGGCACCTTTGATGGTAATGCCAACGGAAAGTATGGAGAAGCAAACGATGGAGACGATGGTGGTGACGTTGACTTGCTCTCCGAGGTTTTTGTGGGCAGGGCGCCTGTCGATAGTGTCAACGAGATGGAGAACTTTGTACGCAAGACACTTGCTTACGAGGACTCCATAGGCGATTCACTGAAGAAGGTGTGGATGATCGGCGAGTTCTTGTTTTCCGGCGACCAATACGGCACTGATGACCTATACGCAAAACCCTTCAAGGAGCAGATACACCAGCAGGTATTCGCAGACAAGCCCTTCTTCGATGTCTCGGTCATGTACCAGAAAGATAACTGGTGGGGAGCTGAAGACGTTCTTTCAGTATTGAACCAGGGCATGAACATGTTGAACCACCTGGGACACTCCGACCAGACCCACAACATGCTCATCACCACAAAGGATATAGACGGATTGAGGAATGCGGACTACTACCTGGACTATTCCCAGGGTTGCTATGCAGGATGCTTTGACAACCGCTCCATCTTCATGCCCTCACGGAATATGAACGACCGCGTGCCCATACCGGACGATTGTATTGCAGAGCACCAGGTTACAGGACCTGCAGGGGCCTTTGCCGCAGTCATGAACAATCGTTTCGGGTTGGCAGGTTTTACTCCGGATGATTCCCCGTCCCAATTGCTCGATCTGAGTTTTTTCGATGCCCTGCTGAACAAGGGAAAGAAAAGACTCGGCGAGGCCAATGCAGCCTCCAGGGAGGCCGGAATCGATAAAATCGGAGAAATTGGTATGCGTTTCGTCATATACGGAATAAACCTGTTCGGTGATCCCGCGCTTCAAATCAGGGATTACATCAAGGTGGACGAGCACGGCCGATTGAGCCTGGACAAGGCCGTGTACAGGCCCCCGGAACAAATAACCGCAACTGTCATGGATTCGGGCGGCAACACGGACAAACAACAAAAAGACCACCTTGTCATCAAGATTTCCAGTAACACTGAACCGGTGCCCGAGAAAATCGATCTTGAAGAGACAGGTCCTGATACGAGCACGTTCATTGCTAAGATAGACCTGGTCTACGGCACGACTTCTTCAGACGGCAAGCTACAGGTCAATGATGGAGATGAAGTAAAGGCTGAATACGATGATCCCGACGATGGGACGGGCAACCCGGCCGTTGCTGTTGCGAAGGCTACAATCGACTGCGACCTTGACAAGGATACCTTCATTTCAGACCAGTGTGGAGGCCGGGACTGCGACGACGACCTATACAAGATCCATCCCGGAGCCAAGGAGTGGTGCAACCAGGTAGATGATGACTGCAATAAAATAGTGGATGACAACTGTATATCGTGTAAAAAGGGGAAAGAGCCGGACCTGACGAAACGACAATGGGACCCGAATCCGCTTGCTTGCAATGACTGTTATGATGGAGATTTCATCGATGAAAAATCCTATGACAAGCAACAGGGTTATTACATTTGGTTGGATGGTTTCAGCCTTAGTGCGTCTGCCGGAGATGAGTTCATATTCAAACTCGAACACCCGGTAAGTGACGGGTATATGGCCATGATGCTCATGGATTGGCAGGGAAACCCATTGAAAGATGACGGTTACTCCGGCAAGATCGATTACACTTTCCAGCAGACCGGTGACTTCCTGCTTATTGTCGAACTGCTTAGGCAGCACGATTCAACCGGTGAACTGGATACGTACAATCTCAAGACCGAGTGCCCGGGCGGCGATTCGGATGTTGACACAGACACAGACACGGATACAGACACGGACACGGATACAGACACGGACACGGATACAGATACAGACACAGACACCGACACCGACACCGATGCAGATACAGATGCAGATATTGACACTGATACGGACACAGACTCGGACCTGGATCTGGATATTGATTTGGATATCGACACGGACACGGACACGGACACAGATACGGACACAGATACAGACACAGATACTGATACGGATACTGATACAGATACTGATACGGATACGGACACAAGCACGGGCACGGGCACGACAAAGACTTCAGGAGGTTCCTCCGGCTGCGAGTGCAATGCATCCTCTGGATCGTTCAATCCCGTACAGGTCCTTGGCTTATTGTTTCTTGCAGGGCTGGTTGCCAGGAAACGAAACGTGTTTTGAACTTGTGGGTATGCATAAATTGTTCTAATCATATCCTGGAAAGGTTCCTTTGAAGCAGCAGGGGTCAATTTACACGGAGTCGTTTCGAATGCCGGCAGAAACAAAAACCAAAGACCGTCTTAGGAGACTTCCGCCGGTCACCCGCGTAATCGAAATCTTGGAGGCCGGCCACGCGGGAATGAAAAGGGATATTTTGGCTGTTGCGGCCAAGACGGCAATACACGAGGCAAGGGACCTCCTGAGGAAGGACAGGTTAAGAGATGCGCCTTCACCAGCCGATCTCGCAAGAGACGCATGGTCCTATATTTCCAGGTGGAGCGGAAATTCGTACAAGAGGGTGGTAAATGCAACCGGGGTGGTGCTCCACACCAACCTTGGACGGGCAATCCTGGCGCAAGAGGCAATAGAGCAGGTCAGCTCGATAGGGAGCGCATACTCAAACCTGGAGTACGACCTTGACAAGGGAAACAGGGGAAAGAGAAGCCTTGCTGTCGAAGAAAGACTGTGCAGGTTGACCGGGGCTGAATCCGCGCTTGTGGTCAACAACAATGCGGCTGCTGTGTACCTGGTTCTCCGGTGCCTTGCCAGGGGGCGCCGGGTCATTGTGTCCAGAGGTGAACTGGTGGAAATAGGCGGATCATTTCGGATCCCTGACGTGCTTTCCGCCTCTGGGGCGGAACTCGTGGAGGTGGGAACCACGAACCGCACCAGGCTAATGGATTATGAAAAAGCCGTGACGCAGGAAACAGCCCTGTTTCTCAAGGTACACCGGAGCAATTTTGCCTTGCTCGGTTTCACAGAGGAAACCGGTATAGGCGAGCTGTCCAGGCTTGCCGATAATCGCGGGTTACCCCTGGTTTATGACATGGGCAGCGCCGCACTTTTAAAGACCGGCATAGACAGCATCGATGGTGCCCACGACCCGGGGCAAGCGCTATCTCTCGGCGCCGACGTGGTTTGTTTCTCGGGCGACAAGCTCCTCGGGGGGCCGCAGGCCGGTATAATCCTAGGCCGTTTCGACCTGATCGATCCCATGCGCAGGGATCCTATGTTAAGGGTACTGCGGTTGGACAAGTTGTCCCTCTCGGCCCTTGATGCCACCCTGAGGCTTACAGAGTTCGATCATCAAGCACTGCCTGTAATGAACATGTTGAAAAAGACGGGCGGGGAACTCGAAAAGACAGCCGGTTTGCTGGCGGAAAAGATAAAGGCCGTGTGTGGTGAAATGCTCGAGGTCGGCGTGGTCAAGGTCAAATCAAGGGTTGGCGGGGGAACCAGCCCGCTTGTCGAAATCGAGAGCCGGGCAGTGAAATTGAAACATTCGAAAATCTCATGCCGGAACTTGAGCTCCGAGCTACGCGCGAATGACACTCCGATAGTGTCTCTTTTAAGAGATGATTCCGTCCTGCTAGATGTAAGGACCTTGCTGAAGGGGGACGGCCGGGTGATAGTCGATGCATTGCAAAAGATAACCAGAGGCTGAAGGCATGGAATCAGGCAATCATTCAAGGTGCTCCAGGTGCGGCAAGAACCTGCCCCAGGGCAGTGTGAAATACATTATGAAGTTGACCATAACCGCGGACTTCGACGGCTTTCTCGAGGAAAAGGACACGGGATCTTTGGACACAGAAGCATTACTTAGCAGTATTCATGAAAAAACCGAGGAGGAACTGGAAGACGAGGTCTGGATAGAAAGGGTGTTTCTTCTTTGCCAGGAGTGCAGGAACAAGATAGTGCACGATCCTCTGAATGCGGGCGATCCCTCCATGGAGGGATGGGTTACCTAGAGGCGTGGCAGAATCATGATTTTTTCATTGCCCGGGTAAGCAGGATAGTCATGAAAGAACAATCTGCAAGCCAATCGGCCAATTCAAATGTTTGCCACCTGGATGAAGCTGTGCTAATCTGAATCTTTGAAAGTCAGGGAGGTCTTGGATCTCCCGGGAGGAAGACATGGGACTTGGGATCTGGGAACTAATCCTGATCCTCCTGATAGTCGTAATAGTGTTCGGGGCGGGCAGGTTGCCTGAATTGGGATCCGCCCTGGGCAAGGGGATCAGAAACTTCAAGAAAGCAACCAATGAAACGCCGCCCATCGATGTCACGCCCGGCAACCCGAAATTGGAGCAGGGAGAGAATAAGAAGCCGGTCGAACAAGACAACAAGGAAACTGTTGAACAGCCGGTCAAGAAGACCTGACAAAAAATATATTTTAGACATAATATTATTAATGGAAGTGTTCCTGGTCAGGACTTGTAGTATTTCCTCCGTACCCCGGGAATTTTCAAGTCATTTATTCTGTCACATTGTTCTCTGTAAAAGTTCCCCGGCCTTGTCGTCCGATCCATTACCAAGATCAAAAGCCGCCCTGCAACCGGGATCAATTGAATCTATGGATGCTGTTCGAACCTGATTATCCGAAGAACCGGCTCTTCCTGCTGGACAGCATCTCTGCCAGCATTGCGGTTATCCTGCGGCGCACCGCCTCGCTCATACCTTCGGGAGTCTTCATTTCCCCCGGTTTTATGGGCTCACCGAAACGGATGATCCACTTAACGGGCAGGGGTATCAAGCCTAACGGCCCGAACAGGGGCCAGGTAGGGGTCAGCGGCACGGTGTTACCCAGGATATTCAGCCTTGCCAGAACAGGATGAGCCTCCTCTGAACCGACTATTGCCACAGGAACAACTGCCGCCCGGGTGTTCAGTACAGACTCGAAGACGTCCATGCCGGAAAAAGGCAACAGGCGATACCTGTCCACGTAGGGCTTGGTCAAACTCCGGCAACCCTCTGGAAAGAACAGAACCGCGTGGCCGGAAGAAAGGGCATCATGTGCATCCCGCCATGTAACCGCCCTGCCGGAAAAAAAGCCCTGGAGCCTGGATGCAAGCGAGTCTGGTTCAGCCAGCACCCTGGACGACCTGGGCATACCCGGCCTTCGCTCCAGCCCTACCTGGAGCATGAGTGCATCATAAGGCAGCATCCCTGCATGGTTGGCAACAACCAGCAAGGGACCTGCAACAGGCACATTGTGAACATCTTCAAGTTTTACCCTGAAGTACATGTCGTAAAGAAGTCTTGCTATAGTCCTCAAAGCGAGTCCGGGCCCGGTCAGCCTGGAAAGCACCGGATAAAGCGGTGCATTTTCGGCAGGCGCTTGTTTGCCTGTACTGCGAGGTACGGAAACATCGTCTTTTTTCTTTTTTTTACTTGTTTTCTTTGCACTTGTACGAGGCTTTGACCTTACTTTGCTCTTTTTTCCGGTTTTGGGCTTTACCCTTCCGAGTCGCTCAAACGGATCGTTTCCGAGGACGTCCGGGGTCACGGCTATCCACCTCCAAAGCAATTGCTTCCAGCATGCGGGCTCCGGGGCTCGATGGTGCATACTCCCAAATAGTCTTTCCATGGGACTGGGCTTCGTCGATCTTCACATTGAAGCCCAATACAGTCCTGGAAATCTGTCTCGGGAAATAAGTTTCCAGTTTGTCCAGAATTTCCTTTGCCAGGTTCGTATTACGGTACAAGGTGGGAACAATCATGGTCACGCCTAACTTGTCCCTCTTGTAATCGATCTTCACCTGTTCGACCGTATCCAGGATTTCCGCGCATCCATCCAGAGCCAGGTACGTAATATTGACAGGAACCACTATTTCATTTGCGGCCAGCATCACATTCAAGTTTACCAGGCCTATGGACGGAGGTGTATCGAAGATTATCATGTCATAAGCATGAGCATTGTCGAGTTTTCTTGTAAGCTTGTATTCCCTGTCCTTGTGCCTGGCCGCAACTACTGGAAATTCTGACAATGACTTATTGGCACAAACCACGTCTAGACTTTCGATCCTGGATTGCTTGGCCGCATCAGCAATACCCGTATGCGGGTCATACAACAAGTCCATGGATGTCTTGTCCAGCCGTCTCACATCGAAGCCAAGGGTCTTGCCCACATGACCCTGTGGATCGAGATCGACGAGCAGAACCTTTTTCTTGAGGTACATCGCATAGTATGCCCCCAGGTTTACTGCAAGCGTGGTCTTGCATGTCCCGCCCTTTTCATTTATCAGGGCTATGCGCCTGGTCTTGCCCGCCTTGCTCACTCGTTAAGTCCCCATGGTCAAGACTTCTTGGGAGAGGCCTTTTTTTTCGCCTTGGACTTGTTCTTTTGTTCCAGCTTGCCGAGCCTTTCTTTTATAACATCCAGGTCTTCCTCGACACTTTCCAATCTCTCGATAAGATTTCGATATTCTTCGGCAGTGGGCAGGCCCATGGCTCCAAGCAATACCTGTACCTGCTTGTCAACCATCTCCTTGGCCTCCAGGCTCTTGGATACCAGCACCTGGACTCCTTGCACGAATTTCTCGTTTGAAAGCAGCTTGGCTACAAGCTGTCCCAATTTTTCCTCGCCCATGTTCTTCAATTGATCAAAGACCTTGTTCATTAATTCCTCCTCCACGACTTCTCTCGCAATAATGCCGGTTAGCGCCACCCACCCGGTTGACGCAGTGTATCATAATCCTGAAGCGCACAGTGTCAAGGTAAAATGAAGTTGCCGTAACTCATGTGGCTCACAACAGGTATTGCCTTGCCAGGCCTCAAAAATAATCGACCAGGTACAAAAGCTGGGAGACCGGGGACTTGAATTTCCTCATTTGATAAACACGGCAAGGAAACAGCAATAAAGTCATGCTTCCTATGGCCGAAAGGCAAACTGATTCAAGCATTGCCGATATGTCGGGGGCCTCACCTTCCCGCGTGCACCATGTTGCCGAGGTTGTTGAAATCGTCCACCAGCGGCTTCAACCACTTCTTGCCTCCCGGAACAATGTCCGTGAGTATCTCGCCGCCCACCTTGGCCCGCTCGCACGGGTTCTTTGCCTTGTACGCCTTGTACGCGTAACCGATCATGTCGGTGACGCTCGGACCATAGGCCTGGTACGGGGTCAGGCTGGCAGCCTTGCTTGCAGTGTCTATCATTGCGTTGCCGGCCGTCTTGAAAGCCATCCGAGCAGCCTCGCCGGTGCCGGAGCCTTCGCCTCCTGCAGCCTTGACTACGCCTCCCTCGATTTTGCCCTTCATACCGTTGTAAGTGAGCACGCCTTCTCCAATCGCCTTTACTGCCCTGGGTCCCATGCCGAAGGGATCGGACCTGTTCACCGGGTCCATGCCGGGAAAGGCGTAAGGGTGGCCGAAGCTGGTGAACTTGAGAGGATCCGTGCTCAGGAAGCGGCCTACAGCCGGATCGTACTCCCTGGTCCTGAAGTAAACCAGGCCGGTCAAGGTATCGTGCAGCCTGCCCTGGAAGCCAATCGGGCAGTCCACCTGGCCCGTATGCTCCACCCTGGCGCCGAGGGCCGTGTACTTCCAGGTCGAGACCACCGTGTGGTCCGACAGCCTCACCAGTCCCAGCACAGTGCCCATTGTATCGGTCATTATGCCGTACTTCTCCCCATGGCTGAACATCACAACAGGCCTGTCCAGTTCGCTGCCGTACAGGAAGAAGTCCTTCAACGCGCCCTGGTCGTCCACGATCATTGCCAGGTTGTCCCTGTCGTATATGTAGAACTCCATATCTCCGTCCACGTCTCTTCCGATCCTCCGGCCGAAGGCGTCGTACCTGTACTTTACCACGTGGGCCGGCGCCGTATCCCCAGGCCCGTAAACATCCACCTGCACCAGGTTGTCATCCCCGTCCCAGTACAGCTCCAGCTTGCTCGAGTCACTGCTGCGGGTGCGCCTCACGACCCTGCCGGCCCGGTCGTACTCGTACTCGTAACCATTGGCGGAAATCAGCCTCCTGTACTCGTCGTAAGACACGCCTTGGCCGGACAGGTCGCCTCTAGCGTCGTAAGAGTATGACTCGTCCTGCCTCGTGTCAGAGTACACGGCCCCGGTCAACCTGCGGACCCCGTCGTACGAGTAGCCGATGGTCACGCCGGCCGACACGGTGCGCAGCCTCACTCCGTCCAGGGCCAGCTCGTCCTGCACGGAAAGGAGCACAGCCTCGCGCCAGTAGTCCTTGTAATAGGTTACGCCCGTGGTCCTGCCTGCCGCGTCCCTGGAGAACTCTGCGTCGAAATCCTGCCCCCCGTTCACCTGCAGGCCCGTGAGCCTGCCTGCATCGTCCCGTAAAAAGTCATAGGTGTTTCCGTCCGGGTCCCATGTCGAGGTTACTCTGCCGGTGAACTCGTCCCTGTCGAAGTCGTACTCGCCGCCTTGGAACCCGGTCAAGGCCGGATAGATGACCTGCTCTGCCTCTTGGTCTCCGTTCATGTTGTACCCAATGGTTATGGGCTCTGCCATGCCATGGTGGAACTGGGTAACCGAGGTGACGAGCTTGGTCCTCTGATCACGCTCGAAGGTTATCGAACTGTCGTCGTCCTTTGCAGAGAGCATCCTGCCGGCGGGATCGTAATCGAACATTGCTGTCTGTGAGCCTCCCTGCCACGTGATGCTCCTCTTGACGATGTTGCCCATTAGGCCGTACTCTACTTCTACCTTGCCTTCTGCGCTGCCTATCGACGTGATCCTGTCCTCGCCGTCGTACTCCAGGCTCCATGCAGGCGCGCCCGCAAAGGACACCGAGATGAGCCGGCCTGCCGAGTCGCGGCCCAGGGCAGTGGCGACTCCTCCGGACGAAAAGCCGGTCACCAGACCTTGGCCGTCCCTGGATATGACGTGCTCGTCGCCGTTCCCGTCCGTCACCTTTACAACCCTGTCCATCGAGTCGTAATCCAGCCCCGTGGTGACCCCAGGATCCTCCACCCGCACCACGTTTCCACGCGCATCCCTATTGAAGGTCAGATGGGTGCCCAGGACGCTCGATACGGTCTCGAGGTTGCCCATGCCGTCGTACGAGTACGTGGTGGTGACGCCGGTGGCGTCGGTAATGGACTTAATCTGTCCGTCGTCCGTATAGGCCAAGGTGAACTTCGGCTTCCCGTAATTGTCCAAAACTTCCTTCAGGTCTCCGTCGTCGTAATAGGTGTAGTTGAATATCTTCCCGCCCCAGGTGGTGAGGCTGGTGAGCAGGCCGCGTTGGAAGTCGTAATCGAATGAGCGTTGTCCCAGCGGCGAAGACTCCTTGATGATACGGCCCCACTCGTCGTAATAGGTGGTGGTCGTCGATCCGTCCGGCATTCTCACTGACGAAGGCATCAGGCAGTCTGCGTTTGTCATGTCTATCTCGGTGCCGTCCGGCAAAGTTACCGACACCATCTCGTAGAACGAGTCATACTTGTACGTGTACACGCCGCCGTTCGCATCCACCACTTCCACCTTCGGCTCTGTTAGCGGAGGAGCGGGGTCGTCTGGAGTCTTTCCGAGACCGGCCTCGATATAGTCGTTCAACAGCGCCTGGGTCTCCAGGGGTTTGTACTCCCTCTTTCGGCCCGCTCCCCGGTCCACCGCCTTTATCCTTCCGTACGCATCGTATTCGTACGAAGCAGACCTTCCCTCTGCATCGGTCCATCCTGACATCAAGTGGTTCCCGCCGTAGGAGAAGGAGTTAATGGTTCCGTCCGGAAATGTCACCTTCACGAGGTTCCGCTCCGGGTCCGCCTCGAACCTGGTTTCTCTGCCGTCAGGAGCCTTGATCATCTCTATGCCACTGCCGGAATAAGACAGACTCGCGACCTGTCCCAGGTCGTCGCGGACTCGCAAGAGCCTCCCCTGCTCGTCGTACTCGTACTCGGTCTTTCTTCCGTGTGAGTCGGTCCTCTCCAGCATCCTGCCGTCCTTGTCGAAAACGATTACTGCTCCCATGCCGCTGACCATCTTGTAATTGCCGCCGGAGAGGAGCTCCAGGCTGTCCGTGGATCCGTTCGGTCTGCCATAGAGCCTCGCCTGCATGTCCACCCGGACGACCACGCCGTCTCCCTTGTATACAGTGAGCAGGTTGCCGTTCCCGTCCATGTCCAGGTCCTCGGGTCTGGGCACCAGGCCGTTCAAAGCCGGCCCGCCGAAACCGAACCCCGAGCCTGACTTTGCTCCCTTGCCGGCAACGGTCATTATCCTTCCATTCGGGTCAATGGCCCTGATCCTGTCGTTCCACTGGTCCGAGATGTACAGTGTGCCGTCGGCCGCAAGGACGAGGGCGTTCGGGTGGTCCAGCAGGGCCTTGGACGCGAAACCGCCGTCGCCTGCAAACCCGCACACAGAGTCCCTTCCCGCCACAGTGATCATGGTGCCGTCCGGCAATAGCCTCCTCACCCGGCACCTCTTGAGCTCCGCCAAGTAAACGGAGCCGTCATTCCCAAGGGCTATCTTGTATGGCGCCGGGTAGTCCGGGTTACCTTCCGGCTCCAGGCTATGGAGCGTCCCGTCGGGCGCCAATCGCCGCAGCCCATAAGGCCAATCGGCTATGTACATGGAACCGTCAGGCGCAAAGGCCACGTCCGTGGGGTGACTCACAGTGGGATCCATGCCCAAACCAGGCATATAGGGCTGGCCACCGCCCGCCACCTTCTCGAGCCCGGAGCCATTGACTTTGTACACCACCCCGGACCATTCGTCGCATACGTACAGGTCGCCGCCGGGCGACACTGAAAGGCATACCGGGTCGAAGTTACCTGACGAGCCGTCATACACCATCTCCCACTTACCGTCCGGTGTCACCTTCCTAATGGAGTCACTGTCAGCGACGAATACCGAGCCGTCCGGGCCGGCTGCAACTGCGACCGGGTAGTCAAGGCACCTGTTTTGGGCCGGCGAGCCGTCACCACAATCCGTGCCGCCGTCCGGATCCCCTGCAACGATCTCGAGCCTTCCAGTTCTGCCGAATACGCCCCTGCTCTCACCGCCTTCGACCAGGAGGACCGTGCCGTCCTGGTGCGGGTGGATGCTCATGAGACCCGCTACGCTCCATCCCGCAGCTATGGGGCTGTCCACCTGGTTTATCAGCACCAGCTTGGCAAAGACCTCGGCGTCCGCCTCGGCCAGCTCGTCCGCCTCTATACCCAGGCTGGACACGGGCGGCCCGCCGAATACGTCGGCAGTGGCGAAAACACCGGGCAAGGCGTAGAAGGCTCTCAGCCACGCGTCGTACAACCCGGTCTCCTTCAGGTTGCCGTCGATGTCGCGGCCGTTCCACAGGAAGGAGACCCAGTTCTCCTGCTCCGCCGCCTCGAGGTAAACCAAATGGCGTACGCCCTCCACCTGCACTTCCATGCCTGCGTACTTCGGCGCTTCGCTCAAGTCGCCCGGGTTCTCGGTCCTCAAACCGCCGATCCATGCGGAAGGCGATGCAGCGATCGAGTGATACACCAGGGTCAGGCTCCGGTCCGCGCCGTGAGTCCTTCCTAGTGGAGCCTCCACCTCCAGCTCCAGCCCGCCGGTGCGCACGTCCACCTCGGACGAGCCTCCCGAACCGTTCCTCCCGCACCCCTTGTCAGGACGTTTCTTGTCACGCCTGGACACGCCCGGTGTATCCGTAGCGGTAACGGGCAAGTTGCAATCGTATGACGAGAGGTGCTTTGCATCGAACTCGATGGTCTTGCCGTCTTCGCTCACCATGCCCATGCCCGAGGGCACCCACTCGCCGGCTTTGTCGTCGAACGCGCCGACCGGCACCTTGGTGCCCGGCGGAAACCCGTAGTCGTTGGGCAGTGTCACATGAACGGGCTTGTTCAAGGCCTCGCCTTGTACGTCCGCCTCGAAGGCCATGGTGAAGTGCGATGTCCTGGGGAGGGGCGCCGGCAGGTCCCTGGAGCGCTCGAACCTGGTTGCGCGGACATTCACGGTCCTTGCAAGGCTGCCTACAGGAAACTCCAGCTTGAGGCCGCCCTTGGAGCTCTCGTGGATTCCCCCTGAAGGTCCGATCCTCGTTATCGCCCGATCCAGGTCCTTCAGGTAAATCGTGCCCAGCGACAGGCTGCTGCCGGATGACACGATGTCGCGTCTCATGGCGCCCGTGGTGCCCGTGCAGCGTACCCTGAGCTTGAACGCTCCGCCGCCGGGCACGGGAATTTTGAACATCCCGTCCTCGCCCGTGGATACGCAGCCTTCCACGCCGTCCAGGGTCACCACGGCGCCTTTAACCGGTTCCCCGGAATCGGAGCGCAACACCGAGGCGCGCACGAAACCGGCTTTCTCCGACGACGGCGCTGGGCCTTCGCAGACTATCTCCTTGTCTTTGTCGCCTCCACCTCCCGAGGACGAACCATTGCTTCCGCTGCAGGCCAGCAGCCCTGTAGAAGCGGCAAGAGCCGCAACAAATCCCAGAAAACCGTTGCTCCCCACGTTCCATGCGCTAGAACGCCGCCCACTCTCTTCAGTGCTCCACATAACACGCTCCTTTGATGCAGAACCGGCACGCGAGCCTCCAGGCGATTCCAAAACTCCAAAGATAAGCTGGCTTTGGATACCTGCTGCAAGGCTGACGAGCCCTTTGACGAGTCCTCCAATGAAGTCCTTTCCTCCAGTTGCCCGGGATCCCCCTTTCCGGGTCGAACCGCAACGCAGTGGTGTCTATCATCATGGCGTACGAAACACAAACGAAACGGCGCGGAAGCCAGCAGGCCTCCTTGAAGTCACATGTCGGATATGCTGTCAAAAGCTAAATAATTCCATGGGAAACAAGATGGGTTTAAAAAATTGTGGCCGTTGATAAGAATTATTTTGATTTCCGGTTTCTGTTATTTGGGGTTGCTCTTTGTTTTTCCCTACGTTAATCAAAAAAGCCGGTAAAAATATAAAATGTGTAATGTTTCATGAAGCCCTTTTGACTTTTTACGAGACCGTTATTAAAAATATACACTTGTCATCCTGTTGGAGGTGAAAAGTGCACAGCATCCGGCATCTTGAACATTTCTCCCTGGCAGCCATCTCATGCTTGATTTTGACTTTCATGGTTACTTCTTGCAGTTCCAATTTGGAAACCGGTGAGTCGGACTCACCGGATGCCCTTACTCATGACGCGGAACGTCCGTTCCACGAGCCGGAACCCGTGGTGTGCGATCCCGGGTACAATACGAGCTTGAACAATGGGAGCTTGAAAGCAGACCTGGCCGGCATCGACGATTACAATGGTTATGAATCCGGGGATGTATCATTTTCAATAACAGATGTGGGCAGAGACAGGCCAATGCTTAGCATACATGCAAGGGAGTGGTGCCTTCCGGGCGTGCAAAGATCCGACCTCTTGATGTCTTGCCTTTTAAAACCCGAAGATCTTTGGAATCTCCCCCTTGAAATCAACTTCACTCCAACGTTTATATCAGGAAAGAACAGTTGCAAGATATCATTTACCAACATGAGAGCAATTTTCAGAAACCACCCGGAAGGCCACATCATTTTCACCTCCTTCGAGGAAAAGAAAATGGTAAAGGGCACATTCGAGGCTTCCCTTGAAGAGAGCACGGATCCGAACTCGACTGCCCTTTTCAAAAATGGCATTTTTTCCGCCTTGGCTTCAAAAGATTGATTCGCGGCCTGATCCGTCTCGTAATATCGTGACCAAACCGCACCCAAGTTGAGACCAGGATCTTCAAACAACATTAGTCATGGCTGATCCGGGCGCCGGGGATCTTGGCCGGCCCAATCCTAGCGTACCTTGTACACAGAGAGCAGCGGCACACCCATTACCCTGACCTCGTGTAAGAGCGGGAAACTCCGGTATCTCTGGAACAGATCCGGGTAGTTACGCCACCTCTGCTCGTGCGTCAGGACAATGTAGGAAGCCGGCCCAGGTGTTGTCACCTGTATATCCTTTCTCAGTATTTCGGCCTTTTTCAGGAACCGCGCGGACGAGATATATTCGCCGGTATTGGGTACAAAGGCCACGCGTGCATTTTGGGGAAGGTTTAGCGACATCCATGTTGCAAGGTTAGTATAGAAAACGTCGTAATACTGGCGTTCCAGGCCCAGGTCAAGGGCGCCTCTTGGCCCTCCGGCCAGGGAACCATAGTATGAGAGCAGGTACGGATGCACCCTTGCCATGTCTATTGCGCTGGGAACAAGGGCAAGAACCAGTCCGGCGGCAAGAGCTGTGTTTTTCGGCACGGCTGTTGACGCCCGTGGAAACAGGGAAGCTATGGCACTGCCAAGTTTTCCCGTGACCTGTGTAAATCCTATACCTGCAAGGACGGCCAGGAAAGGAACCGCGGTAAGAAATAACTTTATTCCTCCGTACTTCGGGACATTGAAAAACGCTACGACACTGATACAAGAAAGGAGATGCAGCACAATGTAAACACCTGCCCAAGCCATGTTCTTGTTCGCGCCCCTTTCCTTATCATGCCAGGCCCCGAAAACCGACCACAAGAGTCCAATCGATGCAAAGGCCATGATTAAGATTGAAGTCGTACAGCCGAGCATCACGAAAGGTGCGTGCCATGGAGCGAACGGCTTCTGGTATATCTTTCCAAGATAGAGAAAATAGATGCCGTAGTGATTGAGATGGAACCTCGCATATTCCAGTAGTCTCGCAAGTGTATTGTGCCAGAGCCACGGCCACGACAGGAAGAACACCATGGGACCCAGGATGAGCAATGAAGGCCCGGCCAGAGTGAACGAAGGAAGTTTCAATGCCGTCTTATATTTGTTGAGGCCGATCCGGTTGCTCTTGTACAGTAGCCAAAAAACCAGTATCGGCAATAACAAGAAAGGAGCATTCAGTTTCGTGGCCAGGGCCAGTCCGAATACCACGCCGGACAAAACAGCGCACGCCCTGCTCTGCCTTGCCCGCCAGACGAGGTAGGCTGTAAAGAAATACATGGATGCCATGGCCGCATCCAGTGTCGGCACCCTTGCATGAAAGGCGAACCTGGCGTGCAGGTTCAGCGCAAGGGCTGCAAACAGGCCTGCGAAGATGCCGAAATTTTCACTTGTAAACAAGAAGACCAGAAAAGTACACAGCACAACGAACAGAACCGTGCCTATTCTGCATCCTGTATCTTCATCCGTAAGCCCGAGAACATCATGAAAGAGAAGGCTCGAAAATCCCATCACATACTTTGCGAAAGGAGGATGCTCGTGGTTCGTGCTGAAATGGCGGTCTATCCTGTCCTGTAACTTCTTCCCGTTTGCCGGCCCGTACCCGAACAGGCCTTCAACCTCTTGTACCCAAAAAAGGGCATAGCTCCTTGATGCAGGAACATAGAAACGGTCATCGTCCGTGACGCCCATGTCCGAAATGAACAAGATGTGAAACACGCCGGCACAAAGGGCGACGAGAATTCCAGCCAGGGCCGGTGCATTCAACCTCTTCATCGGTTTGCCCCGGCCGCACCGGCCCTTGCCGTAAAGCAGAAATGTCTCTTACCGTCCATACCGGTGTATACGACAAAGTCTACTCTGTGCCTACCCTGATTACCGAGAGGCACTTTGTACTCATACCATCCTATCCTGTTTGGTATGGTCTTTGAAAACATGCTCTTTCCATCTATGCTTATGGAAAAGCGCACGGGCATGCCACCCGGAGTGGTCGCTGCAGCATCCGAGAGACCAAATCCTCCCTTCAATTCGTTCAGATTTTTCCCGGTGTCAACAGAGTCGAAAGATATGACCAGGTTCTTTTTCGATCTCGGATGTGCCCAAATACACACTCTCTGTTTGCCGGCCACTACCTGTTCCACCGGTCCCACATGATTCCATTTGGGCCCCTTGCAATACCAGTTGCCGCCCTGCCAATTATCGCATGCCTCCCTTTTTTTTCCTGCTTCGAGGTACACCTTGGCCTGGGCCAGCATGGTCATAAAGTCTGTTCCATTCGATTTTACCGAACCGGCCACGGCCTTGGTGATCCACAAATCCCTGCCTGCCGGCTTCCATTCGGCATCATTGCACATCGAAATACCGCCGGGCAATTTACGATCCAATGACACCACCCAAATCCTGGAATACTTGGACACTTCCGCCGGTGACGCAGGCATACCGAGCATCAATGGCTTTCCCTTGAACCTATTGCCGGCCTTTTTCAGCCATCCCTCGGAAATCAAGACCGCATCATCAGCCCCGAAATCCCGGTCCACGATCTTCTCGGCCTCATCCCAGTCAAGATCGGATATCGGGCCGGGCACAGGGTTGCATGCAAGGGCCAGGGCCAGGCCCCAAAAAGCCGCGGCTGACACAATCAACAGCCAATCCGCTACCCGGCCTCTGCCTGCCGTCATCGATTAAGACTCCGCCCTGGAATAAAAAGCCGCTTTGTTTCACAAGCCGGGTACAGGTATCTCGAAGTTCGACTCATCGTGGAGATTTGCTCTCCTTTGTACCTGTCCGGCCGTCCGGGAATGCAAACTACTGCGGGATACAGACCTTTTCCTTTTCGTCACCTATGGTGAGGTCCACGCATTTTTCCGGTGGCGTACACTCGCTGCCATTCGGGCACTTTGTCTGGCAAACCATCTTCTTACATTCATCGTTGTTTTGATCCATGCACTTTGGCGCACAGAACAATCCATCTTTACATAGCTTGGTTCCCGTGTTGCAGTCACCACCTTTTTCAACCGTGCCCTCTGGAATACAAACGGTCACATCCTTGCCGTTGTCGCCTTCAAGCGACTTTACTGTCTTGCAGGTTTCTCCATCGACACACGGAGCGGTCGTGGAGCCCGGATTGGTGCAGGTCGTTCTGCAAACGCCGGAAAAGGTGCCATAGTAAACACAGTAGATGCCGGGATCGCAGGGCCTGTTGGTCGAGCAGAGATCTCCGGGTTTGCCCTGACTCGGCTTGTCCACGTACCAGGTGAAATCTCCATGCATGAAAGAACCGGCTATTGAGGCCACCTCTTTGTCCCCTTCTTTTACATATCCTTCGATTGTGGATGTTCCGGAGTTGGGGTCTTGTACTTCCATGATGGCTATGAGTTGCAAATTTCTCGTTGTGTCTCCGTTTTTAACGGTCATCGATAGGTCGACAAGGTACTTCTCGATGTAAGAGGTCATTTTCAGAGAAACCTGGTTCCAAACAGCTTTCCATGTCCTGCCGTTGCTGATTAAAGTGGAGCCTTCATTCGTTCCTGTAAAAGTTAAATAGTACTTGGACTCCCAGGCAAGGTACGATGCGTTCAAGTCCAGGGATGTCAGCTTGAATTCCTGGTGATCCCTTACACAGGTCTCGGGTAAATCAGGTGCCGTAATGGATGTATTGAATGAATAATAAGGGTTCGACTGTCCTCCGCAAATAACCTGTTTTCCATCCCATTGGGCGCAAAATTTGGAGTCCGGCGTACAAGCGGACATTCCAATGGGATCACATATCTGCTTGTTGGCGAACCATGCATCGAGGCCATGACCGTATACCAATGTTGCTATATCCTCTACCAATCCCAGTTCCTTCTCCACCACCCATTGTTCCGGATCATCAAGGGAAGTGAAGTCCTCATCTGCCGGCCGCGGGGTCGGAGTAAAGCTCGGAGGTTTGCACGCAGGATTCGAACTCGTGCCAGTATCTGTATCAGTATCCGTGTCAGTGTCAGTGTCAGCATCCGTGTCTATGTCGGTATCCGCATCCGTATCAGTATCAGTATCGCTGTCGGTATCGGTGTCTATATCCGTATCCGTATCCGTATCCGTATCCGTATCTGTATCTGTATCTATATCTATATCCGTGCCGGTGTCCGTGTCAGTATCCGTGTCGATATCAGTATCTCCGGATTTAGATGAAGACGAACTACAGTTGGAGAACGCCATGATGATAAGTGCCAGTGAAATCAAGGATATGCTTGGGATCCAAACGAGTCGTGCTCTCTTCATCATAGACCTCCGGGTTTATTTTTTGTTTTTTTCGAATGCGGGGGAGGAGCTGAATCTCCAGAGTCCTCTCTTTGTTTAAGTGACCTCATGTCAGCCCGTAACCTGTCTATCTTGGCCGCTATATCGCGTGCCTGGAAAACCAGGAGGAACTTTGAAAACATGGGTCTTGCATGAATCTCTGTCTTTTTCTTATTCCACCGGGCCAATATCAGTTCCCTCCTGGCGGAACCCGGCTTGGCAGCGTATTCTTTCTTATCCGGCATCCCAAGCTTCTTGGTCAGTCTTTGCACGAATTCAGTAAAAGAGATATCTTCCTTTACAACCGGATCCTCGTGAATCTCGACAACCTTCCAAAGCTTGCCCTCTATGAAACAATAGAACAGTTTGGGCTCGTCGTTGGTCAATGCAATTACGCCCTCGCCTGTATCGATCTCTATTTCCGTCCCCAGTTCCTTTAGAAAATACTGGGGCCTCAATTCACCGTTCGCAACCTCCTCGTAGTCGAAGTTGACCCGGAAATCTTCTGCATCCAGGTCATCGTCGTAATCTTCGACACTCGGTGGCTTGTACCCGGGATTGGCCTCTTTGAACTCTTCAATCATGGAATTGATGGCGTTTCTCTTTCTTACCTGTAACGCCCCCGGGCTGTTGAAGTCCCGGTCCAGGATGGCCTTTACCTGGTCCACGGACATGCCCCAGGTCAGGCGTTCGTATCCATTGTCGTTGAGGGTGAATGCAGATGAACTGAAAGATATACACAAACAAAGTAACATGGCAGGCATAACAGTCAGTTTCGTCCGCCATACCCTTGACGACCCGGCCGGGATCCCCCTGAATATGCCTATAATTCTTGTGACCACATATCCTCCACAATCTTTGAATTAAATAACTTTAGACCAGGCAGGTCAAACCAAAATTTACGGCACTACATTACTGTTTCATTATTGCCTCATTGCTTCGATCTTTTTCTGCCGTGTTGAGTTACGTACAAGAAACATTTTTCCGCCGGCTACCACTCCTGTGGAGGTCCCGAATCCATGTCCGGCGGCATGGGCTCATGTGGGCCGCGCATCTTTTGGCGGCGCTTCATGAATTCTTCTCTTTCTCGCATCATTGAGCGCATCCTGTGCATGAACCTTCGCATAGCCAGGATGTACTTTGCCTGCTGCAAGGGCGTCAGAAAGGTACGCAACTCCTTGAATTCCTGTTCTTCCACTGCCTTCATGTCTGACCTTATGTTCCACAGCTCGTTTACAAGGTCCCCGAGGCGCTTGTCCGAGGGCTTGTCCTTGCCGGTCTCTTCCTCCAGCGCATCCAGTGCCTTTTTCGCCTTGAAATGGAGGGCCCGCCTCTTCTTGTCATTACGCTTCAAGGTGGCTGCCAGCTTGATTCCCGTCTTTTCATCCAGGTCCAGTGCCTGGACGAGTTCCAACAGCCTGACAGTTCGTAACTTGTCCATGGCCTCCATGCGTTGTCCACGATGCCGGCCCCGGGCATTGACGGACATTGAAGAAAAAAGAAAAGAAACAAGAACCAGAATAGAAAACAAAAAAGAAAGTCGTGTTCTCATCATGACCTCCTGCCCGGCATTAAAAATTTCAACCGGCCGTTCTGCTTACTTGTTGCGTTTTTTCCGATATAAAGTTTTGCCTGCGCCTGAACAAGCCGGACAGCCATAAACCAAGAGATATCGTCCGCCATTGTCGATGGTCTTGAAAAAAGTCGGGTGGACCTCCCTGGAGCAAACTTATCCCTATCTTTTTTTCCCGGCCTGTTGTTCGGAATCATCTCATCCACAGCGCATGCTCCGGTTTCTGCGATACTATCCTGCGTGCCCCTGCTCAAAATCCAGGCCCAGGTTGAAAAGCGACCCGGAATCATACTCCTGGAATTCGTCTACGAGCTGACTCGAGAGTTTCTTTTCCTCCTGTTCAAGCACGGCCAGGATGGCCTTTACCTGGTCATCATCCATTTCGTACAGGACCTGGCTCTCCAGGTTATCTGGTATGACGTCCACGGCAATCACCTCCTGGTTCGCAGGGACATTAGTGCCGGGATACGGCTGTTCCTTGTGCGAAAGCACTACCAATAGCAAGACGGCCGCAGCAAGAACAACCAGTCCCGCAACCGGCGCCGGCCTGAAAAGACTGTGAGGAAACCAGTGAGCCTTTTTCCCCTGCGTACGGACATGGGCTGCAATTTTTTCTGCGAGTTTCGCATCAAGCCCGGAAGATTCAAAGGACACTCGATCCATTCGCAGTGTTTCTTCGAACGTCTTCAATGTTTCAAGGAAATCGGCGCAATCCCTGCATCCGGACAGGTGGGATTCAACGTTAATACGGACATCTTCAAAAAGCTCGCCTGCAAGGTATTCCGACAATATGGGTTGCACATTGTCACAGGTCAAGACATCATCCCCGCCTTTTTCAAGATCTTTCGTGTCTTTCACTGTCTCACTCCCCTTGCCCTTGATTTTTTTTCTTGGCCCTTGCCTTTACCAGCATGGATCCCAATCGTTTTATTGCCAAGTGGTAGTTCACCTTTGCCGAGTTTTCGGAAATGTCCAGGGTCTTTGCAACGTCCCTGAAAGGTAATTCCAGGATGGCACGGAGTTCCACTACATCTCTTTGCTTGGGCGGCAGCGAAGTTATTGCATTTAATAGTTCTCTTTGCTTCTCCCTGGCCATCAGCTCTTCCTGCGGGGATGATCCTTTGCCCGTTATGTCTGATGATTCCAGGGGAACCTCCCTGGCCATTGTCTTTAACCTGTTCCTTGCAGAGTTTGAAGCTATGCGAAGCAACCACGGCCTGAACGATGCCGGCGATCTCAGGCTCTCCAGTGAATTCAGGGCCTTTATAAAGGCCTGCTGGGTGATATCCTCTGCCTCGTCCATGTCTCTGGTGTACCTGTAGCAAAGCCTCATCACCTCCTTCCGGTAACGCTCCACCAGCACCCGAATTGCATGCCTGTCGCCATGGGAGGCCGCCTGTACAAGACCATATTCTGTTCCTTCTTTGACTCCGGCTCGCACGCAATCCACTCCCAGCCATATTCATACCGCCGAGATTATGACATCTTTTGGCGTCAAAAGGTTAAAATATCGGTAAAGACAAGGCAACCACCTGTACACGGGCGGGGACGCTTTGTGCGCTTGTGAACGGCCTTGACCGAAAAGCAGGCGATTGATAGCGTGTTTTCCGCATTTCAGGCCTTTTGGAGGCATGATGACCAGGATCGCTATCATTGGACCGGGAGCTATTGGATCTCTTTTGGGAGCCAGACTCTTCGAGTCAGGCTTTGACGTATTCCTGGTGGACCGCCGAAAGGACAGGAGTGAAAAAGTAAATAAACATGGCATCGAAGTCAGGACCTCGTCAGGCGCCAGGACGGTCATGGTGCCGTCGTTCATCGACACTAAGGGGCTTGCTTGTCCCGACTTGGCTATAATCTCGGTCAAGTGCAGGGACACGGGCCGGGCAGCCAGCCAGCATGAATCCCTGATAGGCGACTATTCGACTGTGCTCACTCTTCAAAACGGACTTGGAAACATAACGGCTCTTGCCGGAATATTCGGCTCATCCCGGGTTGTGGGCGGAGTAACCACAATGGGGGCCAATGAAATAGAACCCGGAGTCATCCACCATGCAGGAGAAGGATTGACAGCAGTTGGAACGCCCGGGGGCGGTGAGTCATCGAGAGCGGACGATGTGGCGGCAATATTCGAAAGCGCAGGCATGGAAACAAAAGTGGTATCGAACCTTGATTCCTGGGTCTGGCGAAAGGTGCTTGTAAATGCCGCCATAAATCCGGTGACAGCCTTGCTCGAGGTAAGAAACGGTGAAATCGCGTCTGATCCGAACCTCAATCGACTTGTCTTCGGCATAGTCGAGGAAGGACTGGCCGTGGCAACTGCGCTGGGTGTTGACATAGGGATGGGGCTTGATGAGGCCGTGGCAATGGTCATGGATGTAGCCCAAAAAACAGCGGAGAACCGCTCCAGCATGCTCATGGACCGGGTAAAAAATAAGCTTACCGAGATAGACTGTATTAACGGGGCACTGGTGGCGTTTGGTGAAAAGAGCGGCTTGAAAATACCGGTCAACCGGGCGCTGGTTCAACTTGTAAAAGCACTGGAGCGCCACATCACCTGAAGCGAGTTTGGAGTCTCCAGGCCGAACAGGGCAAAAGATTGTCCAATGGCCGGAAGGGATGAGGAACAACCATGGCAAGGGAAAAAGACAAGGCTGTTCAGGCAGTGGACATAAGCTCCCTGCTTAAGATGAAGAAAAAAGGGCAAAAGATCACCATGCTCACGGCTTATGACACGCCTACCGCCAGGATGCTGGATGACGCTGGAATAGACGTGCTCCTTGTGGGCGACAGCGCTGCAAACGTGGTTCTTGGATACAAGGACACCCTGCCTGTAACCATGGACGAGATGATACACCATACAAAGGCCGTATCCAGGGGTGTCAAGAGGGCCATGGTCCTTGGTGACATGCCTTTTATGAGTTACAACATAAGCCATGAAGATGCTGTGAGGAATGCAGGCAGGTTCATCAAGGAGGGTGGCGCGCAGGCTGTCAAGCTCGAAGGCGGCGCACATGTGGTCGATACTGTCGAGCGACTTTTCAGAGCAGGCATTCCTGTTGTGGGCCACCTGGGCCTTACGCCGCAGACGGCAGGTATGCAGGGTGGATACAGGGTCCAGGGCAAAACCGCTGCGACAGCCGCAAGAATTGTCGAGGATGCCCTAAAGCTTCAGGAAGCAGGTGCTTTCATGTTGATATTGGAATGCGTGCCTGACAGGGTGGGAGAGCACGTGTCAAAGGCTCTCGAGATTCCTGTGGTGGGAATTGGGGCTGGGCCGGGATGTGACGGCCAAGTCCTGGTTTTCCACGACATGGTCGGAATCGGGACAGGTTTTTCTCCCAAGTTCGTAAGGAGGTACGCAAATCTCGGCCAGGAGATAGTCGAGGCGGCATCCAGGTACAAGCAAGACGTGCAACAAGGCTCTTTTCCTGCAAAAGAGCATTGCTTCACAATCAAGGACAGCGAATTCGAACTCCTTGTAAAAAAGCGCTGATCCGGCCTGAGGCCATTTTTACGTCGCCTGCAAATTGCTCATGAGCAAAATGTACTAAAGGAATTGATTCAAAGCAGGGGTAGTTTTATTTCGGCCTTCCTGGAAAGCCAATAAACCAAGACCAGTGAGGGCAGGTCCAGGAGTACGAAAACAATCAATGTCCAGGTAATGGCCGGGGATGTTACGTTTGCAGCAGGCAGAAAAAAAATAATCTCCGACAGGTCGAACATCATGCCGCAAAACCTGAAAAACAATGAAGCACTGATAAGCTCGGGCCTTGACCTGGGAGCCTGGGCGGCCCGGGCCTGGAGATAGAACGTGAGCAACCAAAGTAATCCAATGCCTCTTGCAAACAGTGGCTCGATGGTTCCGGACCGGTACATGGCCCAGGAAACAACGTCGCTGTTCATTTTGGCCAGCCCGATTAGCCAATCCGGAAAGAGCAGAAGAGGCACGCTTGTAACAAGGTCGGCCCCGGCCAGGACAACCAGGAATACTTTGAGGATCTTTTCGGGATTGCGCATGATTTCCTGTGTTTTCACGGGCTTTCTTTCTTTTCTAGATCTTTTTGTCAACCGCCCACCACTTGATCTTGAGTGACCAGAGCAGCAGTACCATTAAGCCGATGCAGATGTAATCACATGCCACGAATCCGCCCAGGAGCCAGTACGCAGGCTTGTAGTCGAATTTTACCATGGGCAGCAGGAACAGCACCTCGACAAGTTCGAAGGTCCCTCCGAAGAATCTGAAGACAATGGACAGGTTGATTGCCCAGGGACGCTCTTCCGGATTTTTGAATGCCAGGAATTGGACATAGGCTGCCAGTAGCCAGAGAATTCCAACCCCCCGCAGGAAGAGAGGCTCAATAGTGCCCTGCCTGTAAGGCGCACCCGGCACGGTGGAGCTGTCCAGGTGTCCGAAGGATATCCACGAATGCGGATAGAACAATGCCAAGGCTGCTATGGATAAGTCGAAGAGCACCAGGATCATAAGCAGGGTCTTAAGAGAATTGAGTTTGAATTTCCTTGAAAACATCGCTACCCCCTTTTGTTTTATTTCAATGATTATTTTCTATCATGCTTCAAGGTTCATTGAAATAAATATTTACATAATCAAAATGATTCTTTTACAAAGAAAAAAGCAATCTCTTCAACAACCGCGCGTTTCCCCGGATATACCTGGAAGACAGGCGGCCGGGTTCCTGGCAGAGTCTGAACAACCACTCGAGTTTTGCTTCCAGCATCCATTCGGGGGCCCTCTTGAGCTTGCCTGAAACATAGTCAGCCATTGCGCCCACGGCCCACACGACCCGGTCGCCAAGGGCTTCCCTGTTGTCCATGATCCACTGCTCCTGCAACGGCGTGCCCATGCCTACCAAGAGGATCCTGGGATCCCATCTTGTTATTTCCCGGATTACGCGATCATTTTCGCTTCCCGATTTTTTAAAAAAACCATGAAAGACAAACGAAAACGAAAGGCCTGGATAACGGCCTTCGAGCACCCGGGCAGCCTTGTCGGCGACGCCTGGTTCCGATGCGACAAGGCCCATGGGCAGGGCCTCGGCTGCCGCAACACTGCAAAGATCTAGAATCCAGTCTGCTCCGGTCATCCTGGGACCAAGCCTCTTGCCCGTTATTCTTGCTGCAAGTACGGGACCCCACCCGTCACAGTAAACGATGTCCGCCCGGTCCAGGAACCCGGCCAGCTTTGGTTCTCTGGCCGCAGTATCCATGACATGGGCGTTTACGTAACCCACAGTAAGCCTTTCTCTTTGAAAAGCCGCCGTCGACACCCTGTCCAGGAGTTCGGCAAGGCCGATGTCACAAATTCTTGTTCCCAGTACCTCGACTACTTGCATGGCGCGTTGTATTGTAACCTTGATGAAAACATGGCGCCATAGAAAAGCCGGCTTCATACTCGGATTACTGCAAGGTGATGACCGGCCGGCTGAAAAAACCGGCGAATTGATATCCGCCCTTGACCCGGTAATAAGCGGGCCGGGCAAGGCCAGGGCCCTGGTAAAGCCCAACTTCAACAATGACCTGCCTGCCTTTACAGGCAACAGCTCAGACCTAAGGGTCCTAATTGGGGTCATAGATTGGCTTAAGGCCAGGGGATACAAAGATATAACTGTTGCAGACGGCCCGAATGTCGGCGTGTTGCGCCGGAAGATCGACGTGTTCGGTCTGCTGAAACTACGAAAACTCGCGGACATCCTTGGCTTCAGGCTCCTCGATCTCAACAGGCAACCAGGAGTAAAGATTAGGCTGGAGACTGTTTCAGTGCGGATTGCAAGGCCGGTAATGGAAAGTGATGTCGTTATCAACCTGCCGACAGTCAAGACTCATTTAGAAGCGGGTTTTACATCGAGCGTCAAGAATCTCATGGGCACGGTGGTTGGAAACGACAAGCGCAAGGTCCACAGGGATCTGTCGGCAAACCTGGCAGCCCTGGCGGCGAGGGTTCCCACGCACCTGCAGGTAATCGACGGCCTGGTCTCCATGGAGGGGAACGGGCCGGGCGACGGCAATCCAAGGAAAACCAACCTGCTTGCAGTGGCAGAGGATCCGTTCGAGGCTGACCTGATCATATCCGGCCTGCTCGGGTTCGAGAGAAACGAGGTACCGTACCTTGAACATGCCTTTGGCAAGGGGTGGCTCCGCCTGGATAAAACCGGCGATTTTCCGGAATGGCTTGCAGGACGCGAACTTGTCAAGGCTCCGGGAATGCCCTTGGCTGCACGAATTGCCTCATCGAGAATGCTTTACCCTCTCAAGGTGATTGCAAGACCGATTACCGACAGGCCGGTCGTTGCAGCCATTGCCAAGAGACTGGGGGCTGTTCAGGACGTGTACCTTAACGGAGAGTCACGGGCAGGACCGGCCAAGTCGAGAAAAGACCTGTGCAAAATGTGCGGCGAATGCTCCCTTGCCTGTCCCATGAATTTTTCAATCCGGGAAGTGGAGTCGGCTGCGTCCAATCCAAGGTGCATATCTTGTAATTACTGCGTTTGGGCTTGCCCCACAGGCGCGCTTTCTCTTTTCGGCGATAAGGGACCGCTCGAGCGGGTAATCAGGAGATATCCTCCAAAGTTCAAAAAAAAATAGGGTACAAAAATAGGGGACGCAAAAAAAAAAATAGGGAAAAAAATAGGGGACGCAAAAAAAAAAATAGGGGACGGAGGGTACTATTGATTGTAATATCAAGCAGTTACCATGGGAAGACCTGTCACGATCATGGCCTTATCCCTTGCTCATAACCCCTCGCTCGTGTCAAACCATTTTTCAGGTACTTGAAAAATAGTCTTGACCATTTTTCAGTTACATGTAAAATGGTTGATATGAAGCTATCCCCTGTAGTGACCACCTGGGCGTTTTCAAATGAACTTTTGGCAAGGAGAATGTCTTTTCTCTCCGGGCCGAGGCAGGTGGGAAAGACCACCTCGGCCCTCATGCACTTGGAAAAACTCGGGCAGATCGAGCACTACTACAACTTTGACACCATCACGGTCAGAAGGAAATTTACGGCCAATCCCTTGTTCTTCCTCGAGAACATACCTGAACCGCCCCGGCCGCCAGCAGCGGGCGGAGAGCCGAAGCACTGGGTCGTATTCGACGAAATCCACAAGAATCCTGCCTGGAAGCAGCTCCTGAAGGGATTCTCCGACGAGTTCGGACACTTCATAAGGTTCCTGGTATGCGGCAGTGCCAAGCTGGACACGTACAGAAGGGGCGGTGAGAGCCTTCTCGGCAGGTACTTTCTTTTCAAGATGTTTCCCCTTGGTCCCAAGGACGTTGTAGAGGGCGACGGCTTCGACTTAACCAGGGCCTGGATCCCTGGGCAGGCACCGGACCTTTCAAGGCCTTCCAGGGAGTTTGCAGAGGCTGTCGACAGCCTTTGGAACCTCACCGGATTTCCAGAACCCTTCCTGAAAGGGAGCAAAAGTTTCTATCGCCGTTGGCTGGACGAACACCTCTCCCTTCTCACCACGCAAGAGGTGAGAGACCTGTCCAGGATATCAGACCTGGTGCGCCTGCAATCTCTCGCCCTGCTCTTGCCGGAGAGGGTGGGCTCACTGCTCAATGTCCACAACCTGGCCCAAACCCTATCAGTGGCCCACAACACTGTGGCGGTCTGGCTGGACGCCATGGAGCAGGTCTTCCTTATCTTCAGGGTTCCCCCGTACTCGGCCAGGCTATCCACATCCATAAAAAAAGCGAGGAAGTCGTACTTTTGGGACTGGGGACTGGTCGAGGACACGGGCAAGCGCTTCGAGAACTTCCTTGCAGTGCAATTAAGCAGGACGGTCTCTGCGTGGAACGAGTGGGGCGTGTCCGGCTTCTCCCTGCACTTCGTCCGCACCAAGGACGGCAAGGAGACGGACTTCTTGATAGTTAGAAATAAAAAGCCCGTACTCCTGGTCGAGGCCAAGCTTTCGGACATAGAGCCTGATAGGAACCTCCTGTATTTCAAAAAAGCTTTGGACGTAGATCTTGCCTTTCAAGTGGTGCTAAACGACGACTTCCTGAAACAAGCAGCGCCAGGGTTGTTCGTAACCGACATCCACAGGTTTTTAAATCTCCTGGTTTGAACCAAGCCAAGGGCTAAGCGAGGGTATCCCTTTTTCCCTTGCCTACGAATGTGGGAGAAGTTCGGCCGAGCTTTAGCGAGGCCGGGGTGTGGGCGTCGCAGGAACAATAGCCTTTCCGCAACCCAGTAGTGTCTGAGCCGCAGTTCAAGGTTGTACCGCGCACCCAAGGGATGTTATTGCCCGGAACATGTGTGGATCCAATACTCATACAGCGCACAACATGAGTGCATGGTCTGTGGGTAAGGTTTTTTTTCGGGGCCGCTACAGGTGGAAACCTGGCCTGGTCTGGGATACAAAAATACTAATTGCTTGGCTTGAGCCTGGTGCGGGTTATCGGTATTTGCGCGCCGGGGGATTTTTTGCCGGTACGAAACTTCGTGAAATGACACCAGGTTTTTGATTCCCTGGAAATCAACCTGGGTGGGGAGGCTGGAGAGCTAGGATCGGATCAGCCGTTCCTTGCCGAGCCATTCGCAGATACTGGTATCCCTGACAGTGCGAAACGAACGGATGAGTTTTCTCTTGGCCAGCATGGCGGGCGCCAGCTTCATTGCATCCACGTATGCAGGTAAAATTGCAGGCTCCAAGAAAAGGGCGTGCAAAAAAGCGCCAAGCTCGAATGCTGCAATAAAAGGAAGGTCCCGTGCAAAGCACAAGGGAGATTCGTTCTTGAGGAGCATGAGGTACCGGTTTCGCCTCTGGAGCCTGCGCTCGAAAACAGGTCTTGTCGCCCTGGTCTGCGGCCTGTATTGATGAACATGGAAGCCGATTGCGTCGGGTTCGAACAAGCATTTCCATCCCCTGGACCGGGCCCTCCAGGCAAGATCCACCTCTTCCCTGTATGCAAAAAAGTCCGTGTCGAACAGCTCTCCCTGAAATGAAAGGTCCTCTATCATGCTTTTCTTATACAGGCCTGCCGCGCCAAAGGCCCCGAATACTTCCGCCGGCTCTGTAAACGATGAATACGCATTCCGGCCCGCCCCGATTTCCCTGTTCCTGCGAAACCGGTCGATGTATACACCTGCGCTGTCGATACGGGACGTATGGCCGGATTCAAGCAACTTTCCCGCGGCCATGCCGCACGCAGGGTCGGAAAATGCCCTGGCTGCAAGCCTGGATACAAAATCGGGCTCAAGGACAACGTCTGCATTGAGGGCCAAAAAGGCATCGAAACCTTTTCTCGATGCAACCTGGTTGTGGCCCTTGGCGTACCCGAAGTTTTCCCTGTTCTCAATGAATTCTATGCCAAAAGCTGTCTCGCGTATGATTTCAGGTGTCGAGTCAGTGGAAGCATTATCCGATACAACTATTAACAGGTTCTGGTAATCCTGGGACAAGAGACTGCCCAGGCAATCCTTGACTACCTCCTGGTCATTCCTGGCAAGGACATGGGCCAGGATCCTTGGTCTCGCGGCAATGTTACCCATTTCCGTGATGAATATGCCGGGCCTTGAAACCGCAGTCAAGGCGGTTCGGGATAATTCCCGCTTGGACGTGATTTCGGGCGTTGCCGGTATTTTTTTCCGCGACCTGCCGGCTGCCAAAGCCCCGGAGAAATGGATCATGGATTTGACTATGCTGGTGATGTTAAATATTGTGAACAAAGCAGTGAGAGCCGAGGGAGTTTTGCAAAGCGAAAGCAGGGCTTTGGTGAACAATGAGGAAAAAATGCGAAAAATGCGGTGCTGACCAAGAGGTGGCCGAAGGCCCGGATGATCTCAAGGGCAACCGCTTCTGCATAAAGTGCGGCACCCCCTTGGTCGACTTCATAGGCGCGACCGGGTTCGAACCACCCGAACAGGATATTGATAATTCAGACAGAGCGGCGCCACTGCCCCCGGAGTCTCTTACATTCGACGAGTCAACGGTTCGTGCAATCGTATCCCGTGATGCGCCGGCCCGCCAGGCAGGAGATAACCGAACATCGGAACCAGACCAACAGGCCGTTGATGATACGGGCCAGGGCAACGGCCGGGATCCCGATCCCCTTGTTTCCGGCGAAAATCCGGAAGACCAAAACGTATTCGAGGCCCCCACAAAGGTGTACGACCGTAACCACGACCATGACGAGGTAAAAACAAACGGTACAAACCCTGAATTGCCCGTGCTCGGCACGGATGAAATGGATGACAAAACCGAGCCCATGACAGTAACTGCCATGCAGGTTGACACTGAACAACCCGGGCCCGGCGAACCGGCGGCAAAAGAGACCATGGCTGAAGATACCGAAGTGTTTTCGCCTGAATCTTCGGATATCCTGAAACAGGAAGAACCAATTTTGAACAATGATGCAAGCCCGCCGGACCGGGTGAATGCTCCTTTAGAAATTAAAGAAGAAAATAATGGTCCGGATGCACAAAATCGTATCCCGGCCCATAGGCAGGGCCCGAAGTTAACGCCTTCAGGCCTGAAGTTACTGTCCCCGCAGCCGTCTCCGCCTGTCGGCATTGCCCCTGATGACGATGACAGGACAGGTTTCACCCTGGATGAGGACGACCTTGTGCGGGCAGGGCTTGAAAAAGGCGTTGACGTGGACCAGGTGCAACCCATTCCGTCATTATGGCAACCGGATCACGAAAAGCCTACGGTTATAATAGGAGAGGAAAGTAAGGCCGGACCGGTAAGCAATCAAAGCCCGGCACCAGGGCAACCTGCTAGAAAAAGCAAGGAATCTTTGCCTTCAGGGTCTGATTCGCCGGCCGATGGCAAGGGAAAAACCGAACACGAAACACAAGAGAAGGCAGGTGAGACCAGGCACCAAACGATTGACGGCCGGGCGACCATGGTGCCCGGAAGGGTTTTCGTGGATTCAACCGGCAAGGCCAAGTACGCTCCGTACGCAACCGTGTCAACCAAAATGGGTGAGATAACTTCAGACGGGAAGCACGGGCCACGGGGTCCGGAACTGGCCAGGGGCAGGCATTGCAGGGTTCTGCTGGTAAGGGATGAAGGACTCTCCAGGGATCTGGCCTTGAAGGAACCCCTGGATCCCTTGGCAGACGAAAAATTGAGATTGCAGATCAAGGTGCTTTCTTCACTCTCGCATCCCGGAATCGTACATGTAGTGGGAGCAGGGGAAACGCCTGAAGGACGGCCCTACTTGCTTCTTCCGCTGTTACAGCAAAAGACCATGGCATCCGTCCTCGGCAAGGCAGGAGACCTTTCTTCAAGGCTCAGGGTACTGACACCCTTTGCCTGCCTGTGCAGGGCGATTGCGCATGCGCACCAGCGGGGTGTCGTGCACAGGAGCATCCACCCCGGCAAGGTGGTTTTGGCAGACAGTACGAACCCGGTGTTATTGGGCTTTGGAAGGGCGGTCCTGGATTCTGAAAAAGACCTGACGAAAAAAGAGCTGGCTGCAGAGGCTTCCCGCATGGTGGATTCGGGAGACGATTTTGGTGATATTGATTCGTCTTACATGTGCCCGGAGCAGGCATCCCGTGAAATAGACCGCATGGGACCCTGGTCCGACGTCTGGAGCCTGGGAGCGATTCTTTTCCATATTCTGACGGGAAGAGCGCCTTTCCATGATGCAAACCCAAAAGAGGCCTTCCTGGAATTATTGAGAGAGCCTGTCCCGGATCCCGGGGAGCTTTGCAGGGAAGCGCCGGCTGAACTCGTGGAGATTGCAAAAAAGGCCTTGTCCAGGGATCCGGCCAAGAGGTACCAATCGGCCGTCCAACTGGCTTCGGATCTGGATGCCTTTCAAAGCGGCGGTTGGGTGCGGGCGTACGAGCATTCCAGGCGGGGCCGAAGGGAGCGGCTCAAGTGGTTCCTTACGGTCTTCAGGAAGGAACTCATTATTACGGCTGCAATCGTTGTCGTGCTCCTTTCAGTCGGAATATCGAGACATGTCCAGGTGCTGTCACAGAGAAACGAGGCAAGAAGGGCGCGTACCATGGCCGAGGCCCAGATGAAGGCAGCCCTCAAGGCCGAGATTACAATGAAACAGCAGAAGCAAAAAGCCCTGGACATGCAAAGGCGCGCAATGAGGGCTCTTGCAAAAGACCTGCTTGTAAAGAGCAGGGAAGCAGAGGCAAGGGGCGATAGATTCCTGGCCCGGATCTATACAAGTGCGGCCTTGGCAAATGCGGATTTGCCCCAGGCCAGGACCAGGCTGAAGGCTGAAAGCACTGGAATCAGGCCGAAGCTTCTCTGGCATGAGCACCCGGGAGTCAAGTGTGGGCCGGTAGCCATGAGCAGGAACGGCAAGGTAGCCTGTGGGAGCGGAAACAGGATTATCGTCTGGGACATGTCTACGGGCCGCGAGACGGCCAGGATGCAAACAGGCTCCGGGGTGACGGTGCTTGCATTCTCACCGGACGGTTCCAGCCTGGCCGTTGCCGACACAAGGGGCCGTGTTGAGCTGTGGGATCCGTACGTGGGACAGAGGATCACGTCTTTCGATGGCCACGATTCGAGCGTGAAGACACTTGCATTTTCACCTGACGGCAAGCTCCTGGCCTCGGGCGGAAATGATCGCCTTGTAAGAATTTGGAGCGTGTCAGACGGCGCACTGTTCCAGGATCTCCAAGGTCACGAGGGAAGCGTACAATCTCTCGCGTTTTCACCTGACGGCAAGTTCCTGGCCTCGGGCGGAAGGGACCGCACGGTAAGAATATGGGACTTGTCACAGAAGATGCCTGTAAAAGAAGTCAAGGGGCAATCGGGAAGAATCACATCCCTGGCCTTCCTTGGTAATGGAACACTTCTTTCAGCAGGAACCAGGGGCTCCATAAGGACCTGGAAACCGGGTTCCGGGTTTCAATCCGAGGCCATGACCAGGCCGTGCAAGAGCATAGGGAAAATGAGTTTGTCCACTCGAGAAAGAGGCCTGGTTGCAGTTCTGTGCAGGAATGGAACATTGAAATTCCTGGATGCGCATGATGGTTCGCAGCGATATGCCGGGCTGTCCCTGCAGGGAGGCGCCGATGATTTGGCTTTTTCGGCTGATGGAACGCGCCTGGCTGTTACAGGTAAAAGAATAGGTCTCGAAATATTCAAGCCCGGACTCAAAACCGAGCCGATCGCCAAGTTGTCCGGAAATATTTCACCTGTAATCGGCGGTGCCTTTTCACAGGACGGGTCCAGGGTATTCTTTGTCTTTCGAAACGGAGAAACCCGCGCCAGGGACCTGCAAAGCGGTGTGACCGAGGAAATCCTGCTCCAGGAACTACAGGACGGGGCCGGGAATGTCGCATTCAGCCGGAAGAAAGACATAATGGCCGCCTTGCTTCCCAGGGGACGCGGCGCAAGGGTCTTTAGGCTTCCATCCGGTGAACCGCTCTACTCTGTGGATGGACGGTTCACGGCTGTTGCAGTAAGCCCTGACGCAAGGTTCCTGGCACTTTGCGGCAGAGATAGGAAGGTGAAGGTTTTCGATATGTCCAGGGACAAGGAAAAGGCGTCGTGGAAGTGGTCAAGGGGCAGGCTGAATGCATTGGCGTTTTCCAACAGGTCCAAGCTGCTTTCTGCAGGAAGCAATCGAGGCAACGTAATACTGTTCAACTTTAGATCCAGGCATTCCAAGCCCAAGTCAAGGGAGATCGATGGAATCGAACCAAAGAGCATAGCCTTTGCTCCCGGTGACAGGTACTTGGCTTTTGGGTTGCAAAACGGCGGGATCATGTTTTGGGACTTGAGGCGCGACAGGGAGGTAGGACCGCTCGAAGGCTTGGACGGGCCGGTGACTTCCATCGGATTCTCGCAAGACGGCAAACTGATGGCGGCTGGAAACGCGAGAGGTGAAGTCATGCTCTGGCGGACAAGGAGAGCAACCAGGGTGGATCGCTTGAAGCCGCTCGGCAGTTTATCTCCACACCAGGGGGCGATATCAAGCCTGGTTTTCTCGAAAGATGGGAGGCTCGCAACCTGTGGAATGGACGGGAGTATAAGAATTTGGGCATTTGTCATGGCCGAGCACCTGCCGGAACTGCCGCCTGTAGATGCCTCCGGGCTGGAACTCCTGAATGCAGATGAGAAGGACATGGGCCTCAAGCTTGCGGGCTCCAGGATCGAGGTCTCTCCATTGCTTGTTGAGACGAAGCTTGAGCCGATCAAGTGATATTAATCAACTTTTTTGCGATGAGGCTTGATTTAATGGACCCGGCCGAAAGACAGGTAACCAAGGCGTAATATGACGGACTTGAAAACGCGGCATGATTTTTCGTGTTTGCCGTCAATACCAGGGAGGTAGTCGATGGGAACTTGGTGGAATCGTTTCCTCGAGGTCGATCTCTCGAACAGGACCATGAACACGTTCAGCCTTGACCAAGAGACATTGTACCTTTTCATAGGCGGTAGCGGGCTTGGAGCAAGGTTGTTTTGGGACAGGCAGGATCCGCAGGTGGATCCGTTTTCCGTGGAAAGCGAGATCTACATGTTGACCGGCCCGCTTGCAGGCACTGGGTTTCCCGGTTCATCCAGGCTGGCGGTTTGCGCCAGGTCGCCCCTAACCGGCATCTGGGGTGAATCCACGGTAGGCGGCAACGTGGCGCCCGAACTAAAAAGAACCGGTTACGACGGCATAATCGTCAAGGGTAAGGCTGATGCACCGGTCGTACTTATAATCGACGAGCAAGGTCCCAGGCTTGAGAGCGCGGCCAATCTTTGGGGCAAGGAGACCTATGATGTAATAGATGAAATAAAGAGCCGGTCAGGTGACGGCAGGCCGTACAGGGTTCTTGCCATAGGTCCTGCCGGCGAGAAGCTGGTAAAGTTCGCTTGCCTGTGCAATGACAAGGGCGACTTTGCCGGAAGAACCGGCATGGGAGCCGTCATGGGTTCGAAAAACCTCAAGGCAGTGGTCTTGAGGGGAAACAACAAGCCCTTGTTGGCCAGGTCAGAAGGCGCAAGGGAATGGACCAGGGAACTCAACAAGAAGGTCAGAGAGAACATGACAGCCCAGTCTTTGCACGAAATGGGTACTGATGCAAACATGGACCTGGGCATGATGACCGGTGACGTGCCGGTCGAGAACTGGACGAAAGGAGAGGCATTCGATCTGTCGTCTTCCCTGGGCGGACCTGCACTGGCGGATGAATTCCTGGTTCGGGCCGGGGCTTGCGAATCGTGCCCGATTGCATGCAAGAGGATTTGCAAGGTCGACTCCGGTCCGTACGCAATGGAAAAGGGGCCCGGTCCTGAATACGAAACATGCGCCACCTTTGGAACCATGATAGGCAACGGCAACCTGGCAGGGGTCTGCAAGGTGAACGAGAGGTGTAATCGTCTGGGAATGGACACGATATCCTGCGGAAGCGTGGTTGCCTGGTTCTTCCACATGGCGGAGAAAGGCCTCTTGTCCGGGCAAGAGCTTGGCGGTGTGTCTGCGGCTTTCGGAAACTTGGATGCAGCCATCGAGCTGGTGGAGTTGATAGGCAGGCGGGAGGGCATAGGGGACGTGCTTGCCGAGGGATCGAGAAAGGCTGCCGAAATCCTTGGCAAGGGTGAAGATCTTACTGTCGAGGTCAAGGGCCTGGAGGCACCCATGCACGATCCCAGGACCATGCACGGCATGGGGCTTGCTTACGCCATGTCGACAAGGGGTGCATGTCACCTCCAGCACATGGTTCTGTACGTCGAGGCAGGCATGAGCACTTATCCGGAGGCCGGCCTGGCGGAAAACTACGAGGGACAGACCAGTGACGGAAAGGCTGAAATGGTGTACATCTGTGAAAACCTGGGTGTACCCATGAACTCGGCGTTGATATGCAAATTCGTGTTCGGCACGTTGAGTGCAGGCGATCTTGCAGAGATGCTGGACCGTGCCACCGGATTCGGATACGATATCGACAGGCTCATGCAATGTGGAGAAAGGATTTGGCTGCTCAAGCGTTCCCTGAATTGTCTGATGGGAGTCGAAAGAAAGGACGACAGGCTGCCCAAGGCGATATTGACACCACTTGCCGAAGGGGGCGCCGAAGGCTCGGTGCCTGACATCGATCGCATGATCGACGAGTATTACGATATCCGTGGATTGCGGGACGACGGCAGGCCGAAAGAAAAAACATTGAGAAACGCCGGCCTTGATTTCGTTGCACAAAGGCTGGGCACATAGAGTTAAAGGAGGAATCGACATGGCTCTTTTGTTTCCAAGTGAAGAATGGATAGGTGCTTACAAGGACGCAATAAATGCCAGTGAGGCTTATGCAAAGGCGGCACAGAACTGGCATGCCGGAGCAGTGGCGCTGGTCTTGTCCAAGCAGCCGGACATCGGGCTGGATGAAGACTGGTGCATCTGGCTGGGCATAGACGGCGGCAAGTGTCACGAGATAAGGAAGGTATCGTTCGAGGAAGCAGGTAAGGCACCTTTCTTGATTATTGCGAGTTACGAGAGGTGGAAGCAGGTGATACACAAGGTCCTGGACCCGGTGAAGGGCATGATGCAAGGTAAACTCAAGCTCAAGGGGCACCTGCCGACCATAGTCCGTTTCGTAAAGGCAAGCCAGGAATTGGTCAATTGCGCAACCCAGGTGGATACCCGGTTCCTGGACGAATAGGAGGCATCTGAATGTCACAGAGATATGATTCGGGCCTTTCTTTTATCTGGAGGGCTCCTACCAAGATCGTCTTCGGCGCAGGTAGTGCCGAGTTGGAGATCCAGTCCGAACTCGATGAACTGGGCATTGAAAGGGCCTTGCTGGTGACCGACACGTTTCTGGCCGGGCACGAGATATCGGCAAAAGTAAAGGCGGCCATGGGCCGCAGATTGGCCGGTGTGTTCGGTGAGGCTGTTCCTGATTCGGGAATCTCCTTGATCGAAAAGGGCGCGGATCAGGCAAGGCGGGTAAACGCCACCGGTGTGGTCTCAATCGGCGGAGGGAGTTCCATCGACACGGCAAAGGGCATTGCATTGTTGCTGGCAAAGGGCGGCAGGCTCCGGGATTATGACGGCATCAACGCGGTCGGAAGCAGAATCGCTCCTCACCTGGCGATTCCCACTACTGCCGGAACCGGGTCCGAAGTGACGTACGTTGCAGTGGTAAAAGACCACGAGGCAGGAAGAAAGCTGCTCTTTGCAGACTGGAATCTCATACCTGATACGGCCTTGCTGGATCCCGCCCTTATTACCGGCCTGCCCGCGGCTGTTACGGCCCACACGGGAATGGATGCATTGAGCCATGCAATCGAGGCCATGCATTCACTCCAGAGGGAACCCATAGCGGACGGAGCGGCCCTGCATGCGGCCAGGTTGATTGAGGACAATCTTTTGAGGTGTATACAGGAGCCGGGCGACCTGACGGCAAGAGGCTGCATGATGATCGCCGCGAACCTGGCCGGAGCGGCTTTTGGAAACGCCCAGGTGGGGTTGGTACACGCGATTGCACATACCGTCGGCGCCAAATTCGGAATTCCGCATGGTCTTGCCAATGCCATCGCATTGCCCCACGTGATAAGGCACAATGCTTCGACTTGTCCGGACGTGTACAAGGATGTGGCCCTGGCCATGGGCTTGGTTGACAGGAACACGCCTGATCCCGAAGCCGCGGAAATACTGGCTGCTCATTGCGAGTCCCTGTCCGGTAAGCTGGGTATCGAGAAGCGCTTCAGGGATACCGGTGTCGGCGAGGATGCCCTTGAAGAACTCGCAGGGCTTACATTGGAAGACGGGGCACTGGTGTACAATCCGAGACCGACTTTCGATCAGGAAGAAATACTGGAAATATACAAGAAGGCTTGGTGAGAGTCTGCAGGGAGATCTGAAAATGCCGCAATTCATAGCAAGCCCGGACTTGCCCGAAGATGGTTTCGGGTCGATGCTCCTGGACATGATAAGGCAGAATCTGGAAGAAAAACCTGAAAAGAAAAAGGCATTCTCGAAGTTGAAGGCCAGGGTGGCCATTGTTGCCCGGGATTCCGATGTATCCGTGACATTGGTGTTCATGCTCGGCACGTTGACCGTTCTGCCCGGTGTGGATGCTCCCGATATTACGATCAGCGCTGATTCGGCCGAGATCCTCGGGCTCTCTTCCGTACCCCTTCGACTCGGTTTGCCTGATCCGTTGAGCCCGGAAGGCAGGGATATGTTGAAGGGCTTAAGCCGGGGAAGGTTGAAGATACGTGGAATGTTGACTCATCCACTTGCCCTGATCCGGCTGACCGAAGTGATGTCTGTTGCCTGATTGGAGAAAATGGGAATAAGGCCGTTTTTGACCTTGTTCGCCATTTGACGGAGGAAAGGATTTTAGTGTTGCATAAACATTTGATAGCCGCCGTGTTGTCCGTATTCGTATTTTCCTGTTCGATGAATACGGTCAAGAAAGGTCCGCCGCCCCATCCTGATGTAGCCGTTCACCTGGAGGGCTCCGGCAACCTCAAGGGCATAGAAGAAACAAAGTGCATGGACCAGGATCGATCACTTATCTGTTCTATCCAGGCCTTGCAGGCAAGCCTGGGATTGAAGCCCGGTCAAGATGAAACCATTGCCGCGGCACTGGCGCTTCCTTTTTCGTTTGCAGCCCATGACAGGGACTGCCCTACGGGTTGGAGCAGGTTTGCCGGCACCACCACCCTGCTTGAAAGCGGTAAATTCCTGGGCCTGAAATTCAAGGCTTTGAAATCCAATCTGTTCAAGGACGACCGGTTCAACCAACTATACAAGATAGATTCGGTGCGCATGGACGACTTCATATTGGCACACAGGGACAAGCTGCTCAAAGAACTTGATGCAGGCAATACCGTACTGGTGGAAGGAGGGTTCAAGGGGGCTATTTACTGGTGGGGCCTGATTACAAAGTACAATGCGAGTTCAGATAGTTTCATGGGCCTGGTCTCGGGCAGGGGTAAACCGGTGGAACTGATTTATCCGCCGGAAATGGTGTTGACCGCCGGGAAATTTCGCGATCCGCCGGTAAACAACGTCTGCATGTTGGCGCAACGGGCCATAGGCATGATAGGCCCCAAGGCATATGATTTCGGCAAGGGAAACGGCGGCTGGTCATTTGGAAAAGCAGCCTTTGATGTGTGGCGCAGGCGCCTGGGTGAACCGGTGTTCTGTCCGATTTGCGAAAATGGGTCGTGGTCCGATCACAAGGCCGTGGCATCTGCCCTTTTGGACTACATTACACTGCTTAAAACCGCATTCAAGACCTGCCCGGATAGTGATGTCAAGACCCGGACCAATACATGCCTGGACAAAGCAAGTGCTGCGTTACAGGTTTCACTCGGCGACCGCGTTGAAATGCTCTTCGAGAGCGATTCCGGCAAGAGACGCCTGGCCTTCGATGTCCTGGAGGCAGAGAGGGCATTAACCGGATGCTTTGCGGACACGGAACGAAAACAGGAGAGGTAGTACCAGGGAAGAAAAACCACATGAAGGTAGGATCCTGGGAATTTATTGAGCTTGTTCAAGTAGATTCCACCACCAGCTTTTTGAAAAGGGAAATTATGGCCGGAAAGCTCGACCTTGCTGCAGTAACGGCAGGGAGCCAGACAGCCGGCAGGGGGCGGCTTTCAAGGAAATGGCTTTCTCCTCCGGGAGGCCTGTACATGACTGTATCCGTTTCTCCAAATGACCCTTCAAAAGTCCCGGTGATCGCCCACGTCGCATGCGCAGGGCTTGCAATGGCGGATGCACTGGCCCATGTCGCAGGAATTGAGGCAAGGCTGAAGTGGCCGAATGACTTGCTGGTGAAGGATAGAAAACTTGGCGGGATACTATCCGAGATGGTATCGGGTCCAAGGGGACCGAGGTTGCTGATCGGTATCGGTATTAACATTGAAAGTGCTCCATCACTTGAAAATGCCGCCTATCAATCCACGTCGATTGCAAGAGAAGCCGGCACGCCGCTTCCCTTGGCCCGGGACCTTGCAAAAAATTTTCTTTTTAAGTTGCATGCATGGCTCGATTTGATGAAAAAAAACGGTTACGTTGTTATTGCCGAGCATTGGAAGGCCCTGTCAGCCACGATCGGGCGCAATGTAACCGTCATCGCCGGCAACGAGAAGATAGAGGGGCGGGCCATGGATCTGACAAAGGAATTCGAACTGGTGGTCGAAACAGGCCAAGGCAAGGTGAACGTCGGTGTGGGTGACTGCCTGCACATGAATCACCAGCGCCGTTGCCGATAATATTCTCCGTAATCCCGCCCGCTATGGGGCCGGTGCCTCCGGGAAATCTTGGTTGTCTTGTTTTTTTGTGCAGTGTCAAAATTGCTATTTAGCCACTGGAGGTAGAACCCCGGGATTTCACGGTCACAAGCCAAAGGTAGGCTTGTATTTCGACTCGGCTTCATCGAGCATATCTTTGGCAACCTGGTTCAAGGGATCGAACGCAAGGGCCATCCTAAGGAGGTTGATGGCCTTTTCAAAGCTTCCCTGAGCCATTGCCTCTTCAGCCTGTTTCAGTATGGTTGATGCCTTTTCTCTGCCGGTTCCCACGAGCTTTGGACTGTGTGTAACCGGTATTTCTTTGCTTATCTTCTCCTTTTTCTTTCTGCCGAAAATGGGAATGTTGAGAAGGGAAGGCCTGCGTTTTATTTTTTTACTGTCCGTCCCGCCAGCATTTTCCGCTTTTTCCTTGTCGCCGGGATCTTCGCCGGGAGGGGGAGGCAGGTTCGGTGGTCGTATCAATCCGGGCTTACCAGGCGCTCTCTGCATTCCAACAAGGGTTGTCCTGCGTTCAGGGGACAATAAATCCGGCCTTACCCTGGGAATGGTATCTATCCGGACATTATGCATTTGTTTAGGCTGCTCAATTGGTTTCGAATCAGCAGCGGGAACAACAACCACCGTGGAACTTGAATTCCGTCTCTTGCCGGAATCGTCGATCAGGTCGCACAGAGTCGAAGCCATCTCGCCATCCGGCCCACATCGTTCCCCCTTGCATCCTTCCAGGAATTTCGTGATCAGACCTTGTAGATATGCAGTACTTGCTCCAAAGGCGAGCAACATTCCCGGAACCCGGCCCGAGTCCTTTTTCAAGATGGCTTTGACCGTGCCGTCAACCTGTATCAACCTGTTGCAAGTAGGCAGGGAGATGGTCAATTCCACCTGGGTTTCTACAGGAGAGGGGTTGGAGTCAGGGACAAAGATCACTCCTTTGGACAGGGATGTACTGCTGATCTTTTCAAGGCCGGTCAAGTCCTTGAAACGTATGGCCAGTCTCCTGATTCGTCCTGTTGTCTTGCCAAGACGGTCAACCGGAACCGGGAATCCTGCATTATTCTTTTCTGGAAATTCATCTTCATTCCGGGACAAAACTTTTCCTCCCCCGGGGCCTGATCGTTCTTGTCCTTTGTTGAACCGAACTATGCAAGGGAGAAATATTGATGTCAACAATAAAAAAAGGCCTGTGGTAGCCGAATTAAAATGTCAGTAGGAAGGGGATTCGTCCCATTCGGATTCAGGCTGTTCGAACCAATTCCCCAAAAGCCCCAAAGGGGCGAAATAGAATAGCCTGGGGCAACGCCCCAGGAATCATTGGCACCAAACGATCCCCCTTGCCCGCTCTGCGGGAGAGGGGGACAAAAGGGGGCGAGGGTGGTGGAAAGCCGGCCTGGTCCAGGAGATAAAATACAAATCGTTTGGATTTGATCTCGCATGGGCGTTTCGCGAACCGCCCCTATCTTAAGATATGTGGCATGAACCATTACCCCAACGACATTTTCACTTGGCACAATACTGACATATTGACTCGGCTTCGACACAATAAAAAAAAGCCGGTACATTGGTCCTCTCTCCGGCTTTTTACAAAGCCATGGGTACTTTGCCGATGGTATCTTCGGCATCCCGCCGAAACACA
>JAADFL010000204.1 GCA_013152945.1 Deltaproteobacteria bacterium | reverse complement strand
CTGATGCCTGATACCCGATGCCTGCTTGACCGCCGATGCAGGCCGTGATAATGCGGAAACATAAATGTTCGAGGGAGGTTTCAGATGAGCCGATACGTTTTAGCCGGCATTGTTGCCGCGTTCTGCATGTCAGGAGCAATAGTATTTCATACAGGCCCGGCCCTGGCAGGCGATCCGCTTCTCGAACAAAAGAGTCCGCTCTTGGACAAGGCCAAGGAAGCTTTCGACAAGGGAGACACAGAAGGAGCGGCGCGCATTATTCAACAGGCACTGGACACGGGCCACTTGAAGGTCAGCGACAAGATCGTGGCCTACAAGCTCCTTGGCAAATGCCTTGCAATGCTCGGCCGCCAGTCCGAGGCGGTCCAGGCCTTCAGTCGATTGCTCGTGCTGTCTCCTGATGCGCAGATCGAGGAAAAAGACGAACCTGAAACGGTTACCATGGCATTTCAACGGGCAAAGGCTATGCAGGACAAAGAATCCGCCGAGTCGACTGCAGCCAGCGTAGAGGTGCATCACGTAAACCCTGGGGCAGTCGTTTCAGGGCAGAAGGCTGCAATAACAGCGGATGTAACCGGACTGCCCGAGGGGGCCTCGGTCACCCTCTATTATGCGAACAGCATGGATGCACCGTACACACCCGTATTGATGCAACAGGCTGAAAGGGGCAAATGGACCGCATCACTGGAGACACTGCAGTTCACCGATCCATCCAAGGAATACAAGATTTACTATTATATCGAGGTGACCGACGAGAACGATAATGTCTTGGCCACCGTGGGAAGCGAAGATTCACCGATGAGTTTCAGGATCGTGTCTCCCAAACCGGTCGAACAGGAAACACCATACTGGAAGAAGTGGTGGTTCTGGACTGCCGTGGGCGGTGGTGCTGCAGTAAGCATCACCCTGGGCCTGGTACTGGGACTGACACTCGGGGGCCATGACACCGGATCTGCCAATGTCCAGATAAACTTGCAGCCATGAGCAGGAGGCGCAAAATGGCCAACCATTGTAAAATGAGGATAATCGCAACAATACTGGCGGCTTCACCATTCATCTTGCAATCTACCGGTTGCAGCCTGCCGGGAGACCAGGGCACGGCCGGAATAGGAATCGCAAGCTTTGCTCTGTCAGCAGGCCAAGTTCACAGCCTGACGGTGTATGCCCTTTCCACGCCCAAGGGCGGCTGTCTCGACCTGTACTTAGGCAAAGTAGATCCCCTTTCCCCGAGTGCGGGCCTGTCCGCCATGAAAACAGTCGAGTTGACCGCAACATCGACGACTGTTCACCTCGGTTCAATACCTGTGGGCAAGAGGGCCTTCTTTGTAGAGGCATATGCAAGTTCGGACGGTACCGGAGGCATACTGGGAGCCGGGTGTGCATTGGGTAACGTGGAAAAGAACAAAACCGTCAAGGTAATCATCGACTCGGTATGTCCAAGGAATGCGAGCGGCCAGTGCGAGTGATCCACTGGAACCGCCATTTCGAAAACTAATCAAACAGGAGCAGGTCTTGACTCATCGAATCATTGCCGGAGTGATGGGCGGATCAAGGGCTGATGAATCGACAAGGAAAATCGCTTACCAACTCGGCAGGTTGATTGCAACACAGGGCTGGGTGCTCCTCAATGGAGGCAGGGCTTCCGGAGTCATGGATGCATCGGCCAAGGGTGCAAGAGATGCGGGCGGCCTGGTTATCGGAGTGCTGCCTGATACAGGACCGGGCAAGGAATCCGCCTTCCTTGACATTCGAATTTACACGGGCCTGCACCATGCAAGGAACCTGGTAAACGTGCTGTCGAGTGATATTGTCTTTGCCTGCAGGGGCGAGGCAGGCACATTGTCGGAAATAGCACTCGCCCTGAGCAATGCGAAAAAGGTTATTACCGTCGGATGGAATGCCGGTGAATCTTTTCATGAATATGAAGAACAAGGTCTAATCATACAGGCCGATGATCCGGACAAGGCCATCGAGATTGCAAAAGATACCCTGCCGGTTTGAACCCGGCGTGGTCCGGGCGGAAGACCGGCGATCCCATCCGGCGCACCCCGACCCGGTTCGGCTGAAATGTAATGGTTGACGATCCCGATTTAATTGTCGTACATAATTGAATCCGAAAGAATTGCAGGGCAGTGAACTATAAAGGGGAAACCACAAAGGAGAAATAAATGATCAGAAAAAAACGTGTTATGAAAATGCGGACCGGCGGCGCAATCTCCATCCTGTTCAGCCTGCTGATATCGACCGGGGCCATGTCCGGTGAAACCACGACATCAAAGCAACACAAGACTTCATGGGATTTTGAAAAAGTCCAAATCGGAAAACTTCCCAGCGGGTGGAAGGTGGAAGCAACCAACCCGAAAGGTCCCTTGGCGACTTGGAAAGTCATGCGCGACAAGACCGCCCCAAGGGGAAGCCACGTGCTATCCCTGACCAGCACCAATCACAATTTCGGTGGAACCTTCAATCTCTGCTGGACCAATGATGTATCCTTCCTTAATGGTGAAATAGAGGTGCGCTTAAAGGCCAACAAAGGTAAAGAAGACCAGGGCGGAGGCATAATCTGGCGGGTCAAGGACAAGAACAATTACTACGTAGCCAGGTTCAATCCCCTGGAAAGCAATTTCCGCATTTACTATGTTCATGACGGTGCACGAAAGACATTGGCATCGGCCAGGATCTCCCTGCCTGCAGGCAAGTGGATCACCATGAAAATCACCCAACACGGCAATCGATTCCAAGGGTTTCTGAACGGAAAGAAACTCCTTCAAGAAACAGACGACCTATTCAAGAAACCAGGCGGTGTAGGCCTTTGGACAAAGGCTGACGCCCGCACTTCGTTCGACGGATTTACGGTGCACAAGACAAGCAAATAGGTGACAAAATTGAAAAAGACGATCCTTGCTATCTTTGCAATTCTTGTTCTTGTCATGGCCGGGTACACCGTACTCCATTTCACGAAAGAGCCTTCAACCAAGGTTTCGACAGTCACGGTTTACGTCTCAGAGGACCAGGTTTTCTCCGAACCTATACTAAAAGATTTCGAAAAGGACACAGGCATCAAGTTCAGGGCTGTGTACGATACCGAGGAAGCCAAGAGCACAGGAGCCATGAACCGCCTCATTGCAGAAAAAGACAACCCCCAGGCTGACGTGTACTGGGCCAATGAACCCATCCGGGCCGAGGTCTTGAAGCAAAAGGGTATTTCCGAATCATATTTTTCGCCGAATGCAAGGGATATACCGGCCAGGTTCAAGGACCCGGACGGATATTGGACGGGTTTTTCAGCCAGGGCGCGCGTCCTGGTCGTTAACAATCATGTAAAGGACGTGCCCCAATCAATTCTGGCGTACACCGATCCGAGGTGGAAGGGAAAGTCGGTCATAACGAACCCGCTCTTTGGAACAACCACGTCTCATATAGCGGCACTCTTCGTGCTCTGGGGAGACAAACGGGCAAAGGCCTTCATGAACGCCATGAAACAAAACCGGACGGCAATCTCGACCAACAACGGGGAGAGCGCAGACTTTGTAACTGCGGGACAGTATGACTTCAGCCTGGTGGACAGTGATGATGCCGTCAACCGCATAAGGCAGGGAAAATCCGTCAAGATGGTATACCCGGACCAGGGCGAAAACGACACCGGGTGCTTCATAGTTCCGAACGCAACCGTACTTATCAAGGGCGGGCGTCATCCCAAGGCTGCGAGAAAACTGATAGACTACCTGCTCTCCAGGGAAACCGAACGAAAATTGGCCTTTGCCGACTGCGCCCAGATTCCCCTGCACCCGGGCGTCGAAATACCGTCCGAACTCAAGCCAATCGACAAGATCAAAACCATGCAGATCAATTACGCCGATGTTGCAAAAAAGATGGTTGAAATCCAGCCGTTCCTGAAGACCTGGATGGGACTCTAGGTGGCAAAACGCGCGTTCCTGACACTTATCGTGGTTCTTCTCCTTTTTCTGGGTATATTACCGGTTCTCTCCATGTTGGTGAAAAGCCTCGTTGTACAGGGAAACTTCAGCCTGGCCTCCTATGGAAGCGTGCTTACCTCCGGGAGACAGTGGACACTCATGTGGCACAGCGCGGCTCTTTCCTCCATGGTAACCTTGCTTACCCTGGTTATTGGAACACCGCTTGGAATATTGCTCGCTGAATCGGACATGCCTTTTCGCAGGTTCTTTACAATCCTGTTCGTGATCCCCTTGCTGCTTCCCCCGTATTTCATGGCTGTCTCATGGTTCGACCTCCTGGGGAGGCAGGGGCTCCTGGCGCAAATAGCAGGTCCTGTTGCAACAAGGATCACGTCCGATCTTCTCTTCGGTCTGCCCGGTTGCGTGCTTGTGCTCTTTTCGGTCTTTTTGCCCATACCAATGCTCCTGACAATGGTTTTCCTTGGGACCATAAACCCAAGGCTTCAAGAGGCGGGAAGACTGGTTTCAGACTGGAAAGGGATATTGAAGAGCATTACCGTTCCACTGATCCTCCCGGGCATTATGCTCTCGGCGATGCTGGTGTTCATCCTCGCCTTTGGAGAATTCAGCGTTCCGAATTTCCTGAGATACGATGTCTTTCCGGTGGAGAGCTTCACGCAGTTCTCCGCGTTCTATGATTTCAAGGCGGCCACTGCAGCCGCTGTTCCCCTTGTGGTTGTCACGCTCCTGCTCATGTTCGCAGAGTCTGTTTTTCTGCGTGAAAACACGTACCAAATACGGCCTTCCCAAGAGGCCGTACATTCGCCACGGATAGAACTCGGATCTCATTTGAAATGGCTCCTTTCCCTGGTGACGGCTCTCGCATTTATAATCGTGATAGTGCCTGTGCTGGTCCTGGCCGTGCAATCGGCCCACACCGAGGCATATATCCAGGCACTGGACTATGCCGGCAAAAGCCTTTTGCGAAGCCTGGCGTATGCATTCATCGCAGCCACGCTACTTGTCTCCCTGGGCTTTTTTACAGGATACCTGGTGCAGAAAAAGGCCCTGTGGTGCTGGCGATTCGTGGATTCATCACTGCTCTTCCTGTTTGCGCTCCCAAGCACGGTCATAGGCATCGGCCTCATCAGCCTTTGGAATACGCGTTGGACAAATTTCGTGTACGCAACACCTGCAATAATCATCATAGGCTACCTTGCAAAGTACACCGCCCTGACCAGCAGGATATCCGTGACCGGGCTTGCACAGGTGCCGCCGTCCATGGAAGAGGCGGCACAAGTCGCAGGGGCCGGATGGTTTCGCAGGATATTTTACATTCTCATACCCCTGGCAGGACCAACACTGCTTGCCGGTTGGCTGGTTGGATACATTTTTTCTTTGCGCGATACGGGTATAACCATGCTTGTGTACCCGCCGGGCCACGAGACGCTGCCTGTGCGAATCTTCACGTTAATGGCCAATGGTTCCCCGCAACTGGTTGCAGCCCTGTGCATTTTAATGATAGCGGCTATCCTGGTTCCCGGCGGTTTATTGGCGGCACTGGCAACCAGGATGAAATACAAGGTCAACTCATGAAAATAGTGGAACTTGATTCTGTTTCCAAGTCGTACGGCAATGAAAGAGCCCTGGACAAGATTTCGCTCGGGATCGAACAGGGTGAACGCATAGTGATACTCGGCCCATCGGGTTGCGGCAAGACAACGATAATGAGGCTTGTAGCCGGCTTCATACCTCCTGATTCCGGGATTGTTTCCATTGCCGGCAAAATCGTTTCCAGGGACGGTAAGATAATCGTGCCGCCCAGAAAACGTGGGGTGGGAATGGTTTTTCAAGACCTTGCCCTGTGGCCGCATATGAGCGTCAAGGCAAACATCGAGTTCGGTTTGAAGGCCAAGGGATTTGGAAAGCCTGAAAGACAAAAAATGATCCGGGATATGCTGGAACTGGTTGGAATGCTTGAATACATGGACAGGAAACCGGCCGAGCTTTCCGGTGGTCAGCAACAGCGCATAGCGCTTGCAAGGGCGCTCGTGCTCGAACCCAAGGTGCTGTTGATGGATGAGCCGCTCTCGAGCCTGGACCTCGACCTCAACATCCGCCTGCGCAAGGAGATCATCCGCCTCCATGACAAGTTGGGATTTACCATGTTGTACGTGACACACGACCGGGACGAAGCCACGGATATCGCGACCAGGATAATCACCATGAAACAAGGCCGTATTGACTTGTCTTGATGAATTTCAAGGGTGCTGTTTTTTATTCAGTAAAAACAACAAAGCATTGCCTATTTGCCGGCCGGTAAAACAACTCCCCGAAAGACCAGGTCTTCAAATATGATCAGTGCCTGTTCCGGCTCCAGCAAGCAGGATTCAGCTACCTCCTCGATACTCTTTTTGCCATCCAATTGTTGTAATGCCCATATCGACAACACATCGAGATTGAGGGCCTGTAACTCATTGCTTGAAATTTTCAGGTTAAGCACGGTATTCCTGTCCACAACAGGTAGTTGTTCGATTTTTGATTTCTCTTCGGATTTCCGCTCGGACTTTTCTTCCTGTAATATGCCTGTTCCGGAACCAGCACCGCCTTTTTCATCCATACCTACAGGCCCTGATTGATCGACTTTCGGCAGGGCCTGGTCATATTCAAGGGAAAAATTTTCAACAGGCTTACAGGCAACCTGTTCGGCCATTGATACCGCTTCAGAATCACTTACGAAAACCGCGTCCAGGGTTTTTTCGCCCCGCTTTACGGCCCAGCATACTTCCAGCTTTTTCAATGCCCCTTGATGGTTTTTTTCATGCAGCAGAATCTCTGTATATCTCGAGATTGCATCATCCAACCGGCCTTCATGCAACAACAATTCGGCTTCTTCGAGTAATGCACGCACCTTGTGTTGCACTGTTGGTTCTTGGGACGTCATCAACCGAATCTCCCCGCCAATCCCCTTTAATGAATCTAATAATATTCACCAATCGGGGCAAGATCAAGTTAAAAATCAAACAGTTTCATTGTCGGGTATCTTTGGCCGGGCATCTCTGGCCGGGCATTTCAAGCCTGGAAAGTCCCGGGGGACTCACTTGTTTAAGGATACACCCTGAACGACGCAACCATGGACACGGTTCCTGGATTATTGGGGTCATCCTGTGGAAGGGTTTGATTGCTAAGGGACTGTCCGTCACCTGAAACCAACCTCATGAACACGGCCACGTCCGCGCCCTGCGTTGGGGGCCCCTCTGCACCGAAAAGGTGAAATAGTGGTAATGCGAACTCTACGGATTGACCCAGAACTCCCCACTGCACAACAGTCTGGTCCCGCCATCCGAAATCGGCGGTGTTGGTTGAAATGTCCCGCAAACCCGCCGAATCATCCATTGCTCCGTCCACATCGACTCCGCCCATGCATCCGAACCCAAACTCCGCACCGAAACCCTGGGCCGAAACACTTAGTGCCGCTGACAGGGCGTCATCCAGGTTGCCTGTGCCATCCGACAGGGTGGAGATGTCTGATACGCCGGTCGAAAGTCCCATGTCTACATCCAGGTATCCCACTATCGCATTTTGCGCCTCGGCAGACCCTACCAGCCCTATGTAGATATTGGTACTGTCGTACGCAATATACATTTCCTTCAAAGTATTGGTAGTGTCACCCCAATCGGATGTAAACACTTGCGAGCCCAAGTGCATCGCTTCCGTCCACTCGCTGTCCACTACTCCATCGACCGTGATGGTCTTTTTCAGGACATACTCGAAAGTACCGAGCACAACCAAGTCACCGCCGTTTAGCTGACCAAAGACCTGCACCGGACCTGCGGTATCAGAAGCCGGAGCCTTACATATGATCCTGGTGTCGGTCAATTCGCTCACTTTTGCAAGAGTACTGCCGAACAATACGCCTGACAGTTCGGAAAGGCCGGCGCCTGTTATCTCTACCTGGTCACCGCCTTCCACAGTGCCATAGGACGGGCTCAAATTTGTATCCACCAGTATGGCCGGCACGAACAGGCTGAAATGATCGGCCTGGGCCGAAACCGTATTTTCCGCCTCATCCACGGACGACGGCAAACCGGTCCATGGACCCTGCACGCTGTCAGACGTCAGAATCTTAACATCGGACTCACTTGCCGAAAGCCCTGTTACCTTTGCCTCATCATATGAAAGGGTAACAGTGGCCGGGGCCGCGAGTGAGGTTCCTGTCGGAAGAACTGCACGGGCATCGCCAACCACGTAGAAATACTGCCGGCCCGGTTTCGCCGCAGGCTCCAGGTAAGGCCCGAGAACCAGCGAAGTATCTTCGGAAAAGGCGCCTGCCGGAATCACGACATTTGCACCTCCGGACGGATCGTTCAATTCGCCGCCTTGGGTGCCGATCACTCGCTTGTCTGCAAAGGGCTTTCCATCAGCCCTGGTCCCGGGCGAAAACAATGCAGTGGATACGGTTGAATGCTTGACGAATACATCCCCGGTCAGGTCCGGATTCCTCGTCAATGACTGGTTATCGCCTCCTTCCGCCCCGTAAGTAACCTGGCTTATTATGTTATCGAGAGGATCCAGTATGCTCACCATGTCCCCGGTATTGTTCAGGCCAAGGCCCTTGGTGCTCGCCTTTTCCACGATTGCGCCGCCGAATTCACCTGCCGGGCTGCCTCCTCCGAATACCACCACTGCCTGGTACGGTTCCAACGTAATATTTGAAAAGACATGCCTGGTCTGCGTGGAATCACTTACCTTGAAACCATTCAGTGGAAACCTGTCAGGACCGATATTCACTATTTCCACGAACTCGTCATCCTGCGTATCGACAATACCGTCGTTGTTGGCATCCCCGTTTGTAGAGTCGGGATCAGCGTTTATCTCGTTCAATATCAAAGTTGCGTCAGCCCCGATACAAATATTCGGTTCTCCGGGCGTGGGAACGGGCCCGGCCCAGAAATCCGATGAATTGTCATCATTATCCGTGCCGTCAGGACACCTGGACAAGCTCTTGCCTGAACTCACGTCCTCTGCCGCACTGCCTTCACCGAGAAACACTCCATCTGTCGAGTAATCTCCCCAGCCAAGGGCATCGATCTGTTTATTCCAACAGTACAGAACAACACTCGCCCTTGTATTTGTATAATCCGTTTGTGGATCCACCAGGTCCACCTCCGGCACGCTGTCCGATTGGCCCACTACAAAGTACCCGTCGCCTGGAACCGTTTGACCTGTAAGGTCGATTCTCCCCTTCTCGGATCCATTTGTTCCCCTGTACTCCACCAGCTCACAACCATCAAGAGAATCACCGGGAGTTCCCAAAAGCTCGGTAAACGTCTCATCATCCGCGCCGGGGTCGTCGTACAGCACCTCGTTGATTACCACCTTGGGATAGATTCTGACCCCTGCAATAAAATAGCTGAATGAATCCGTATCAGCACTGACAGTGGATGCGCCCTGGTCTACCGAAGAAACAAGACCCGTCCAGGGCCCTGCCGGGTCGGATGCCTTGAAAACGAGCACATCCGAGTCCTTGGCGCCTGCCGTAGATACCTGCGCAGGATCATAGGGCACGGTAACCGTAACCGGGCTATTGAAGGTCTCACCAACAGGCCTGGTATCAAATACAGGCCCAACCGGCACGAAGTGATCCGGGATCACCGCGCCCTGGTCACCTGACTTTTCGACCCCGAAGAGCAACGTGTCATCAACAGCGCCCTTTGGAACCTGAACAGAGGCAACACCACCGGAGACGGAAACACTTCCACCATCCGGCCCGATTAGTACGCCAAAGCTCGTATCCAGGTCACCGAGATCCCTGGGCTCCAATTCCAGGCCGTTTGCATCAGACACATGAATCCCGGTGATAGAGTCGAACCGGTCATCGATCTTTGCCCTATAGCCTGTATTGAACAGGTCTCCGGCCCAGTAATTTCCCTGAACCTGGAACCTGTATCCATCACTGTCTGCAACCCGGGCATTCTCGACCCTTACCAGTACCGACTGGTGGCTCACTTCCTTGGCACCGCCTGAAATCAACTGGTCCGGCGTCACGGTTTCAGGCGTCAATGCCTGTACAGGCCCGTTGTTGACAATATCCACGGCAACAGCATCGACCATGTACCCGTCATCGGCGGCGACACAGGTGACATCCACCTGGTCTCCCCTTTTAAGACCGGTTCCCGCACCCTCCCAGAGAATCTTGATTCCGCTGAAAGGCCCGCCCGACACGGTCTGCAGGAAAAACATGTTGTTCGACGGAGAAACCGCCGTCACTACTGCTCCGGCAATCCTGGCTAGGCCGGCCCATGCCAAATATCCAGGTTCACTCGGATTCCTTACCTGGTACACGGATATGCCCACCGGCGCTCCTGATACTACTTCAACCTGGTTCCGAGCACCGGGAGTCGGGGTCTTGCTGTTCCTGAAGTCCTCCAGGTTGTTGTCCGTATCATTGCCATCCGGTACACGGTCCAAACTATAATCACCAAGTGAGAGCGCAGCTTCATTGCCTTCAGGCGCTATTGTGCCCTTTGCCCTGCCCTCGTATCGTTCATACACCAATGTATCAACCAGCCCTGCCGTGTCATGCACCAATGACAATCCTGCAGGAGCAGCCGGCAATCTCGCGCTCTCGCCGGCAAGAAGGTCATAATTTTGGACATCGCCCTGGGACGCTACAACAAAAAAACCATCTGCAGGCATTACATGACTGCCAAGGGGAATGACTGCAGAGAGGGCCCCGTTCGAATCACTGACCTCCAAGTTCAATACCGACAGGTCTGCCCCGGCAGGTCCTGAAAGCTCTATGAATGCCGGGCCGCTTTCGGGCTGTAAAAAAACTTCGTTAATTCGTACCAGTAGGGATTTATCCGTACCAGTGTCCGTGTCAGTATCAGTGTCGGTATCCGTATCGGTGTCAGTATCGGTGTCGGTGTCTGTATCTGTGTCGGTGTCTGTATCTGTGTCGGTGTCTGTGTCGGTGTCTGTGTCGGTGTCTGTATCTGTGTCGGTGTCCCCGCCTTGGCAGGCCGGCTCATTGCTCTCTCCAGGCGTAGGTAATGTTACGCTGTTGAAATCCGCGCTGTTGTCGTTCGTATCCACTCCATCAGGACACCTGGCAATAGGATTCTCGGTGATTACATTTTCTACAGGATCGCCTTCTCCCGCCGGATGATTACCGGATTGGAACGGCGCCGAAGGTTTGTAGTATGCAACTGCATCTATTACCTTTCCATTGCATCTTAGTGCGACACTATCCGGGCCATTCTGAAAATCCACGTTCAAGTCCACCAAGTCCACGTTGGGTATTTGATCTGTTTGTCCCACGACCAGGTACCCATCATCCGGGATGTACACCCCGTCGAGTGAAATTTCATTGTAGTCTTTACCGTCATACCCGTTTATTCCCACAAGCACGCATTTTTGTAGAGATGTTCCCGGCTCTCCCTTTACCTCGATATATGTCTCATTATCACTTCCGGGATCGTCGTATCTTATCTCATTGATGACTGCCACGACTTGCTGAAGCTCCTCCTCTGCCGGTGTTTCCATTTCAGCCTCGATCTCTCCATCTGTTTCCAACTCACCGGCGTCAGCCTCGTATTCGTTTTCCAGGGCCTCCTCCTTCATGATCTCTTTTTGTTCAGTCTCTGGTTCGCCTTCTGTTTCTGTTTCATTTTCGCTTGAAGCCTCGCAAGCCGCAATATTGGACACACCGGGAGTAGTAATTGTCACTACCTTGAAATCGACCGAATTGTCCTGCGTATCCGAGCCATCCGGGCACCTGGCAATAGGCTGGTCCCTCAAGGTCAATTCCACCGGAGAACCCTCGCCTTTGAAAACAGTGTCCTTGTCGAAAGGCTTTCCTGCCTCATAGTAACCCACTGCATCAATCACCTTGGTGCCGCACCGCAAAACTATGCTGTCCGGGCCGTTTTGAAAATCGACCCCCGCATCAATCAGGTCGCTGTTCGGTATTGTTTCATTCTGTGCCACGACAAAGTATCCGTTGTCGGGAATCGACTGGCCGTCAAGTGATATTTCATTATATTCCGTTCCATCGAAACCGTTCACCCCGAAAATCGAACAACCGGACAGAGATGCACCGGGAATACCCTTGAGTTCGATGTAAGTTTCATCGTCAGGGCCGGGATCGTTGAATCTGGCTTCATTTATTACCAAGTTGCTTGGATTGCCTGTGTCAGTGCCGGTACCCGTGTCAGTGCCGGTATCGGTGTCGGTGTCCGTGTCAGTGTCCGTGTCGGTATCGGTGTCAGTATCCGTGTCGGTGTCCGTGTCGGTGTCCGTGTCCGTGTCACCATTACAAACATTATCCTCATCGATTCTGCCGTCGCAGTCATTGTCCCGGCCATCGCAGACCTCTTGGGTTGCATGGCAACTCTTGGCCCCATCTCCACAGCCTGGCATCAGCAAAAGCGCAGATAACACGACAGAAATACATGCAAGCATTGTATTTAAAATTTTCATCTTTCTCCCTCATGTTCCAAAAGAAAATCCCAGATAAAAAAGCACGTTCTCACAACCGGCCCAAAACTCTATGAGCGTTGACACAAAGAGTCAAGACCATTGCCTCTATTTGTGGTAGCCGAATTAAAATGTCAGTGGTACTGCCGAATGAATATGTCAGTAGGAAGGGGACTCGTCCCATTCGGATTCAGGCTGTTCGCAACAATTCCTGGGGCGTTGCCCCAGGCTATTTTATTTCGCCCCTTTGGGGCTTTTGGGGAATT
>JAADFL010000203.1 GCA_013152945.1 Deltaproteobacteria bacterium | reverse complement strand
TTTTGGTTGCCTTGCACAAGGCGACCACACCCGCGGGCCGTCAATGATTTTCAACTTCTCGCCCAAGTCGACTATTCACCTATAGCCCCGGTCCCTGTCTTGTTCTATTTTGTCCTATTCCAAGGACAGTATCCTGATACCCCTGGCAGGGACCTTGACATCCAGGCACCCATTGCCCGCCTCGCATCCCTTGTCCGTGACCGTAAACATGGACCCGGGATCCAACAAGTCCGTAAGCACTTGTCCGGGGCTGAAGTTCACTGACATTGAGACTGCGTTGCTCCTGGTCTCACTTTCACCTTTCAGGGAAAGATTCATTACGATAAGCATTGTCTGGTCATGGTATGTCCTTTCAAAGGCGAATATGCCCTTGTCCGGGCCGTCCGCGGTCCTGGTGCTCCAGCGGACTGTGAAATTCCCCCTTCTCAATGCCTCGTGATCCTTTCTTATCCTGATTAGTTTTTGAATGAACTTGAACGTGGGGTTCCCGGTATCGAACGGAAGCCATACCGTGTCATCCAGTCCATCCTGGTCCGAATCATAGGTTCTTCTTGCATCCTGCCACCTGCCGTCCTTCCATACCTGCTTGGTGTAGCTCGCGGGGTCCCACATGGTCTCCCTGTTCGCAGGATCGTTTCCGCCGCTGAATTCCTGCTCGACTCCATAGTAAAGACAAGGGATTCCATCTTCTGTCATCATGTATGCAAGAGCCAGGTGCAGTGTCTTGCGCTTTGTGGTCTCACTCCATGTACCGGGCATAAAGAAGAGCAACCTGCCTACGTCGTGGTTGGATATGAAATTGACGGCCACCTGTCTCGAATTCAAGGGATCGCCAGTGTCACCGTCTGTTACTCCTCCGGTCTTGCCCTGGTCCCCGTACACCGATGCAATGGCCCCGCCCTCTCCGCACGGATCAGAGATGCATCCCAACCTGCGGCAATGAAGCCTTTCTATCTCACAAGTCCTCTGGCCGTCGCCCATCAGTGCTCCCCTGAATACCGTGTAATACTGGGAGAAGTAAAATACGCTGTCGACTCCCTGTCCCTTGGTATAGCTTCCGAGCAGATTGTCGTCACCATCGAAGGCCTCTCCGAACATGAAGAAGTTGTGTTTGCCGCGTGCCGCCAGGTGTTGTCTCATCCTGTGGCAAAAATCATCGAAGAATTCCGGTTCAACATGTTTCAACGTGTCGATCCTGAATGCATCGAAATCCGCGATGTCAACCCACCTGCTGTATGACCAGAACAACGCGTTCCTCACGTCCTGCCTGGTCGTATCCAGGTCTTTGAGGCCTCCCGGGAAATCGCCGAGTACTTCCTGTTCCCTGCGGCATTTGTTGTTCCACGGACATCCCCAGGACTCGCATCCGCATACCTGCGGCTTGGTCCATACAGTGACACGTCCCTTTCGATTGTATGCATATGCCTTGTCAAGCGGCGGAGGATAAGGTGGTACGCGGTCGATGGAGGGATCATGCACAAAGACAACCGGCGCTTCGCCGGACGGCCCCAGTGACGTCCATGCCTGGATCCCGTTGATGTTGAAATCCGGGTCCCATTCGGTGACCCTCACAAGGTCGGACGTATCTCCCTCCTGCCCGATGGGTATGATCTTGCCGCCCTGCCCGATGAAGAACTCGTCGGGCACTCCGTTCTTGTTGATGTCGTAGAAGAAGACTTGTCCAACGTGGTTGGTCACGATATCGAGTATTACCTTGATGCCCCTTGCATGGGCGTCATCCACGAGTTCCTTCAGCGCGGATATATCGCCGAAGTGGGGATTCGTCCTCGTAAGATCTTGTGCCCAGTACCCGTGGTAGCTTGAAAAGCCGGCGTCTTCCTCTACGTTCCTTACAACCGGTGATATCCAAATCGCGGTTATCCCCAATGTTTGAAGATAGTCCAGTTTGCTGATCAATCCCTTCCAGTCACCGCCATGGTAAGCTGATGGATCGGACAGGTTCACGTTGTAATCGTTCGAAGAATCACTGTCGGCAAACCTATCAATCATCACCTGGTAGATTATCTCATCCCGCCAATCCTTTACATTGTCCGTGAGATTCCCGAAGGCAGGGGGCGGGGAAACGCACGCCGGGAAATACAGCCCCATTACGGCAATCAACAGGTACTCGATCCTGTTGATATATGATCCCGCCCCGGACCCTGTCCCGAAATCATCACCTGCCTTTTTATAGAACATTCGAGCGCTCCCTTGTTTGCTAATGGTACCTCGAGCTGTGGAACCACCATTCCACGCTGAGTCCGAAAAATTGCCTCAATGACCTCTTTCGCAAGGGATCTTGGGGGGCAAAGGTACGAAGAGCAGCGTCATTGAGCCATGTAAGGGCGTATATCAGCCTCAACTGGGGTCTTGAATAACTTCCCTTGCCAAGGGATAAGGACGGCATTATTGCCGTCTCGACCACAAGAGGTTTGTCTTGTTCCAGGCTTTCCGGGTTCAGGCCGTTGGGCCTCAGGTACTGCATGTTGACCTCTCCCAAGAGCTGAAAGTGTTCGGTTACAAACCATGCAGGCCTGAAAGCGAGCCCGAGTTCCCAAGCATCGTCGCGGTCGTATACGTTCGGGTCGGCATCCACGAAATATCTAAGGTAAGCGCCGAGCAGCATACCTGCTGCCGATGCAGGCTCGTAATTGCCCGAGAGAGCAAGCAGAACCTCCTTGGCGCCTGATGTCTTCTTGTTCCTGTCCAGGCCGAAAGGGACGGCCAGCTCGTCGTACGCGGCCAGGCCGGACGCGTACCTGGCGAAAAGATTTAGATGGTTGCTCGTGCCCGGTTGGTACAGGCCCGCCTCAGCCCCGGCAAGCCAGCCTGCGTCCGCAGGAAGTCTTTCCTCGTCCCGGTCGGGAGTCTTGTACACTCCCGACGGCAAGGTATGTCCTTCTGCGTACAGCACTGCCTTGAGTTTCAGGTTCGGAAGAAGTTCGAAATGATGCTCTCCACGCAAGGTCAATACAGTCCTCTGGCGGTCCATGAAAAGAACCTGCTTGGTCCCTGTTTTCTCTCCGGGAACAACGATTGTCTGTGTCTGGAACTTGTCGTTAAGCCGGTTGAATCCCACGTGCAATCGCACGTTGCTTTCGCCGAATGAATAGACAAGCCCGCCGCCGACCGTATTCTGTTCGTCCAGGGGCCAGAAATCGAGGAGGTACACGTCGTCACCACGATACATCCTGGAGCCGGCCCAGATATCAAGGCCCTTGGCAAGTGCGTCCCTGGTTTCGAGGTACAGGTTTCGAACTGCAATGTCCGAAGTGAAATCACCGGTGAAATGAAAGAGCTTCTCACCCAGTGCAAGCGTCGTCTGGGTATGAAAACATGCACCTGTATCCGATACCTTCTGGGTATAGGAGAGGTCTATCTCTGCATAGGGCGCTTCCAGCAATCTCGGAGGGTGTGCTATCACCCTTACCTGCCTTCCCGTGCCTCCCTCCATGTCCGAACCAACTGAGACCCTGCCGTACGAACCGAACTGGAATCCCTCTTCTATTTTCAGTTTCAAGTGCCTCGAATCTTTCTGTTTCTTTGCTTCCTGCTTTTTCGGTTGCAACAATACGGGGCTCGTATTCTGGTCTTTCCTGATTACATGGCCTTGTGCCGGCACGGAAGGAGAATAGAGATAAACGGCCAGTAAGCAAACCAAAAAATTGCGAACGGATTTACTCTCCAATTTTCCTCCAGGTTGCAGTGAGTCTATTAGGTGAACGTGTCCCAGTCAATCGTGATCAGGATTAACAATATAGAATCAATCCGGCACGCATTGCATGCCGGCAGAATGGTATCCATCGGCACAAGTGTCACAAAGTCTACCCGTATAACCCGTGTAACAGTCACACCAAAAACCATTGTCCTTTTCCCTGCAAGTTCCAAAGACGCACGGGCCGCCGGCGCATGGCGAATCAGGCACACATTCGAGGTCCTTTGGCTTGAATCCTTTTGCGCATGTGTCGCATAGAAGCCCTGCATATCCTGTGTCACACAGGCAATAATCTTCAGCGCCTTTTTCACCGTCTACGCAAATGCCGTGGATGCACGGAGCCTTGCCGCAATCCACCGCGGGTTCGGGGCATTCTTCGCCGTACCCGTAACTGCAATCATTGGACGGTTTTTCCTTCGGCCTCCACTGGTCTTCAGGCTTCGGCTCTTCGTGATTTTGATATTCCTCCTGATCGACCGATGTATGGAGATCGCCGCATGATGGCATGGCCCCTGCAACCAGGAATATCAGGACCACCAATATTTCTACGGTTCGCGTCATCCGTTTGGCCGAGTCTATAATTGAACGACTCATGTTTCACCTCGAATTGCATTTGGGGCCGGAAAGCAACAAAACTGAAGATCTGGGCCCGATGTCGATTTCAAGTTCCCCGGCCCGGCCCCAGGCTTTTCCTGAAAGAATATCTTTGAATTCAGCGCCTGCCGCGACCTTGATGTTTTCAGGCAGATTTATCTTGATGGTACGTTGTTCAATAGCCGAGTTGAATGCAACCACGGCAGGGTAACCGTTTCCGCAATCTCTTGCGTACACATAGATAAGAGGTCTTGCCTCCAGTGTTGTCCGTTCACCCCTTCTCAGTGCATCGGAACAGGTTCGTGCCTTTGCCAGTTTTCTAACATAGTCCAGCAAGGCCTTTTCATTTTGACTCAAATCGTTTTGAAACCTCATGTTTCTGCGGTTGTCCGGGTCTGTGGCGCCTGGCATGCCGAATTCATCTCCATAGTATATTACGGGCATGCCTGGCATTGTGAACAGGAAGGTCCACGCCATTTTCATCAATTCATATGGTTTCTTGGTTTGAGGCCTGGCCGGCGGATTGTTTCTTGGGTCATGAATATTGTCATTGTTTATATCTGAAATGAACCTAGCCACATCGTGATTTCCGAGGATCATGCCCATAACGGCCCCGGAACCTTTCCAGGCATCTTCGCCGGCTTTAATCTCATCGTCAAGGTCGGCCATGGTGGAACGCCCAGCAAGGGCATCTCTCAATGCCCACATAACAGGGAAATCGAATTGTCCTGAAAGTCCGTGCGGGCCCAGATAATATTGAATCTGCATCTGTCCCTGCTTCATGGTGTAGGTCTCTCCCAACAGGAAAAACTTCAAACCGGACACCCCGGGTCCTTTCTCCATGGCCTTTGCGAGATGCCTGGTGGCCAGCCTGGGCATCATTGGAACTGCATCCAGCCTGAAACCGTCCAAGTCGAAATGGCCGGCCCAGTACTCGGCATCTGAAATCAATTGCTCCACGACGTGTGTGTTCTTCCAGTTCAGATCCGGGAGAAACGGATCGAACCAGCAGGTCTCGATGCTCGTGGACCAGGGACAGGTTGAGCCGCAAATGCAATCACCATCAGGGTGGTTGAACCAGCCGGCCCCCCCATAATTCCTGAAATACGGATGTTCTTTTTCTACGTGGTTCAAAACCAGGTCCGCCATGATCCTGATACCTCTTTCATGTGCAGCCCGGACCAGTCTTGCCAATGCCTCGTCACCGCCGAAACGTTCTTCCACCGACCTCGGCTGACTGGGCCAATACCCATGATATGCCTGTGAAGGATAGCCGTCCCTGCCTGTAAATGTTCCTTCAGGGTTTTCGTACACAGGTGAGAGCCAGATTACATTCACTCCGAGGCTTGTGAAGTATCCATCCTCCAGAGCCTGCCGCACTCCATCCAGGTCACCACCATGAAAGAATGAGATGGAAGAAGATGAATCCAAAGCGCCGTCTGCCTTTCGAAACCTGTCTATCATCACCTGGTATATGATTGCATCTCTCCAGTCGAATTTCCTGTCTTCCACCCAGAACCGCAAGGCAAGGGGATCTGCCTTTTTTCCCGCCTCATCCACGGCATTGATTCGAATAATGTGCTTTCCCGGGGGCAGATCCGAAGTCTCGATCGATATCGTACCGTTGTTATCGACATCCGGTTCGAGTTCGAAATCATTGTCCAAAATTGCAAAAGTGCCGGCCCTGTCCGGCCCTGTTCCTTTGGCGCCCTGTTCGAAAAGCACCCGTGCCGTAACCGAACCATCCCGGCTCACGTCGAGACTGTACGGCGAAAGCTTGGGCCTGGAACAGTCAGGGATATAAAAGGCGGAGTTCTCTCTTCCTGCTTCGTCGAACAGGGTAAGGGGATTGAAGGGATCCTGAAATGTCTCGCCGTCAACCAGTATCCTGTATTGATGCCAACCCTTGGGTGCTTTGAGTTCGGCCCAGTATACACCGTCATTGTTGTTATCATGCATGTAATCCGATCCTTTGACCCAACCGTTGAAGTCTCCCACGACCTCGATATCCGAAACAGGTCCGGTGGGCTCGAACATGGCAATGAACGAGCAATCCGTTCTCGAATGCATTGTACCGGTAATGCCCGATGTAGAGCCTTCCATGCATCCAGGAAAGAGGAGAGATGGGCAGAAAACAATAACAATAGCTGCTGGAAATAAGCCCCGGAGCGAACGAGGCGCGGGTGTAATGGAATGCCTGCCCATTTTTGTCATTTACCGAAGAAACCACAATCCGGCGACACTGCAGGACCGTATACTCGATCAAGCAACGCCATTATATAAGCACCGGCCCCAAAGCCCACCATTGGGACTTCTCCTTCGTACTCACTGCTGTCGGGATTGTACAACTCTGCTATCATTCCATAATTCTTTATCGCCTGTGCGGTCGTCCAGTCGAGAAGGGCGTCAGCCGGCTCGCTTTTTCCTGCATGCCTGTAAACAGAAGATGTTCTCAAATCCAGGAATGCCCATTCTTGAGCATCGTACCAATCGGAACCGGGAGCGTTTCTCCTGAAGAATCCCATTTTACTGTCGACCTTAAGGTCCTGTTCGAGTGCATTCAACGTGGATGTTACGACAGTTCCCGCGGGGTCGAACAACATCCAGTTCATGGCCTCCACGACAGCCATGTCCAGGTAACCGGAACCCTGCTGCAACTGTTCGTACGAACTTGCCAGGGTCGAGTTTTTATCCGTGCACACAGACGATATGGCCTGTTTTATGGACACGGCGGCGTTTTCAAAACCATTGGATGCCTGGTCGTCTTTCATTGCGACCGCAAGTTTGGATGCCTCGCAAAGACCTCGCGCAGCGGCCGATGACGTGTAGACAAACCTCTTTTGGTTGCCATTCCAGTGTACCTCCCAAATCGAAGAATCAGGACTGATGAGACCGGTGTCCTGGTCCAACAAGGCCAGCAGGGCTCCTGCTATTTCGTTCTTGATCGTGTTCCACCTGGCAGCAACCAAGGTAGTATCGGATGATGCCCTGTAATATTCACCCAGTGCCCATAAGAACAGGCCGAAACCGTCGAACTCGATATTCGGACCGTCCTGGTTGAAGTCTGTCTCTTCCTTTCCACGGCCGAAATAACGTGTTACAGACACCTTGTACGGAACCTTTACATATTGGTTTTGGTACAGTCCGGAATCAGCCGTAAAAACGAAATCAAGACCTGCTTTTGCCTCGTCGAGATGGCCCACCCTTGAAAAGGCCACGAGTGCATAGGACATATCCCGCACCCAGCAGATGTTCCACTTTCCCGGCGGAAGGGACGCAACAACCTGGCCCCTGGGATTTTGGTTTTCATCATTGGGCTCCCAAACCTGCCCTTGTCTCAGTATGGCCTCGGACTGCCTGAATGTGAACAGTTCGGCCTTGGAAAGTCCCAAGGGAGGTTCGGATCGCCAAGCCCTCCAATTGCCAATGGCCTTGTTGAGCGTAGTTTCTGCGTCCATTGCTGCATAGGCCTTTTTTACATCTGAAAGCAGCGTGGCCTCGTCGCCGAAATTGTCAAATACGGACACAACACCGAAATAACCGGATTGGCCCGGAGAAAGGTCGAAATCCTTCTGGAAACCGGGTACCCGATCATAGCCTTTCCCGCTTTCACTTGTATCTGCAAGGTCCAGACCTTGATTCAGCGCCTGCCACGGGTTGTCGGGCGTGCATCCAAAGTGATCCGGTTTTCCAAGAGCCTTGTGTACAATGGCGCCGCCCGGCCCGGTTTCAACATAGGCGTTTTCTTCGGCCAGGTATTTTATTTCCTCATCCCTTGCATCCGGATTTACATGGTCCTGGTCCGAGGTGTAACCCAGGTGATAATTGTGTATCGTATACAGTGAAACCTTGGATTCGGTATCAGAAATGTTACTCACCTTGCCAATAATTACAAGTGCCGGCCTGCCTATCTCCCAGGGTGCATAGATGTAACTATCGATTCTGAAGCCGCCCGCTGTGTGAACAGTATGAATGATGCCTGTCTGGTCGAAGTATTCCACTCCCTTTGGTTCTATCTCATTGAGCCAGGTATGTATCGAAGGAGTTCGAATACCCAAGTACGTGTCATATAGGATGTCTCTCGTCCATACATCCTTGTCCCAGTTTCTATAAGGATGTTCATAAAGCACAGTAGCCTTTCTGGATGGTATGTCGTACACGATTGCACCATGGCCATTGGCCGAAACAAGGGCCGTGGCTGATTGCTTTGCCTTGTCACAGGCGGATCCTGAAAATGTGCAGTCCGGTATGCAAACCATGCCTTGCTCATGAAAACCGGCATCACATTGGTTGCATTTTGGGAATCCGGAATAGCCGTAAGGGCAGGCATTCGAACCAGTGTCGGTATCCGTATCGGTGTCAGTGTCAGTGTCGATATCCGTATCGGTGTCGGTATCCGTGTCGGTGTCGGTATCTGTGTCAATGTCTGTATCGGTGTCAATGTCGGTGTCGGTGTCAATATCGGTGTCAATGTCAGTGTCGGTGTCAGTGTCTGTGTCGGTGTCTGTATCAATGTCTGTGTCGGTGTCAGTGTCAGTGTCGGTGTCAGTGTCTGTGTCGGTGTCAGTGTCTGTGTCGGTATCCGTATCAGTGTCGGTATCTGTGTCAATGTCTGTATCGGTGTCTGTGTCTGTGTCTGTGTCGGTGTCAATATCGGTGTCTGTGTCGGTGTCGGTATCTGCATCACCTGAATCAGGCACGCATGTAAGCCCGCTTGGTTTGTACCCATCTGCACATTTTTCACAGATGTTCCCTGAATAACCCTTGTCACAGTCACAGGTCTCCTTACCTTGTCCGGTAACCCTGCATTTACCGTGTATGCATGGATCCCGGGAGCACGGCTTGTCCGGAACGCATTCAGAACCGTCTTCGTGGTAGCCTGCAGCACATGTATCGCAACGGTCCCCTTGCCAGCCGGCCTTGCAGTCACACCAGGCACTGTCCGCGTCCTGGGAACACATGCCGTTACCACAGTCCATTTCACTGCAACGATCCTTAATACACGTAAGGCCCCTTGCGACATATCCTTGCTGGCAATCGCATACAGCCAGGTTGCCTCTTACCTTGCATACGCCATGCAGGGAACAATCCACGTCTCTGCAAAGATCACCGGTTTTGGATGGACTGCAACCGGAGGACAAAATCAAGGCTGCCAGGGAGACAAGTAACAATGCAGGTAATAGATGAAACGGAGAAAAAGATACATGCCTGTTTTTTTCAAAAGACATAGTACTACTCCAGGACCAAGAGAGCGCTCTCCCTTGATGCAAGGTTTATGGATAATTTACCCGATGATACTGTTGAAACGTTCCCGCTTATTACATCTTTCAGCCTTGTGCCGCCTGAAATATCCATGTCGGAGACAGGAATATCTATTGTTTGATCCTTGTCCGTGCGATTGAATGCGACTATGGCCCAATCATTTCCATGGGACAGCCCGTAAGACCAAATCAGACCGTCACCGGACATGTAGAGTTGTTGTCTGACACCGTACCTCAAAGCAGGATGTGCAGCCCTTGCCGCAGTCAGTTTTTCAACATGGTCAAGCGTGGCCTTTTGTCTCGGATCCAGTTGGTCTCCGAATATCATTGGTCTCCTGTTATCCGGGTCACCCGCTCCAGGCATGCCGATCTCGTCACCGTAATATATCAAGGGAATACCCGGAATGCTCATAAGAAACGTCCAGGCTGAACAAAGACGCTTAAAAGCCAAATCTCCCTGCGGCAGTCCGGGCGGATTACTCCAGCCCTGTTCTTTTGCGCCGTTCCCCCACATGTCGGCAATCTGGCCGGCTGCATGGGAAAGCGCCCTTGGAACATCATGGTTGCCCATGAAGTTGGACATGATCGCCCACGATCCATAGTACCCCTGGTCCCACTCGAGCATGGACTCCAGACCGCGAAAATCCTGTTCTTCTCTCAAGAAAGTCTTGACTACCTGCCAGTACAAGGGAAAATCGAATTGACCATCCAACTCTTCGGGCCTTACGTATTCTTTGATCAAACCAGCGCCGTCTTCTCCTGTGAATGTTTCTCCCACCATGTAGAATCGTGTGGCTGTGGTAGCTACACTCTCTTGGATCCTGGCCCTAAGCGCAAAGGAAAAATCATGTATCATGTGCTTTACGGCATCCAACCTGAAGCCGTCGATATTAGTTTGTTGAGCAAGCCAAATCGCGTGTTCCACGACGGTTTTCAATACATCCAGGTTCTTGTAATCAAAGTCGGGAAGGTAGGGAGCGAACCAGCAATTGATGGGCTGATCCCAGCCACATACATACAGGTCGTGAAACCATGGAGGATCGTCATCCTTATGTTCGAGCCAAAGGGGACTGTCCTGGTGCACGTGATTGGCCACAAAGTCCACGATTATCCTTATTCCATGCTCGTGAGCAGTCTGGACGAGCTGCTTCAGGAGATTGAGGTCTCCGAAATGCGGGTCTATGGGCTTTACCCCGGGCAGCGGGTTGTCATCCCTCCAGCCCGTGGCTATGGGCCAATATGAATGGTAGCCCGAGTACAAGTGGCCGTCACTACCCAGGCCTGAGTTGCCGGTGTTCTGGATTACAGACGATATCCACAAGGTATTGACTCCCAGGCCGTCGAAATATCCGTCTTCGATCTCCTCCAGTATTCCCTTGAAGTCCCCTCCCTGCCAGTTGGCCTTTTGATCCACTCCGGGAGTGGGATTGTCATTGGATGGATCCCCATCCTTGAACCGGTCGGTCAGTACAAAATACATGATGGCATCCTGCCATGAAAAATGTTCTTGTTCCACCCACAAAGGTACGAAAAGAAGTTGCGTAGGTCTGGAAGCCTTGTCGAACGCCTTGAACGTATAGCTGTATTTGCCGGGAGCCAGGCCTTTGTCGTTCACGGACAACTCCATGCTTTGCGGATCGAAGGACAAGCCAAGATCCACGCCGTTTCTCCGGGCCGTAACCCTGGACGCATCCAGCCCGGCCCCTTTGGAGCCATCCAGATAATGAACCTTGAAACTGATGTTTCCTCCCTGGACAACTGGTGCGGAAACCAACTGGAGCATTGGAAGGCTGCAATCAGGCACCCTGAGTCTTGAGTTTTGATTTCCATCGACCCATTTGAAATATGGATTTGCCGGATCTTCGAACCAGCGATCATTGCCTTGGTCATAGAATTTGTAACCATAGTCTCCGGGTTGAAGATCGAGTTCGACCTTGAATATGCCGTCCGGCTGAAGGACCAACGGATTATCCAACGACCATCCGTTGAATTCTCCACGAATGTATATCGATGAAACCTTCTCGCCCGCCGGATCATAACTTACTACTGTCTTGCATGACCTTTGGCCTGCACAGGCGGCAATGCCTGAACTGTCGTCACATGATCCGCCCCTGCAATCCAGCCCTGCATGTTCGCAATCCGGCATGCATGTTTGATTGTTGTCATTGTCCTGGAAACCCTGATCGCATCCGGAACAGGTAGTACCGGTGTAACCGGTGTCACAGGTACAAGAGGCCGTTCCAAGCAATATTTCACAGTGTCCGTGGTCTCCGCAATTCAGGCCGGCGTTTTCACAGTCCGGTTTACAGGCGCCGTCATGGTCTTCATCCTGATAACCCGGGTCACAGTCGCATTCCGCCTTCCCCGAAACCTCCTGGCATGATGTCTTGTGAACAATCTTACACGGATTGGGATCGCAAGGTGTGTCCGCAAGACACGTTCCGTTCTTTTCGTGGTATCCTGCATCGCATGTATTGCAATGTTCGCCTGTAAATCCCGAGTTGCAGGAACATTCAAGACCGTTTCCGGTGCAGGTGCCATGCCCCGAACAAGTCGTGCCCGGATTACAAACAGTGTCCTGAACGCAATTATTGTTGTCTTCATGGTATCCCGCATCGCAGTTACATACGAAACCTCCCTTCCCATCCTCCTTACACACGGTCTTGTTGACTTCGTTGCACGGGTTGGGCGAACAGACGGTGTCTTGAACACAATCATTGTTGTCCTCATGGTATCCCGCATCGCAGTTGCATACGAAGCCTCCCTTTCCATCCTCCTTGCATACGGTCTTGTTGACTTCATCACACGGGTTGGGCGAACACTCCGTATCTTCCACACAGGTTCCATTTTCCTCGTGGAACCCGGGATCGCACAAGCAAACAAAGCCACCTTGGCCTTGTTCTTTGCATCTCGTCTTGTTTTGTTCCTTGCAGGGGTTGGGATCACATGGTCCACCCATATCCGGAACGCATAAGAGATCTTCTTCGTGGTAACCGTTTGCGCACTGGTTACAGTAATCTCCCGAGTATCCGGGATCACACTTGCAGCTTGCACTTCCTTCCTGTTCGATACACAAACCATGCACGCAGGGATCGGGATCACAGGCTGTATCGGATACACACTTGAGGTTTTCTGTGTGATAGCCTGATGCACATCTATCACACAGGTCTCCTGAATAACCGGTAAAGCACTCGCAGATTGGAACTCCTCCCACGTTTCTGCATCTCCCGTATACACAGGGATCGTCCCTGCAAGGCGATCCCGGCACGCAGGTGAGTCCTTGCACGTGGTAACCGGGGCCGCATTGGTCACACAATGCCCCCGAGTACCCGGGCTCGCATTTGCACAATGCATTCTTGCCGTCCGGCGTGCATGTGCCGTGAGCACATGGAGATGAAGAACAAGGATTCTTGATGCACTTGCCCTGGTCTTCGATATAACCGGCTACACAGAGACAGGAGGCACGGCCCCCTGTAACCACGCACTCACCGTAATCGCCGCAATCCTTGTCCAAGCAGAGGTCATTTGAACTCCCACCCGTGCTGCAACCGGCGGCGAAAACCTGGATACAAGTCAGTAAGAAAATAGTTGAAAGCGAAACAGGAAAATAGGATTCCATGTTTTTATTTTTAAGGCTCATTCCAATCTTCTCCTTGCAGTTCATATATCCACCGGGTGATTCTTCGAGTCAAATACTCCATTGGATAATTCTCCGGAAATAAGGAGCACCGGTCAAGTGTTGGTGCATTTCAGCTCTAATCGGGATGCCCTCCAACAGCTCATATTGTTCCATGAATCATCGATCGAGGTTTTAGAGGTTTTTAATTATTACCGAATAAAGTACCGCAGGTCCAAGCTTGTCTTAGGGAGTAATATTAAAATACCCGCCGAAAGTCGTACTAACGGTCAAGCCCACCCCAATTTCGCACATGGTTTCACCGGCTGCATTGGCCCTCGTCACAGAGAAACCGCCGGTACTGGCTTTTGAAGGCAACAACGAAAGGGCTTCCTTGGGGATTATTACCGATCCATCCTGGTCTTTTGCTCCGCAAACGATACTGGTGGCCTCCTTGATGGTATCTCCCTCCTTGACCACAGCCGAAACAAGAACACTGATTCCTCCTGTGCCGGATGGAACCCACTTGATCGTAAGATCATAGGATTTGCTGATAGTTGAACCGCTGCTGGGTGATGTGACGGTCACAGAGGAAGGTGAATTGACTTCCAAGTTGAATGGACCGATGTCCCCGCCTCCTTCGGCCTGGACCATGATTGTCCTGTTGCTGTCAAAGATGTCTTTGTTGTCTTTATTCAGCGAACTCGAGTATGTCTTGTCAAAAGCATCCCTTGTAAGCGTTGTCCTGGCCTTGGTGCCCGTTACTGTTATTTTGCCTGCGTCGAGACTGGCTTTTGGCTCGTAAGAGGTGCTTAGGTCCTGACCGACGTATGCTGCACATTTGTCGTTTTTCCAATCAGGCTGGACTTCGTTGCCATTGCCGGTTTTCACCTGCCCGAAGAAGGCAAAGGCATTCCCTCGATTGTAACTGGAGAGCATATCCGGGAAGATCAACTCGTACACAGTAACACCGCCGGCTATGGTAGGTTTTTCAGGACAAGTATCCGTGCCGGTATCCGTATCCGTGTCGGTATCCGTGTCTGTGTCAGTGTCCGTATCGGCATCCGTGTCCGTGTCGGCATCCATGTCCGTGTCCGTATCCGTATCCGCGTCCGTGTCTCCCCCATGCAATGGAGCACACACCAACTCGCCGTACAATTTCTCGCATGTCCATCCGCTCATCTTGGAACAATCCTGGTTGGATGCACAATTCTTGGTGCAGTTGCTGACAGCAAGATCTTTCAAGACCAGGCATTTCTCTGAAGCACAGTCTCCGTTTCTACGGCACGAGCCGCCATATGAAGCGCCTGTATCAGTATCAGTGTCAGTGTCGGTGTCAGTGTCGGTGTCAATATCAGTGTCGGTATCCAAATCCGTGTCAGTATCCGAATCACTATCACTGCCGCCCTTGACGCACCAGTCGAACATGCATGTCCAATTCGGCGGGCAGTCACTGTTCCTTGAACACGGGATCTTTTGGGAAGTATCATTGTTATTATCGGCCACCGAGCCGGAGCATGAGATCAGTGCTCCGGTAAGCAAAAGGAGCAATGCCTTGGCCGTTATTTCGGATAGCCGGAAATAGATAAGTAAAATCATAATCAGCCTCTGGTGCACATCTGAATTTTCATGATACCAGTCTACTCAAAAATAATTCAGGGTGCAAACAGGTTGGAAAATTGAAAAACACATATAAAAAAATTATGGATGCTCTTATAAAAAACCAAGGACAAGGTCTTAAAAAATATTTTTTATAATCCTATGCCCACAAGACAAGTACAGGCCTTAAAAACCGGCCTAGAGAAGATACTTCATCTGTATCAACCTTGGCAGATAGCTTTCGACGTGTTCACCATGCCTTTCTTTCAGACCGGTCTTGCCGACGATGAAAGTCGCCTTTTCACCCGCTACCCTGGAGAAAAGAACCAAATGAGTTTCCTCCTCTATATTTGTATTCAGGGCACATAATTTCTCGTCCTGCTCGGCGGTGAGATCCTGCCCGCAAACCGGGCACGAAAAATTCCAGATGTCTCCTTGATTCACGGTTATCCCCGGCGGAACAAAGATCTTGTAGTTCCCAGGTTCCGGATGAAATCCCATCAGGCACTTTACTTTTTCAAGCCTGCCTATGAGGATAATGGTTTCATCAGGGTTCAGCATTGCTTTGCATTTCGGGCATGAATAATTCCAACGCATGGTTCCCCTCCTTAAAAAGTGTCTAATAATTTTCCACAATATGCAGGATAACGCAAGCCACAAACCAGATGTTCGAATAATTTGCTTCGGAAGCCGGCTTATATATAGAAAACATTATTGGCAACGGCTCCAGAACCCTAGCCGATCTTGGACGCCAGGAATTCGATCTGCCGGTAAAATGCCGCATTTTCCTGTATCTTTTTATTGATGGTTTGAATCGAATGCAGGACTGTTGAATGATCACGGTTGAATTCCTGCCCGATTTCATTCAGCGATGCATCGCTGAACCGCCTGGAGAGGTACATGGCAACCTGTCTTGCAAGTACTGCATTACGTTTTCGGCTCTTGCCGAGCAAGACCTGAGGTTTCAACTGGTAGTACCTGCAAACAAGCGCGGTTATCGCGTTCATCGATACGGACAGCGCGGCCGGCACAACATCCCGGAGGACATCTTCGGCTAGCTTCAATGATAGTTTCCTATTACTGAAAGAAGCCGTCGAGACCACCCTCACCAGGGCGCCCTCCAAGTCTCTTACATTGGTTGCAACCAGGGATGCGATGTAATCTATTATTTCTTCTGGTACGTCAAGTCCCTCCCTGTGGGCTTTGTGGCGTAGTATGGCTTTCCTGGTTTCCCTGCCCGGCGGCTTGAGATCGACCACTAGGCCCGAGCCGAGTCTGGACCTTAATCTTTCATCCAGGTCGGGTATCTCCCTGGGTGGCACGTCACTGACCAGGACTACTTGTTTGCCCGCGGATTGAAGCTCATCCAGAGTATGGAACAACTCTCCCTGGGTCATGACCTTGCCTGTAAGAAACTGCACGTCGTCAACTATCAACAGGTCACAGCTCTTTCTGAACTTGTCTTTGAATTCGTATATCCTGTTTTGCCTGAGAGAGGTCACCATCTCGTTGACGAATCTCTCGGCGGAAATGTACATCACCTTGTTTTTTCTTTTGTGTGATGAATTGACATGATGGGCAATGGCGCAAGCCAGGTGACTTTTTCCAAGCCCGGTGGCTCCGAACAGAAACAAGGGATTCAGAAGACCGCCGTTTCTTTCCGCCAGGGCCATGGCGGCAGCACTGGCAACCTGGTTGCATGGGCCTACTACGAAATTATCAAAGGTGTAATCAGGGTTGACCCCTACCGGTCCCGGCCTGGTTTTGGGCAAAGACTCTTCGGTTATTTCGGGCAGCTCTTCCTGCGAAGAATTGTTCCTCTTCAGGGTTTCGTCTATGTTAAAGGCCACCTTTATGGGTTTTCCAACGATTTTTTCGAATTCAGTCTCTATCAATGGGGCGAACGACCGCTCTATCCTGTCAACAGTGAACCTGTCCGGCACATTAAGGATCAGTCTTCCTGAATCTCCCAATTCAGATGGTACTATGTCCCTCAAGTACGAGTCGAATGCATGACCCGGCACCAGTTCTTTGAGGGAATCCAATACCTGTAACCATTCGTCGGTCATAGCAACAATCCATTCTGCATAATGTCGGCTCCTCTGCTTGACTTGTGTGGGCAGTATCCCAGGCATGTATTTTTGATCAATCCCGGCCTGGGGCGAATACGGCCGATTGCGCATGATCGGGTTTTCCACAGGTATTGGACCGAAAAGAGACTTTAGAAGGCCTGTAAACAAGGGCATCCTGCACAGAAAAGCCATATTTTCGGACATGTAGAATATCGGCACTTAGAGCCCGGTCTTTACGGTTAGTTGCAAGTTTGTCCACATTCTTGTCCACAGAGTTGTCAGCAGTACACAAAGCGCTTATTCTCTTTATTGCTCTCCTTTTCATAGTTTTTCTTATCATTGCTTTTTCTTCCCGTTTTCTTGTCGGTTGATTGCGTGAATGACATCCTGGTATCCATTTTCCGGTTGACCGCAATTGAAGGCCGATGCTAGCTTAAAAGCTGGAAATTGGAACGTTGACCTCATGTATTGCCCTAATTGCGGTGCTCAGGTTCCCGAGGGAGGAAGGTACTGCGGCAGGTGCGGTGCCGATCTCGGACAACACATAGCTCCGGGTGAGACCGAGAGCGGGAGTGGTGAAGCTCATTTTCAGGCTTCAACTCAAGAATCCGAGACCATAACGGAACATACGATTCCCGAGTACAAACCTGTCGGCGTTCCGGAGAATACTGAACCAAGAATAAGAAAGCCATCCATTGCAGTGCCGACGCAAGCACCCGTGAGACCGGCTGGAATGCCTGTGCCCAATCGAACGAATATGCCTGGGTTGTCTCATGGCCCCAGTCCCTTTGGTTGGGCCGCCGGCAGGCTGCGTACGAACGTCTTTTCTCCAGGCATCGAAACTCCTGCCCCACCCAGGCCGGTGGGTGCGCCTCCTCCAGCTCTCGAGCCGAGTCAGGCTCTCGACAGAATATCACAACAACCTGGAGAGCGCTCTGAACCGCCGGCGCCGGTCAAAAGTAACGGACCGAGCCCTCTTGAATGGTCCGCCCGTATTCCAAGCACCGGGATTATTTCGAGGCCTCCCGGCCAAGTTCCTGCTCCGCCCGCACCCTTGCCCAAACTGGAACCGCCCAAGACCACTAATTCAGTTCCATCGGCCACGGTGCTGAAAGAGTCCGCATTTCCCGGTGCTGTGGGAATCGGGCGCTCCATCGGCGGCGGCAAGGATCGTGTAGTTGCCAAGAGATCTGTGGAAGACGACTTGGAAGAACATTGGTTGTTCAGAAAGGATGGTATTGTTTACGGCCCGTTTTCGGGCCGCGACATGGCAAATAAGATCGAGACAGGTGAATTATCCGAAGACTGGGAAATATCAGAGGATGAAGGCGAATGGAGGCTCTTAAGAGATTCACAGGAATTTTGGCCCGTAGTGGCAAGGGCCAAGGCCAAGTTGCAGGCCCAAAGGGCCAGGTTGGCTGCAGAGAAGGCCCTGAAACGGGAAGCCTTGCTCAAGGCCCTCAAGATCGGGGGCATAGCATTGGGAGCCTTAGCGGTAATGACATCACTTACCCTCGTGGCAATCAACCTGTTTTCCTCTGAATATACCGGCAAGGAAAAAAAACCTTTGGTTGCGGAATCGAGTGAAACCAGGGCTGTCTCGGGCAATACCGTAACAAAGGCCCTTAACCGGAGAGCAACAAGGAGGAATTCATTAAAAGAACATAAATCACGGGCCAGGAAAAATTCGAAGAGGCATGCCAAAGATATTGTGCGAAAAAAGAAAAATTACAAATCCAGGAAAGGTGGTTTTTCCACTAGACAAAAGAAAAACAGAAAATCGGCGAACAGGGTCATTGCCCGGGCAAGCAATAATGCAACCTCCAGGCAGGGTCCGGATAAAAAATTTAAAAATACGGCGAACTTTGGAAACCATGTCGAAGATTTTTCCGCAACTACCGACAACCATGCTTCAAGGGAAGCAATCAACCGTATTATTGCGAAAAGCCAAGTCGGTTTGAAACGCTGTATCAGGGCCGAGGTTAGGAGGAATTCTAATTTTGAGGGTGATTTCACTGTCGACTTTACGATAACCGCAGCAGGGCGAGCCGGAAGTATATCTTTGGGCAACCTCGAGGGAAATACACCAAAGTTTCTCTCCTGCATCAGGGCCGAACTCGGCAAATGGCAATTCCCCTCCAAGGCCGGATTCCAGGTCAGCCTGCCTTTTTCCGTGAACAGGTAAATGTAATTCCCAAGCTTCAGGGGAGACTTGTCGGCGCTGATTAGCCAAAGCCGGTAATTACAGGAAAACAGCCCGCATACAATGGATTCCCGGATCATCCGTCTCTTGAACCACACCGCATCATTGTTATCATTTGTCTCGGTGCTGTTTCACCTTTGCAGGAGTACCTTCCAGCAGTGCCTCGCTTAAAGTTCTTATTGTTTGACGCGATACCGGTAAAAACTAAGAAACCATTGGCAATAACCCTGGAAAAAAAAGAAGGCTCTGGATCGAAAGCTTCAAAGAAGAGTCAATATCTGTTGCTTTATCTTTTTCTTGGTGTCCCCGTCTTCAACTGCCCTCAAGGACCGTTCCCACATTTCGAGTGCCTTGTTGCGAAAACCCATCTTCTGGTACAAGAGGGCCAGGTTTTTCAGGGCCGGGAAAAAATTGGGAGATAAGTCCACAGCCTTTTCGTACTCGTTTATCGCCTGATAGAGTTTGTCGGACCTTGTATACAAGTTGCCCAAATAGAAATGAAGCTTGTACGAGAACGGCGAGAGTTTGACAGCCTTTGTGAAGTGTTCAAGTGCTTCGTCGTTATGTTTACCCTGGTAGGCTTTGAGCCCTATTTCATATTCCCGTTTGGCCGACTCGGTCACGTCCTGTGTCTCCCTGTCGTCATCTCCTTCTTTTTCATGCTTGGCATGCAGCAGCTTGTCCACCTCTTTCAAAAGAGCAGGCAACTTGAAAGGTTTTTCGACATAGCCGTCAGCTCCATAGAGTTCGCTTACATCCTGTTTGAATCTCCAACCTTTGTATATTGCAGATACTATGATTATCGGCGTATTTGCGAAGCGCTTGCTTGCTTTAACTTTCTGGCAGATTTCGAAACCGTGTATTTCCGGTAACATGGCGTCCAGTAATATCAGGTCAGGCGCCTCATCCCTGATCTTCAAGAGCGCTTCGGTCCCCGTGGATGCCGTTACGACGGTATAGTCGTTTTTCTCCAGAACTCGCTGCACCATGAGCAGAATATCTTCTTCGTCGTCCACGACCAGAATTTTCGCCCCTCCCTTTTTTACGCCATCTGCAACTTCATTGGTTTCTCGTCCTGTCTCCTGTCCGTCTTCAATCGACACGACAGGTTCTGCCATTGGAACACTTGCATTTTCAGATGTTGGCTCCGGCTCCAGCATGGGAAGGGGATCGTCGAAGGAAATGCCGGGCTGCGATTGCTTGTCTTCTTCCAATGCATCGAGTTCAAAAGTCGGTCCCGGGGCTTGAATGAATTGATCGTTCGAAACATTGGAAGTGGAGGCTTTTCCTGCTGTCTTGTCCGGCGGGTTTATAGGAGAATCTCCGGTTACTATTTCCAGGTATCCCAGGGGATCTTTGGGGACATCGGCGGATACGTCTTCGCCGAAATAGAATCCCTTGGTAGAAGAAGCTTTAATGGCAAAGGCGTCATTGATAAGTTCAATTATGGAAGCCAGCAGTGCAACGTGTTCGATCACCCGCATGCCCGTAAGAAATTGGACTTCATCTATTACTGCTATATCTTTGGGCTCCGCCATCGCAAGGAAGAGCCTGTTTCCCTCCAACCTCACCGGTGCAATGTTGTGGGACTGCATTACTTCCCTTGGAATAAGATCGAAATTGCTTAGTTTTATTACGCTTTGGCTGATGTCGATGGCCGGAACTCCGATCTGCCTCGAAAGAAAAATAGCAAGCTCACGTTCTTTCAAAAAACCAAGAGCCTTCACGTTGCTGGCAAATCTCCCGCCGAATTTTTTTTGCCGGCCGAGCGCACTTTTCACCTGGTATGCATCCATGAGCCCGGCCTCGACCAGCATGTGTCCAAGGTATTTTTCTTCACCCACTGTTCATCTCCTCAAGAACAAAAGCCATCCCCTGGTGAGATACATGTTAATACAAATTCGATAGTAATCAAGGCTACTGCATTCGGTCAAGAAAACACGTTATTTTTATTTTTTATATCAATTTGGTTTCCATTGTGCCCCTTGACCGGACACAGGATGGCCTGTTATCAGCCTAACAGGCGCTTTTTGTAATCGCGGCGGTCAAATAGATGGCGCCTGCTCGGAGGCAGGGCTTGTTTCATCCGGCAATAGCCTTTTGCTTCTTACTTTCAGGTGTCACTTCCCTCACCTTTGAAATTCTATGGGTCAGGATGCTGACGACCTCAGTTTTCGGCGCAAGCCATATTGCAGTCGCAACAGTGGTTTCAGTGTTCATGGGCGGCATGGCACTGGGAAGTTGGCTCGGGGGCAAACTGGCAGACAGGATCGAGAGGCCTGTGTTGGCCTATGCCATGGCCGAGGGCGCGATAGGTATTTACGGTCTGTTGTTTCCCGCAATGCTCGGAGCCGCCCCTGTGCTTCACCGGGCCGTTTGGTCCATGTTTGCAGCATCTTTCTATACCTTCAGCCTGGCGAGGTTTTTTATTGCTTCGTTGATCCTCCTGGTTCCGACTACACTGATGGGCGCAACCCTGCCCCTGCTGTCGAGACAGGTTACATCAAGGGCGGTGGAAGCAGGCAGAAAGGTCGGGTACCTGTATTCGCTCAATACACTGGGTGCTGCCGCCGGTGTGCTTCTGGGCGGCTTCTTTCTCATGCCCGTGTTTGGAATCAAAGCAAGCAACTATTTTACCGTAACCATGGATTTGACGATATGTGCCGTCATGTCCGTAATGGCCTTGAAAGGACTGCTTGATAAAAAAAAGGAAGATCCCGACGCCGACCTACAGGAACTCCTTTACCCTCAGAGAGAGGCAATGTACCAAAATGATGCACATTTGCCGTCATGGCTTCGCAGCATGGTGGTAATGTCATTCGCTCTTGGCGGTTTCAGCGCCATGGTATACCAGGTTGTATGGACCAGGACTCTTGTCTTGTCATTCGGTTCTTCCGTATATTCGTTCAGCCTCATCTTGCTTGCCTTTATTCTGGGTTTGGGTACAGGGAGCCTGTATTTTACCTCCCGCAGGGTGGACAGGCTGAAGAGACCGGTGACATACCTGGCGGTAATATTCCTCGGCATCGGCATCTCCGCCTTTGCAGGTTCGTTGTACCTTGACAGCCTGCCTTTTGCAGTCCTCGAATTGGTTCGGGGTGGAAGGGTTCATGTTTCCAACCTGCTGTTCAGCGAGTTTGGTTTGACATGCCTGGTAATATTTATACCGACTTTTTGCATGGGTGCGGTCTTCCCCGTGGTTATCAGGTTGTCGGCGCTGGATGACAGGCAAATAGGAAGTTCGGTCGGCAGGGTCTATTCCGCGAATACACTGGGCTCTATTCTGGGCGCATTCTCGGCGGCGTTCCTCATGCTTCCATTTCTGGGCGGCAAGTGGACGATTGCAGTCGCCTTGATTATAGATTTGATCCTGGCCATTATACTGGCCGCCGGTGATGCTGTAGCCCAGGCCTTCTCTGAAGCCGGTACGTCCGGGAAAAATTTGGCGAAATCCATGCAAGGGAGATGGCCGCATTTCCTGGGAGCAGTTGCCTGTATCATTGCCGTGGTCGCAGCTCCGTCATGGGATCCCGCCAAACTTTCCGCCGGTCTTTTCAGGGTCTACCTGGCACACGAGGTCTATGGCCATCGAAATTGGTCGCCTCCGAAGAAAATCTTGTATTTCAAGCATTCCACGAGTTGCACGGTCACGGTTGAAAAACTTGAGGGCGGATTTCTCGCACTGAAGGTAAACGGCAAGACAGATGCAAGCAGTACAGGAGATATGCCCACCCAGATACTGGTGTCCGCCATTCCGCTGTTGTTGCATCCAAAACCCGTGGATGTCGCTGTCGTAGGTTATGGAAGCGGAGCCACCGTAGGGGCGGCCTTGCAGTTTCCCGTGAAGTCGGTTTTGGCCATCGAACTGGAAAAGGCGGTAGTACAGGCTGCTGAATTTTTTGCATCCTATACATGGCACCCAAGAAGCGACCCGAGGCTGAGAATAATGTATGATGACGGAAGAAATGTGTTTTCTTCTATTTCAAGGCGATTCGACGTGATTGTGTCCGAACCATCCAACCCGTGGATAACAGGCGTATCCAATCTGTTTACCGTGGATTATTTCACCATTGCAAAACAGAGGCTCAAGCCGGGCGGCCTGTTTTGCCAGTGGTTGCAGATGTATGAATTATCTCCCAAAAACGTAAAGATAGTGGCCAGGACCTTTGCATCCTGTTTTAAATATGTTCTGCTTTTTGTCTCTGAACCCGAATCCACTGATGCCATAATGATAGGCTCCGACTCTCCGATAAGATTGAATCTTGCCTCGATGCAGCGCGCTTTCGAGAACAAGAAAATAAAGAAGATGTTCGAACGGGCAAAAGTGAAGAACCGGCAGGACATACTTTCCTTGTTTCTCCTGGGTGACCGGGAAATTCCCGCCTTGCTGGGGCCGGGACCGAAAAATACGGATGATAACATGCTTATAGAATTTTCCGCCCCAAGGGATATGCTTCAGTACGGAAGGTACAGAGAATTCGCACTGGAGATATATTACCGGGATTCTCTTGAAAAGGACCTGCTGTCATATGTAGATGGTATACCGGCAAACAAACCGGAGCGGGCAAAAGAATTGTCGCGGATTTCCATGTCATTGTTGAAGCACGGCCGGTTTGTCGCAGCCGGCCAGGTAGCTGGAGAGGCGTTGAAATACGATTATGTGGAAGAAGCCGGCCGTGCGGACTTGATGAGCATGTTGTTTTTGAAAGAAGACAGGTTTGCACCTGCCGTGGATTGGCCCGAACCCGGTTCTATAGAATATGACAGGCTGGCGCTTCTGAAAGAATACGTGGAATCGGAGAAATTCGAAGAGGCACTGGAAGAAATAGAGGGCCTGAAAAAAGACGGTGATACATCACCGGAACTGGAATATCTCCATGGCTTTCTTGAGTACGCTACGGATGACTTCGATGGTGCCATTGAAAGCCTTGAAAAACTGATTGAACACGAACCAGGGTTGGTTGCAAGGAGACCAGGCGTACTCTACTACCTTGCAAGGGCGTACGGATGGCGCGCAAAAAATCAGAAAGCGGTTTCATGGATGGAGAGGTTCATTGATGAGTCTGGTTTTAAAACACTGAATAATTCGATGAAGGGTCAATAAACCTGCTTGCCTTTTTGATGGTTGCGGATCAATACTCTTATTCCGGCTGGTAAAGGAGAAAAACATGTACCCGGTTCTATTCAGGATTGGAACGTTTACTATCGATTCGTACGGCGTAATGATGGCACTCGGATTTCTTGTAGCCGATTTCCTGATTACCAGGGAATTCAGAAGACGAAAGATGCCCGTGCAGGCGGCTGGAAATGTGCTTTTGGCCGGTATTATCGGCGGTATAGTCGGGGCCAAAATCTTCTATGCGCTGGAACGGCCGGACATCTTTATCAAGAATCCCCTCGGAACATTGTTTTCCGGCTCCGGGCTCACATGGTACGGCGGGTTCATCGTGGCTTGGTTGTTGATATTTTGGGTATTCAAGCGAAGCAAGATACCGGTATTTTTAGGTGCTGATGCGCTTGTGCCGGCATTGGCCCTTGGCTATGGCTTCGGCAGGATGGGATGTTTTCTTGCTGGTGATGGATGTTACGGCATCTCGTGTTGTGTAGGCGCCAGTGTGCCGGGATGCCAGACCTTGCTTCCGTCACCTCTTTGCATGGCCTTTCCACATGGAGTCGCACCGACCAGTGTACCCGTGCTGAATACCCCTGTCTGGGAGGCGACTGCTGCATTGCTTACTTTTATCTACCTTATGTGGCGGAGAAAATCTCACAGGACACCCGGAGGTTTGTTCGCCGAATGGTTCATAATCCATGGAATTCTGCGTTTCACAGTGGAGTTTGTCAGGAGAAATCCAAGGCATGTTTTCGGAATCCACATGGGGCTTACACAGGCACAATTTATTTCCATTCTCATGGTGCTTGCAGGTATCCTGTTCTTTGTCTTTTGGTCGAAGAAAGACCCGGAAAACGATGGATTGATGCCTGAAGAATTTCGAGAAAACAGAAGCCCTTGATATCTGTGCGGAGGGTCCGTCTTATTATCCAATTAAGGGTGGTAGCCGAAAGATGCAGCTTCGTTATAGCCCCGATGAACTGATAGAGGAATCTCGTTTTATGGCTATACTGGCAAGAGATCTTGCACACGCTGCACGGCATGTTCCAAAGGCCGCCCAACACGCCCAGGCGGTTGTAGGTTGGGCCGGTGTGATCGAGAGCCGGGCCAAAGATCCGGTTCAGGACAGGCTGATGATCCAAAATGCCCGAATCAGGTGCAGGACGGCTCTTTGCAGAACCGTTGCTGAAATAATGGCCGAATGGCTCGGGCCTGCCCTTATAGCCATGTCATGCAGAAAATTCCCACCTCCCATGCATTATCTTTTGAGCAATTATCCCCCTGAAATCGTGACCAGGATAACGCCCGATATTTGGAGGGATGCCTGGGATATCTTGAGGGGTGACCGTTGAAAATATTTTGGACTATTTTCATCCGCAACAGGCATGCAGGTAAGGCAGGTCTTTGGTATGTATTTTGATTCACACTGTCACTTGGATTTCGAGCCCCTGTCCGGGGACATCGAAGGCGTGTTGGAGCGGGCAACGAATGAAAAGGTCGATGCGTTCGTAACCATCGGTACAGATCTTCAAAGTTCAAAGTCTGCCCGGGCCATTGCTGAAAAATATGGACCAAAGGTGTCGTTCAGTGTCGGAATCCATCCACACGAGGCATCCTCTTTGGATAAAAGGGCGGTTGAAGAACTAATGGAGATCGCCGGAGCGGGTCCTGTTGCAGTCGGAGAAATCGGTCTGGATTTTCACTACGACCATAGCCCGAGGCCGGTTCAGAGAACGGCCTTTGCAGACCAGCTAGACTTGGCGCGTGACCTCGGCCTGCCCGTAGTGATACACAGCAGGGATGCAGCATTGGAAACCCTGGATATATTAAGGGCTGAAAAGGCATTCGAGCTTGGCGGTGTGGTGCATTGTTTTTCCTATGATTACAGTATGGCTCGAAAGATCTTGGACATGGGGTTTCATATAGGCGTAACCGGTGTCGTGACTTTCAAGAATGCCCATGACCTGAAAGAAGTGGTCAAAAAGACCCCCCTCGACTCACTGTTGATCGAAACAGATGCGCCGTATCTTGCGCCCGTGCCGTACCGCGGGAAAACAAATGAGCCCGCGCACGTCGTGTACGTAGCCGGGGCGATTGCAGAGATTAGATCAACCGGAGTTGAGAACATTGCAGAAGCCACAGCCCGAAATGCAAACAGGCTTTTCGGTAAAAGATAACAAGGTCCCAGCCTTGATTTTGGTTCGGAACATGTTTGGATCCGCTGAGCCATGGATTGTTCGCTCCTTTTTCTCTGCTTGGTCGCAGGGGCCGGCGGGCCGTTTTTCTGAAAGGGTCTCAAAGGGATCGAACTAACAGCCTGTAATGCTTACGGCCCGGCAAATAGTATTATCGTTTGGGGGATTTCCCGAGTTTTTTAAGGACAATTTGGGCTATCCTAAGAGCCAGAAGCATTTCCGATTCAAGGCCCAGGCCCGGAATCGTCCAGGGATGTAAGAAAAACGTGTTATTGAAAGGGCCCTTAATCGGGATAACCGGCTTGAATGGAATGGTTTGCATTGGTGACAGGGCCTCAAGGTGAGCCGGTGATGCATAATCGCCGGGCTCGATTACTTGCGAGGATTTCAGGTGCTCGTCCAGGAATGGAAACAATAACTTCAATCTTTCTCTAACAATCTGCTCAAGGGAAGCCGGGGATTCAGGCGTGTTTTGTTTAGAGAAAATCGCGAATGCATTCAACTCGGCGACGTCATCCTTGGTCTTCTTTCCGTGTTTTTCATAACCTGCTTTCCTTTGGCCTCTTTTGATGTCGACCAGGATCATGTTACCACCGCACAGTGGAACTGACGGATCATTGATGATGAAAGCCCTTTGTGCAAGAGGCTCGGGTACACATTCGAGGGCAACCGTCATCTTGGTGCCGCCCAACCAGGTTCCTGCAGAACAGCCCTCCAATATTTTGGATAGCCTGCGATTGGCGCTGGTGCTTGTGAGCACTCTTTGAAGGTATGCCGGGTGATCCGCCAATACGAGTATATCGAAGTTTATTTCAACCCCGTTGTCACACCTGGCAATGGCCGGCCTGGCACGGCTCATCTCGATCCGGTTTACCTTGCCATGGAGAATCGTGCCTCCCTTACTCTTCAGCTTGGCTGTAAACATGGATGTCAGTTTCTTTTCCTTGCCATCGAGATCATATACTCCACGGGACAGCCACCCCAGACTCCTGGCCAATGTACCTGCCTCGAATGAGCAATCCGCATTCATGGCCCCTGAAAATGCCGGAACAGATAACGATATTGCCCTAAGTACGGAATCGTCTTTAAATAGGCGGAGCGGATTTTCAAGAGGCCTGGTTCGGTCCTTGTGCCAGGGTGTGTCCCTGGTTATTTTCTTGACAGCCAATTTTTCGAAAAATCCCAGCGGCGGATAAGGCTTCGTGGCATCAAGCAATGTATCGAGAGATGTGCAGGTGTCTTGGGCCGCCTGCAACAACCGTTGGTATAGTTTTGATGAATCGCCCCGGATTTCTCTTTCCAGTTCATCTATGGTTGCGGCCCTCGAATGTTTCAGGTCTATCCTGAAACCGGGTCCGATGAACTGCATGATTGGATCCGGCTCGAAAAGAGCTTCGGCATATTCCTGCTGGAGTCCGAGTTCGTAAAGTATCCTGCTTAATCCCGGATATCCGTCTGCCTGGGGCGCGAAAAGAGGGCGGGCCGGCATGGACTTTCCCATGTCCCCGAAGGCATGCCGTCTGCTTTGAGCCAAGCCGGTGCGCAATCCCGATTTTGCCAGGATTGCAGCACATGCCGCAGCCCCCGGTCCCCGGCCGAGCACAAGAACCTGAAAATGGTGTTTCGAGAGAGCTTCATTCATGAGGGTTCTTCTATACCGAGCCGTCCAAGAATTCCAAGCATATTCTCAATAGTTCGCCCACACTGGCCGCAGAGGCCGGCAGCCCCCTGGGTGCATGCGGGACATCACCATCGAATCTTTCGGCTATATGTCCCATTGCGCCTTCCCTCAAGTGTGCATTGAACTCTGAAAGCATGGTCGATATTCGTAGCTTCGCGTCTTTTGAAAACCCGTTTGCAGACAGGTAGGCCTCGGCAAAAGGGCCGAGCAGCCAAGGGTACGCCGAACCTCTTGAATGAAGATCCGGGTAGTTCGAGTATAACAGGCACTCGAGACCGGCGTAACCCGGCTCTGCCGGAGACAGGGTTCTCAGCCCACGTGGGGTAAGCAATTCCCGTTCGATCACACTCAGGACCGAGAGGGTCTTCTCCCTGTCCAGGAGGGCGGGCCTGGCCGTGAGTGCCAGGACCTGGTGCGGGGTAAGAGTCGGGTCGGGAACGCTGCAACAAACGGCCCTGAAAAGGCAGCCTCGTTCATTGTTCCAGAACCTTTGGACAAATGAAGCCGACACCTTGTCGACCAATGTCGACGCCTCGTGGGCCGTTCCCTTATCATTGAATTCTGTTGCCATGTCACGGACAGCCACCAGGGCTCGAAACCACAATGCATTGTGGCTCACCAGAAATGCCCGGTCGAGAGTCAACCCATCTCCTGAAATGCCGGCCTGGCGACTGAACGTATTGGAAGGAGCCCTGCTTTCCAGCAAACCTTCAGGGTCTACCCTGGTTCCCGCTGATCCGCTCAAGATGTGGGCCAATGCATCCCTGCATGCCGGGTAGAGTTGCTTTCGCGTGGTTCTCACATCTGTGGATTTACGCAGATAGAGTTCGCACGAATCGATGAACCGCAGCGTGGCCGCCAGGTTTGCCTTGACTGAATCGGGAAATTTGGGGGGAGCATCCGCCTGGCAGTGCGGCAACCTTCCCTTGTACATTGATCTGGCTGCACAGAGCAGAACCTCTCTCGCAACATCGTGCAGCCCGGAAAAAATCAGCATTCCGGGCAAGGCCAGCAAAGCATCGTCCCATGCCATGCCGCCGCCAGGATAGCCTACGGATAACCAGCGCCGCCCCCTCTCTCCCGATACGATGAAGTCCTTGGAAGCCTCCAACAACGCCTTTGTCAAGGGGCCCTTTCCAGTGGCGGGCAGCCGGGATTTCAAAATGTATGGATTACGCTTCCGCCTTTGCACGATAATGGCTCTCTGAGGCGCCTCAATGGGTTCCGTTGCAGAAACAGCCAGGAACACCGGCCTTTCCTGCGAGAGCTGGTATATGAAGGTGCCGGGTGTGCCCAAGGTTGCCTCCGGAATCGGCCCGGAAGAAACGCCAGCCGGCAGGGGAAGGTGATCCATGTATCCCGGTTCCGGCACGAAGACCTCCGCCTCGTGGGTAAAAAAGATTGGCGGCAGCGGCGGCCGGGGATCCACCCTGACCTTGTCGTCAATAATATATACGTTGAGGTCCAGTTTTTCCGGATGTTCTAATTCCGGATCATTCAGGAGAGTATAGGCCAGCCATGGCGATATCTCCAACAGCATAGGCCGTTTCCTTAATTGAGGCGGAATCTCCAATACCTGGTAAGACAAGATTATTGCGTCCAGTCCTTGGAGCACGGAAATGACCCGTTTTATCTTGAGGCCGTCGAAGAGATACTCGGAGGTGATATTTCTTCTGTCCCAGGCAAAACTCTGCAGGTATCTCATAACGTCATGCCTTTCCGCTTCGTCTGCGGCAAGACACGAAAGCCGGGCAGCGCTTTTTTCCAGTACCAGCTTTTCTTCCACTCCTGCAAGCAGGACGGTTTGGCCGTGCGGGGGAACGATTGCAGACACTAGGAGCCCGTGTTCTTGTCTCGTATAAGCGCCGGCCACAGTGGATGCGGAGTAACCGCTGCGGCTGTTCGGGGATATCCATTCCACGGTCAGGGCCGCCCTCTTGTCAGTGCATATCGAGTGGTCGAGGTATATCAACTGGCACTTTCTCCTTTTCGGCAAGCTGCGTCAGAGCGACTCTCCCTTGTTTGTTCCTTTGAGGTCCTTTTGTCGGCCGGGAGCAGGAAAAGGCGGCCCTAGTGTTTTGTTGAGGTCCTTCATGTTGATGCCGGTTTGCTTGATCACGTCTATGCTGCAGAATATCGGAACGCCCGCACCCAGGGCCATTGCAATGGCGTCACTTGGCCTGGCATCGAGATCATAAGTTTTATTGCCTCTGGAGATGAATATTCTGCCCAGAAAAACCTGGTCCCGCAGATCCTCGACATGGACCTTGACCAGGTGTGCGCCCAGTGTTTTCATTACCAGGTCCAAAAGGTCATGGGTAAGCGGCCTGGGCGCTTTCTGGCGTGCCAGCCTCATTGAAATAACAAGGCCCTCGGTCGGACCTATCGATATGGGCACTACCTGCTTCCCGTATTTTTCCTGCAACAAGACAATGAATTCACCGGTGCCGGGCGGTGCAATAACATCCTTGACAACCATCTCCAGCATGGGGACGCCGGATTTGGAATGTTCGCCTTTTGGCATGCGGGTCTTGTCGCCTGCAATGGAAGACAGCGAATACAGGAAAAAAAGCAGAATTGACAGCAGTGAGAAGTATGGATTTTTTTTCATATCATTCCCCCTCCGACCAATTTCATGTTTCATGTTTTTCCAGGCTTCCCGGATTTACTTTTTTTTGACTTTTCACCTGTTAGTTCGTTCAGGTCCCGGGCGTCGATTCTGCCTTCGAGCAAGGCATCGGCCAACTCGTCGAGCCTCTTGTTCCGTACCTCGCCGCGGGCAAAAATAGAATACTCGCCGAAACGATGCTCGGCCCAATCCAGATGTAAAAGGGATTTCCTGCCTGATTCGAGGTATTCTCCCAAGTACCAATCCAGGAAATCTATTGCGAGATCCTTGGCCTGATATGGCTCAATACCCTCTTTATTCATTTCCACCCTGCACTGCATGGGATAGTACAGGCTCTCATCCGAGTTCTTGAATAGCAGTTCCACCTGGACAGAGTCATCGTCAAAGGATCCTGTAAGGTGAATAGTCTCGTCTTCCATGAGATGCCGCCACTTTCGTGTGATGGCCTTTTCTATTCGACGAATTTCCGATTTCAAAAAGGCATCTTTCACAAGCACGCCTCCGGTTTACCATCTAAAAGGCCTTTCATAACAGACTAGACCAGGCTAATAAGCGGGTCAATGGCGAACGTTTGCAAGGCAAAATCAGCGGTGGTTCAGTGATCGGCATGAGCAATGCTTTCTTAATAAATTTAGGTAATTCGATTGATTCATATTTTTTTATTTGACAGATTTAACAATCTGCCTAATTTTACCAGGCATGAACCAAGTTCGAGAATTGGATGAAATAGATGTTCGACTCCTCGAACTGCTGCAGGATAACGGCAGGATGACAAGTACAAGGCTTGCAAAGAATGTGGGCCTTTCGGCCCCGAGCGTTCTGGACAGGATCCGCAAGTTGGAAGACCGGGGTGTGATCGAGGGTTATGCAGCGCTCCTGAATCCTGCAAAGGTCGGGCGATCGCTCGTGGCGTTCGTGCTCGTTTCTTTGACCTTTCACAGGGAAGGAAGCATGGGTGAGTTCAAGGAAGCCGTACGGAATTCGCCGCAGGTTCTGGAGTGTTACCATGTATCGGGTGAGGGTGATTTTCTCTTGAAAGTAGTGGTAAAGGATATCGATTCTTACAGGGATTATCTTGTGCGGGATTTGACGCGCCTAGAAGTGGTTCAAAGGGTTACGACCATGATTGTCTTCGATACCTTGAAACATGAGACGAAATTGGAGATGGGAAATCTTTTGGAGCAGGGGCATAAGGCCGCTAAAAGGAGCGATTGATGGCAATCAACAAACTTTTTGCCAGGCGGGCTTTGAAGGCACAACCGTCGGCAATACGGGAGATATGCAAACTTGCGGCAAAAACGGATGTCAAATCTCTTGCAGGCGGATGGCCTTCCGGTGATACGTTTCCAGTGGAAGAGGTAAAGCAGATAGTCAGGAATGTGCTTGATGAGAAACCGGAACTCGCTCTTCAGTACGGAACCAGTGAAGGCCTGGTCGAGCTTCGCCTGGCCCTGGCCGAGTGGCTGCAAAACAGAGATGGCTTTGAGTGTTCATCCGACCAGATTATGATAACAAGCGGTTCGACCCAGGGGATCGAACTTTGTGCAAAGGTTTTCCTAGAACCCGGGGATGCGGCGTTTGTAGGCCTGCCGTCCTATTTCGGTGGTATAGGCGCCTGCCAGGCATTCGGGGCCCACCTGGTTGGCGTGCCCTTGGATTTGGACGGCATGGTACCAAACGAACTTGAAAAGAGGGCCGCCTTTGCGATGGAACAGGGGCACAGGCCTAAGTTGTTGTATATAATACCTGATTACCAGAATCCTACCGGCGCGGTTGTTCCCCTGGACAGGAGACGAAAGATCCTGGAAACAGCATCAAGGTATGACATGGTCGTGGTCGAGGACAGCCCTTACCGTGACTTAAGCTTCGAAGGAGAGCCGTTTCCGCCACTGATGGCACTCGACCGGGACTCCAGGGTGGTTTTCTTGAGATCCTTTTCAAAAAACTTTTGTCCTGGTTTCAGGCTGTCCTTGCTGGCCGGCCCGGAAGATGTTGTCAGAAACATGGTGATCGCAAGGCAGTTCGAGGACGCCTGTCCCGATGTTTTCGGCCAGCACGTGCTTCTTGATTTCCTGAAAAAGGGTTTCCTGGACAAACAAATCGAGAAGAATCGCGCGTACTATATAAAGAAACGCGACAGGATACTGGACCTGCTGGATGAAAATTTTCCAAAGCAAGTTACGTGGAATCGGCCAAAGGGCGGATTTTTCGTGTTCGTTCATTTGCCTGAAGGCATGTCGGGCATGGACCTGCTTGACAAGGCGGTTAAAAACAACGTGACCTTTGTCGCCGGGTCTGCTTTCTTTGTCGATGGCGGCGGAACCAACACGGTAAGATTATCTTATTCCGAGGCTGACGATGAATCATTGGAGCAAGCCATAGTAGTGCTTGGGCGCCTTTTGAAGGAGATGATAAAAGGTTGATACGATCTTGTAATCTGTAAGGAGGATTTGAGTATGAACAAGGAAGACTTGAGAAAAAAGTTGGTGATTCCCGGCAAGCGCCTCAAAGAGTTGAACGAGTTCTTCTTGGACCCCGAGAATGAGGCTGTAGATGCGGTCTTGGATCTGATCATGAAGTACGGCGGACCTGTAGAAATAAACAAGAAGGCAAAGAACGCCGGCAGGCTCACAAACCTGTTGAAAAGGCTCAAGGAGTCCGGGTCACCATATTACAAGGATGTTCTGTGGCTGCGGCGGCAGGCTAGGAACGGGGCCTTCATTCCCATGAAGGAATACAGGAACAACATACTCGCCGGCTCGACCGGTTCGAGATCGTTCAACGAGGTAAATGCCGTCACCCTTGAAATAAGCGCACTCCAATATTTTCCCTTCTTGATCGCCGAGGCAAAGCAGGCAATTGAAAAAAAGGAGTTGATGCCCGGGCGATACATCAGGGTCAGGGCCATGAAGGAGCAGATCGAGGACAATGCGGACATACTGGCCGTTGCTGCATCCATGAGGATAATCGGGGCCTCTTACGTGGAAACCCTGGATACCAAGGGCACGGACGGTTCCAACATTCACCTCGGCGGGCCGGAAACCATTACCGGGTATTTCGGGGGCGTGGGACAGCCCAACGAGCACGCCATCCAGTGGACAGAGGAATTCCTGCATTACTACACCGAGTACGGAATCAAGCAGGTTTTGAACGTGAACCCAGGGACTATTTTGATTGGTTACCTGCTCAACAAGCTGGGCATTGACAACGAATTCAAGATCTCCGTGTACCTCGGCAATGACAACCCTTACGCGGTCATGTGGACCCTCATGACCGCCAGGCTCCTTTCCGACCGCAAAGGCAAGACATCACTTATCGGGTTCAATTTCTCCAACTCGGTGAACAATGAGACCATACGCATTTCCAACGAGATCCGGCGAAAATTGGGATTGGAGGATAATGTCAGGTTCGAGCACCACATAACAGAGACATGGAAATCGATTGTAATCCAGCCTTACAACCGCAGGGCCGAGCTGGTGGAAATAGCAAAGACGGTGCCCAATATCTCCGCCAAGCACGAGGGAGGAGATCCCGAGGTGGAACGGACAAGGGAACATCCGACAGACATACTGGATTACTTCATGCCGAAAAAGGACGTGCTCGAACAGGGCCTCATGGATGCCATGACCAGGAATTTCCTGGACAAGCACGATGCACTCAACAAGACGGCCCGGGCGCTGACCAAGGCGAAGATCGGCGTGATAGCCGCCAGAAACCTGCATGTGTGAGAAAACCTAAGTTTGTTTAACGGCCTTGTCGTTTAGTTTATTTTTATTCTGATTTCAGGATTCAGCGCAAATGATGCTGTGTACGGACAGAGCAACTCTATGAGGGAAAGAAAGGCTGGAAGGCGTGGCCACAAAGGGCTTGTATCCTTATTCATGGTCGATTCGCTGTAGTTAGTACCAGGCACTTCTTAGCCGAATCAGTCCCGGTTCTCTTGCTCCCACAGAGGGTCTCTGACACGCGGCTGGCCGCGTTCCCGCCGTACAACCGGGCTTGCACCTTGACGCCTAATCCTATAACCCCAATTTGCCTCGAAGTTCGATCATGTACGAGGACAGCCAGGGAGTGGAGTCGCTCCTCTGTTCCACCTCTTCGAGCAGCCTTTTTAGTTCATCCTTTAATCCCGGCTCAACCGATGCCTGCCTCGGGGTCTTTCCATCAAGGCCTACCTGCGGTGTGTCCAGCCAGCGCTCAAAGTGATCCTTTACCGCGGCTTTCAGGATGTCCTGCTCCTTTTCCGGCAGATCCTGTATGTTCGTGGGGCCTGGTTTGTTGATTGCAAGATCGAGGGCCATGCGGAAAACTTCAGGCGCTTGCTCCTGGAAAAGTCTTTCCTCCGTGAAACCGGGATCGTGTTGCCTGTATGAATCCACTGCTGATGCAATGGAAAGCAGGAGGCTGTCCTTGTGCTGTGCCGGCACGAACGCCAGGGTGTCTATTCCGGTAACTCCCGGCAACCGGCGGAGCCTGACAAAGCACAAGTCTTCGGCTTTTAGTTTGGCTGATGCCTTTTCCTCGACAACATCGAAGACCTCGCCGGAAACAAGGTCTGCAAATCTGATTGATCGACCCTTTTTGCAACCCATCACCTTTACCAGCCTGAACCTCTCGGCAAGCATTCTGTCCAGGATCTTTTCATCATTGCCCGAAATAGACCCGGCCATGGCCTCACGGAACTTGTACAGGCCTGTCCTGCCTGCCCGGTCCTTATAATCGAACATCAGCCACACCGGAAACAAGGAAGCAAGCCATTCATTCGCCCAGGCCGGGTAATCGCTTGGAAAGAATTCCCGGGCGGTCTCCTGGACCCAAAATGCGTTTTTCGGGTCCTGCAGCCACGTGAAAGCCTGGTCAATGAGTTCTTGAGCCCTGTTCCTATCCTTGCCGCCTTGCCCCATCGTGCACCTCACCAAATCTTTGAACCCTAAAATGAGTCATCCTGTCAAGCGGTCTTGACCTATTGCGTTTACTTTCATAGTTTCCACACGGCAGTATAAATGTGATGAAAATGTGTTAAAAATGCTCTCGCACACTTTTGGAGGTGTCGAACATGAAAAGAGCGATAAAGATTGGTTCTGCAATCTCCCTGGGATCCATTGCGGTCTTGGCGTTCGCGTTGTCCTGTGCAGTATCGGGCAAGGCATCGAGGGCGGGAATATTCCCGGGCCTGCCTTTGGTGCATCCTGACGCAAATGCAGAAAGATCGGCGATTCCGGATGTGTACAAGTGGAATCTTTCCCCCCTGGCAAAGAACAGGGCCGAATGGCTGAAGGAGATAGATGCGACAAAGGCCGGTCTCAAGGAACTGCCCGGAAAATGTTCGGATTTGTCCAAGCCCCAATCTTTGTACAGTTGTCTCAAGGCCTACTTCGGCCTGGACGAAAAGATCAACAGGCTGACATTGTGGGCAAAGCTGCGGAAAGATGTAGAATCAACAAACCCCGAGTGTCTTACGGATCACCAGACAGGGCTCAAGCTCACTGATGACTTGCTGCAAATCGGTTCCACGTTGCGGCAGAAGGTGTTGGCCCTTTCATCCGATTACCTGAAGGAGGCATATTCCAAGGTTGCCAAGTTGAAGGATTACAAGCCTTTCCTGGACGAGTTGTTCAGGAGAAAGGATCGCGTGCTCGATAAGGACGGAGAAAGAGTGCTCTCGCTGGCCGGGGACAACCTTTGGGCCCAAATCGATTTGAACGAGATACCTTCTTCTTCCGAGTCTGCGTTCATCGGACTTCTGACTGACCTGAAGTTACCAAAGATAAAGGACGAAAACGGCAAGGAGGTTCAGCTCACCCTTTCCAACTATGGCAAGTACAGGGCCTCACCCGATAGGAGAGTGCGAAAGGACACGGTGGAAAAGTTCTTCAAAACCCTGGCGTCTTTTCAGCACGCCTTTGCAGCAACCTTGGCGGGCCAGGTAAAGTTCAACGTATTCCTGGCAAAGGCGAGAAAGTACAAAACTGCAAGAGAGGCCTATCTTGACAAGGACAGGTTGACGCCGGCGGTGTATGACAGCCTGATAAAGGCAGTGAGGAAAAACCTTCCGGCTCTGCACAGGTACGTGGAGCTTCGCAAGAAAAGGATGAAGCTGGAAAAGATCCATATATATGATCTCTATGTACCCATGGTGGAAAACGTGGAAAAGGATATTCCTTTCGGAGAAGCCGCCGGAATAGTCCTCGATGCATTGAAGCCGCTTGGGAAAAAATACCTGTCCGTAGTGGAGAAGGCCATGAATCCCGCCAACGGATGGGTGGATGTCTATCCGTCCAAGCACAAGGAGAGCGGCGCTTTTTCAGCCTCCGTGTACAACAGGCATCCATATGTCAAGATCAACTTCCAGAACCGGTTGGAAGACGTGTTTACACTGGCACATGAATTCGGGCATGCAATGCACAGCCACCTTGCCATGACGCACCAGCCGTATATTACGTTCAGGTACGTTCCCTTCCTGGCCGAGATCGCATCTACGTTCAACGAAACTTTGTTGATGAAATACCTGCTGGGACTTGCAAAGGACAAGAAAGAACGAGCCTACCTCTTGAACAAGCAACTCGAATCCATCAGGACCACCATCTACAGGCAAACAATGTTCGCCGAATTCGAACTCAAAATTCACCAGCAGGTGGAGGCAGGCAAGGCATTGACGCCCAAAACAATTCGAAAAATATATAAGGGTCTGCTACGCGATTATTATGGGCCTTCGTATACCATAGATTCGAATGATGACATGGAATGGGCGTACATTCCGCATTTTTACTGGAAGTACTATGTGTTTACGTACGCCACGGGCCTGTCTTCTGCAATCGCACTCGCCGACAGGGTCATGCACAAGGGGCCGAAAGCAAGACAGGCGTACCTTGGAATGCTCAAGGGCGGATGTTCGAGACCTCCTCTGGAGTTGCTGAAATCGGCAGGAGTGGACCTGACCAAACCAGAAGCGATCCAATCGGCAATGGATCTGTTCGCTTCAACACTGGACCAGTTGGAGAAGGTCCTGGAATAATTATTAAGAGTAAGCCGGGATGACAGATTCGAATTCGGGCGGGTGGATCTTGGCTGTCTTTTTAACTATGAGTTGTAACCAGGGTCGGTCATGAAAACATATTTTAAAGATATTGGAGTGTGCCTATACCTTGGTGATGCAATTTCAGTTTTGAATGAACTGCCAGAGGAAAGCATTGATTTGATTTTTGCGGATCCTCCGTACAATTTGTCCAATGATGGCTTTACATGCCATGCAGGCAAAAGGGTTAGTGTAAACAAGGGAAAATGGGACAAGAGCAGAGGATTAAAAGAAGATTTCAAATTCCACGACAAGTGGATACGAGCTTGTCACAGGGTGTTGAAACCAACTGGAACCTTATGGATTTCCGGCACTTACCATTCAATATATACATGTGGATTTGCATTGCAGCAACAAGGCTGGCACCTGATTAACGATATCTGTTGGTTCAAACCAAATGCACCTCCCAACCTGTCTTGTAGAATGTTTACCGCCAGTCATGAAAACCTGCTGTGGGCAAAGAAAACAAAAAAAGCCAAGCATACTTTCAATTACGACTTGATGAAGAACCGGGATTGGGGTGGTGATTTCATCAAAAAAGGCGGTAAGCAGATGAGAAGCGTGTGGGCCATAAATAGTCCAAAAAGTAATGAAAAGAAATACGGTAGACATCCGACCCAAAAACCGAGAGCATTGCTGGAAAGAATAATTTCAGCAAGCAGCAACAATGGTGACATCGTCCTTGATCCTTTTTGTGGCAGCGCAACCACGGGTGTTGTCGCTGTCAGCAATGGAAGAAATTTTATCGGCATTGATTCAGAGAAAAAATATTTGGATGATCTTGCGATTCCCAGGATCAAGGATGAAATCATGTCTGTGGGACATGCCTCTTTGCCTTGCGATAATCTGGTTTGAGCGTTCCGGTAATTACAAAATTGCATATCCTGAACGAAAAAAGACAGACATTTGTGCGGTGGTTTTTTTATCAGCCCAATAATGTCAATTCATTGATACGCACACTGTAACTTGCCTCATGGAGATGAACTACTATTTTACGGCTCGTTGTGTTCCACCCTTTACTGCGAGCCAATAACAATAAGTCATCCATCTGTTTTCTGCCCGGATCGGACAACAAGAGCAGGCCTCCCGGAACCAATGCCCTGCGCGCTGTTTCGAGCAAGGCGTCATAGGTGCTCTCGAGGTACACTACATCAGAGCCGAGCACGTATTGGAAGCTGCTGTTTATTCCGGGCCGGAACCAGTCAAGGTATTCCGTGCGAAAATGCTTACACTTGTTTATCTTTGCGTTGTGCCTCGCCAATACAAGGGCCAGGCAATCCCTGTCCGTTGCCAACACAAAATCCGCGCCCGCCCTTTCTGCCACGACTCCGGTTATGGCTGTGCCACATCCAAGCTCAAGCATCGATTTTCCTGTAACATCGAGTTGCAGGGCGACATATTCTGCCAGCCCGTACGCAGCAGGCCAAGAAACCGGCCATGTCGGGGCATCGCCCGAGCCTAGCAACTCTTGTGCATAGTGTTCCCTTACCAGCTTGTCCGGTTGCTCGATTTCAATGAATTTCAGGTCGATGTCCCTTATTTTATGGGGCTTTATAACTAGTCCGAATCTCTCTTCCATCTCCTGCACGGTCAACAGTTTACTTGTGCGTGCTTCACTTGGTGAGCCAAGCTGGTTGCAGTTACTGCTGTTTTTCATCCTGAGTTTCGTTTTCAAGTTTTATTCACCTTGTTCAAGTCATGGATTGTCGATGTGGGCCGAATCGTTCAGTTTGTACAAGACCCAGCCTCCCCTTGAATAAACTATTGAGGTTATCGACGCCCTGTCGGTGCGCATGTTTCTCCATGCCGATACCGGGAGTCCCAGAACCTTGCAAACAATAGTTAATATTACCATTTGGTGGGTGAAAAGAGCTACCCTCGGCCCTGGCGCAAAAGATTGAAGTTCCTGAACAACATTCCATGCCCTGGTTTGAACCTGCTCCATCGACTCGCCGCCCGGCAGTGGAACCTTGCAATCGCCTTGCAGGAAATTTTCCAGCACTTCTGGATTCCTGCGCCTTGTGTCTTCGACGATCTCGCCTTCCAGCTCTCCGTGATCGAGTTCGGTAAGCCGTAAGTCCGTAACAACAGCCATGCCTATTGAACAGCCTACAATCTCTGCGGTTCGCCTGGCCCTTAAAAGAGGGCTGGAAAGTATGTAGCAGAGTTCTTTGCCGGGTGTCTTCTGCATGGCCGCCAGCCGTTTTGCAAGTGCTTCTGTTTCTGCAATTCCCCGGGGATTCAACTCAATGTCCGTTGACCCACAGAAACGGCGCTGGACGTTGAAATCGGTCTGGCCGTGCCTGATGAGCAGGATTTCTTTTATAACCGCCTTTGTTTTTTCCTTCATGTCTTTCTAGACCTTGTTTACCGGACAAATCATGAAAAGTTACATATCAGTAATGAGATCCAACGGCAATGGCTATGATCCTCCAATTTTTTGATTGTCACGTAACTTTCAGTAGCCTTGATACGGACAGCAACAGACGGCATAGGAATGCAACCTTGCTCTAATGGTGGTAATGGCGGACAACAAATTAGTTCAGGGGGAATTAGCGGTTGTTTTTCCGAGCATATCACCGTGCAACCTGGGGGACCGGCAGGGTGCGCCGTTCAAAAGTATGGCCCAACCGTTATAGCGAGCCCTTACGAACCCGTGAACTCGTGCACCTTGATTTTTCAGCCGGTCAATGTATTTTCTGGGTAGGCGTCATTTGCTTTAAAAGGGTTAAAAGGTGGTAATAATGAGACACACAGCAAGGGCATCGAGCCTGGATACAGTCACCGGATCGAGGTACGACCGGGTGCTTTTGGTTTTCAGTGACATCGAGATGGGTTCCGGCGGTGACATCGACGACTTTCCACACACGCCTTTTCTGGGCGAGCTGTTGTCATCGTACCTGGATGGCCCCCTATCTGAAAAGCCCATTGATTTCGTCTTCAACGGTGACACCTTCGACCTGCTCAAAACACCTTATGGCGGGACCTACCCACACCACATAACCAGTGACGTGGCGCTTGCCAAGGTAGCCTCTATATCCGGCAGACATCCCAAGTTCTTCGAGGCAATCAGGGATATTGTGAACCATCCATCCGGCAACAAGTCCGTGCACTTCATTGTGGGCAACCACGATGTGGAGCTGTTATTCCCCGAGGTCCAGGATTTCTTGAAGGTTTTGGGCGGTGGAAACGACCGGATATTATTTCACGGCTTTGAAATGAGCTTGGGGAAAATACACATAGAGCATGGGAGCCAGTTGGATCCACTGTTTCATATCGATCCCGACAAGGCATTCGTACAAGTTGGAGGCAAGCGCATGCTCAACATCAGTTGGGCCATGGTGGCCTTGCTCGATGTGTATATGCCTCTGCATCCCATACTCTACCTGTATGACAGACTGTGCCCAAAGGAACTCCTCCTCCAACTCTTGCCCGAGGTAAAAGACCTGCTCCTGGCAAAGGGCTGGCGTTACTGGAGCAAGGACTTTTGGAGGGAACTGCTGTTCATCAAGGATCCCCTGTTGAAATTCAACTGGACTGTTTTAAAGGAAACCATGAAAAGATTCACCACGAGCAATCCAAATGTATATTTAAACAAGAAGCGGCTCAAAAAGATCCTTGATTCAAAACCTGCCGAACTATTCATCATTGGGCATTTGCACGAACAGGGCAGTTACTATCACGGCAAGAAAAGGCTTTTGCAATCCGGTTGCATTAGGGACGAGTACTTCATCTCTGACGATGGCAAGACATTCACACCCAAGTTGAAATCCTTTTACGAAGTTTTTCTCAAGGACCAGCACGTAGTGGGAATAACCGGCAGGGAGCTCCAGGGTCCTGCCAGGCCGCCCGAGTCTTTCCCGGACAGCATTTTCGACATGGTCCCCAAGGTGAAGGAACTGCTGGGCGAGTTCGAGGACCTGAAGCGTATGGAGAAACAGCAGGAGAAACAGGAGAAGAAAGAGCAGGCTCAAGGCAAAGACGGCAATCTTGTGCCGGAGCTCGTGGAACCGGCCGACACCGGGCCGGATGAACCGGAGAATAATTCTTCTGGATAGCGGGGAACGGTAGTGCCGAAGGGGCGCCGAAGGGGGACGGCGCCGAAGGGGGACGGAGGCGGTTCGGGACAGCCGGCGACAGGGACGCGCCAAAGGGGGACGGAGGGGGTTCGGGGTGGCTGGCGACACGGGGTCGGCGGGGCCAGGACCCAGAGGGGACCCAGA
>JAADFL010000202.1 GCA_013152945.1 Deltaproteobacteria bacterium | reverse complement strand
GCGCTGCTGCTGCTGCAGACCCTCGCGGCTTTCTTGGCCAGGCCAAGACCTCCGGCATGGTAATCGATGAGGTGCAGCGCCTGCCAGAGCTCGGCCTCGGCCTCGGCCCGGCCCGGCCTCAGGTTGATTTTCAGGGCATCAAAAACGTGTAGTCATTTCAGGAAGTTTCCCATCAGCAAAAATTCCATTAACATACAAACATTGGTCACTCGCACCATGCTCAATCCAAATAAAACAAAACAATCCACATGTTGGATTTCCGTACTAAATTGGATTTGGGATTCGGGATTTCAGCTACCAGCTACGAACTACCACCTTATCGCTTTTCGCCTATCCCTTCGGCTTACACTCGCGGCTCAAATTGCCGGTATTATCAATAGGGTACCTGCCTCCGTCCCCTTCGGACCCGTAGATCAAACCCTTCCAGAAGCCAGGGCATATTTCAAAGGCATAATACGCATTCTTCGCCGCGATTAGGACATCCGAGTCCACCACATAGAGGTGCTTCGTGTGCTCATGGCAGGTCAAACCCCAGGCGTTGGGTATACTCTTGGAATGTTCCTCCACGTAGCCCGGTAAGATCGTAGGCTTCCTTGAAGCTTAAGCGGCCTTCCATAGCGGCACCGATAACGTATACAGCGAAAAACTCGCCAACTCTTGTATTTTGGTTGTTGTAATAGTCGCCTCCCCCTGTATATGGACGCCTCGTTCGCTCTCTTTCCATGTACTCTTTGTAGAATGCGAAAAATGCCTCCCTATCTACGAGCCGTAGGTTCATTGCCCGGCGGCCGATTACAATGGGGCTGACTTTGAAATGCCGTGCGATAGCTTCGAATGGCGCTCCTTCGCGCCTGAAATTCCGCCAGCATACTTTCAACTCCTGCGCCGGAACAAGGAATTCTGCTGCCGCACGGTCGCACCACTTTTCGATGTCCTGCGATGGTCGAGAAACCAAGCCGGTATCCGTTAACGCGCTTTCCCCCAGCCATATGTGCGCCAGCTCATGTGCCAGCGTGAACATTTGTGCAGATTTCGCATCGGCCCCATTGACAAAAACGAGGGGCGCGTACTCGTCGCTAAGGGCAAACCCACGAAACTCCTCAACGTTCAATTTCCGACGCGTGTTGTTGCCCACTACTCCATTAATGATCGCCATGACACCAAGCTTTTCGATGGCCCGCCGAAGTTCACCGACTGCGTCTGTCCATGTTCTGACATTCATGGCCCAACCTTGGTCCAGGCCGACAATGCGTCGCATTTCTTTTCCCACCGCTTCCGGGTCATCCGTCAAACGAGCACTTCCAGCGAAATACAAAGGTTCAGCTTCGCATTCGAGCAACTCCTCGCGAAGCCATGCCTGCCGCCGTTGCATTGCATAAATCGTATCCAAGAGATCAGGACTCGGTCTGCTGATTCCCTGGTTAGGTAGTGTACGTAGATCAGGAATCGGGATTCGTTCCTCTGGTGGACTGGGTAAAAATAGGTAACCCATGGGCACACACACAGTCTTTGCGAATTTTTCAAGTTGTTTGAGCGTTGGTTTAACCTCGCCGCGTATCCACTGCTCGATTTTGGGAAACTTATTGCGCAGGCTTTCTATGCTCCGACCTGCTCGGTCAAGAGCCCAACGGAGCAACTCTGGCTTGACCTCCACTCGTATCATGTCGTCTCTCCCCGCACATCAATCTTCCCTTTTACAGCAGCAGAAATCAAGGCCGTACAGTATTCGCCGAGCGTATTTATCGGCTCCTGGATCTTGCGAGCAAGGGCATCAATTTTGTAAGCCTCAGCATCAAGGGGTAGGAGGGGGCCGGAGGAGGAGAGATGGGGAGGAGGGAACATATACGGGCAAGCCCATGCTCTTGGATGGAGACATGGAACATGGCATGCCTTAAACGTATTCAAATTGATCATTGGTGTCAGGTAGTTACCGGCCCCTGGCGGTCCAAGACCTGTGGGAGGAGATAATCACTTTGGGGCGTTTCGCGAACCGCCCCTACGACCGGGCATAATTACGACAATTCCGTGTATCTATATTTATCAATTAGTAACTACCTTACCCCACACTGTCAGAAAAGATGACAAAAGGGTCTTAGGGCGACAAACAACCCTGTTAGAGCCATACATCGAAGGCTGGCAACCATGTCTAGAACTTTTTAATAGTATACTCCTTATCCTTGATGTTTCGGTAAAAATTTTCCGCCTTCTACTCGGCGTTTGATGTACGCCGCTCCCAATACCTTCTCATCTTCTTGCGTTTCGTCATTAAAGGCTCCATCCGGCTCTTATAATGGAATCAAATGAAGTCACGTTCCAATTGACTCAAAACAAAGTGAGTTAACTATTTAGCTATTTTTATCACATTTTCGCTAGATTATATCTTCTCTACTATTGACCCATTCCACCATTGACTGAACCCCTTTATCATCTTTTATGATTTCTTTTAGAATCTTATGGTATTCATCTGGTATTATCTCCCATAACCTTTCCGCTTGATATTCCATAAGATAGCCGCACAATGGTAATTCTTCTGCCATGAATTTCTTTTCTAATGGCAAACCTACCAATAAGACAGGTTGATTAACGGCAAATAGTAAGAATATAATCTCTATCAATTCAATATATTTATCTAACGTCCGAAATAGTATTTCTTTGTTCAATTCTGGTAACCTAAGCATACTTACAATCAATCGCGTTTTTTGCAACTTATCAATATAGTATTCTTCTCCTTTGGTATGAACTATGTCAGATAAGCTCCAATAAAGTTTTTTTATCTTGCCTTCTAGTCCGATTTGATCATTGATTTCTTTAAAAAAACTAATAGAAACAAGTTTTCTTAACATATCAGAAAAACGAGGTGTATTCTCCCTTGATTTCAACCAATTTATCACTTTTGTTTTATCGTTCTCTAAGTTTAGAAAATACAATGTAATAATAGCTAGTTCTAGAATCCTTCTCAAGCTGTCGTAAGAAGACTTATAATTGCAAATTAATATTTTATTAATTAATTCAGACAACTCATAATTTATTTCGTTAATTGTCGAGAACCATAGTGGGCTTAGTTTTTCAATGTCATAGGGCATAAAATCATAAAATATACCTTCATGTATGAGTTCTTCTATCATCTCATATTTTTTTATCCTGTGATAATTAGTAGTCATTTCCTTTACCGTTTCTTGTGCGCATCTCAAGTAATTCTTTACGACTATTTCAACTCTTCTTTCAAGGGGACGTAATAAAAATATTTTATCATCCATAGCCAGTTCCCAGCTTTTCCAAACCATCAAATATTACTTTTTACAGGCCTAATCTTTCCTGATTCTGAAACTATTGTTAACATTTTTGCTCCCTTTGTAATAGCGACATATGAATTTTTCACATCCATTGAATCGCCATCAAGTACTATGGCGTGATCAAATTCTAAGCCTTTAACCAATAACGTTGTTCCTAGCGTACATCGAGATAATCGACGACCTATCTGGCGAGTGCGATTCCTTACCTGCCATATTGCCTCCTTTAAGCTTGTGGCATCTCCAACTTCTACGGTTTTGACGGCCTTCTTCATCTCCTCCAATAATTCCCATCTATATACCATCACCCCCTGGATTTTACTAAGTGCTTCAAGCGCAACTGCTATGGACCCTGCAGCCTCCCCACCCAGGTTGATTTTCACTGGATCAAAAACGTCCAGTCATTTCAGGAAGTTTCCTCAGAAAAGACAGGGTCCCATTGAAGCGAGATCAGTGCCGGGCATATGGTGATATGCAGGCATTACAACATCTAACAACTTGGCAGGTAACTCCGGTTTATAGTACAAACAATTTTCAGGCACAAAAGGTTTCAACCCGGAGGACGGCAAATGAAAAGCAACAAAACATGGTTTTTGACAATAACGCTGGCTGGTCTCTTTCTCTTTTTTATTGGTTGCTCATCGAATAATACCAAACCCAATGCTGACACGGATGTAGATACAGATACCGATACGGATACGGACACGGACACAGACATTGATACCGACACGGACACAGACACCGACACCGACACAGACACCGACACCGACACAGACATTGATACCGACACGGACACAGACATTGATACCGACACCGACACTGATATTGATACCGACACGGACACAGACATAGACACTGATACCGATACAGACATTGATACCGACACGGATACAGATACGGATACAGATATTGATACAGATACCGACACGGATACCGACACGGATACGGATACAGGTTATACTGAATGCCCGGCAGGGGCCTTGCTTACCGACAAGGTTCCATGCACGTGCGGCAATGACATCATTCCTAAAGGTTCACAAAAATTTTGCTGCATTATAAACGAAAACGGGCCAAAAAACGACCCTGGCAACTACCTGGTCATGAACCATGCCTGTAATGCCACGGGAGAGTATGATGAGCGCACAATACCCATGCCTTCAAAAGATGCCTATTTCAAACCTGATGAGCAAGACCTCCTGAAAATGGCGCCCCTGTCAAATCTACGGCAATATGTAAGGAACAACATCGATTTCAGGGAGATTGATGGAAAAATATATTTTTTCGGAATGGGCACTCTCTTTGACCGGGCAGTGGTTACCAACCGAACTCCCAAGCACCTGATAGGAACTATTACGGCTGGTGCAAACAGTCTGTCAGTGCACGCGTCGTCTCCGTTTTCTCCTCTCGAATACAGGAAAGATTACATCTATTCCCTAATGGATTTGGCAGTATCACCGGATGCTGAAGAATATTATCTTCTCGTGCACCATGTAAATTGCCCTTTCAACGGCCCGGGCGATTGTAACACGTCGTACACGAATACCGTTCTTACCTTTACCAAGCTCTCGAACAATGCCGCCTTGAGTTACAAGAAGAGCCCGAAATTCGACACAGGAGGCAATAACTATGACCTGTCCGGCATACTGGTGCATGGAGATCGAATATATACCGGCACGAACCAGGCTTATACAGCAGGAATCATAGAATTCGATTCACAGACAGGAACCAGCCTTAGAACATTTGCCTTGAACGACGGTTCCCAGGGAGTAATCCGGTCATTGGTAATAGCGGATGATAAGCTCTACTATTCAGGCAAAGACCATCTCGGGTTCATCGACCTGGTTTCCGGCGACGTTACGAACATGTTTCCTGAAATAAAACAAAAACTTGCCCCGGAAGCGAGAGAGACTTTCCAGATGGTGGAAAAGGACGGCAAGATATATTCCATTGAATGGCGGGGTTGGATCATGCTCCGGATAGATCCAAAATCAGGCTCCTGGTCGATTCTCGACAATTTCAGGAACAAGTTGAAATCCTGGGTATTCGAGTTGGCAAAAGGAGATGGTCATAGCCTCTTGATGCGCTGTGAACGCTGGTACAGGTATGACCTCGACACATTGGAGCCGGTAAAGATGTGGTCTTCGCCAATGGACAAGATCGTGTACGATCCGGGGTCAGACCTTTTCTACGGCCTTGAATGTGCAGGAGCGGGAGACCCGAACTGCCAGCTATTCGTGGGCGCCAAGGAATGAATTTTTTAATTTTTTATTTATTTCTTTGATTTTTCATAAGCTTCTGCCAGCAGACCCGGTCTGACCACAAGACTTTCGATAAAGGCGAGCCGGTGATATATTGAGTTCCACATGTCAGGGAGGCGGTAATGAATCCTGGAGATATGTTCAACCAATCAGAAATAAAAGGTTCGAAATCCATTGTGCGGATTGTCCTGCTGTCATCGATTACCTTGGTCTTTTGTTCCTTTATGAGCATCGATGCCCTATCCGGGCAGACAATGACCAGGACGGATTGCCCGGCATGGAAATGTTCAATAGACATCGACAAGACCTTCTGGTCAGTGGAAACCCGCAGAATGGGTCCCGGCGGAAGCCTGCTCATGCACCCCAGGGACGCACCGGACAAGGCGGAGATATTCCTCACGCTCCGGCCCAGGCAACCCGGCGAAGAAACTCCAAAGCAGGCCTTCGAGCATGACAGCAGGAGGATAGCCCTCATATACGGCAGGCTCACGATTCATCGGCAGTCAAGCAAGCTTATAGCAGGAGTTCCGGGCCACGAGGTCCTTTTCGATGCAGGCGGCAAAACATTCCTGCGCTATACCTTGCAGGCAGGCCCTTACACAATCTTGCTCGGGCTTTCCTCCGACAAGGACAAGTTCCCGGTATACAGGAAACGATTCAAAGACATTGCCAAGACATTCAAGCTCCCGGATGAAGTTACAAGAAACGCGGCAACCAGCCCTTTTGCAACACATGGCCGGGCCGCAGCCAGGGTTATCGGGCCACCGGTGTACGCATGGCCCCTGGACGGCGAACTCATGGTATCGCCCGAGATCGAGGTTTCCGGGGGTGACAGAGGCATGGAATGCTCGGGGGTAAGAGTAGCAGCCCGCTCTCGCAGGTCAAGGGCCTTGTTCTTCAAGTGGATTGAAGGAAACGAGCTTGCATACAGGTATTCCATGTTCGGACCTCTTGGAGATAGGGCGCATTTCAGCACGATTATACCGGCCCGCGGCAGGGGAGTGCTCTTTCTTCCCCGCATCAAACTGCCTCCCGGTTTCCTCAAGGAGGGATGCCTGGTCCGGGTCCGGATAATAGGGGAGGATGAATCACAAAAAAATATCGTGACAAGTATCAGGCCCAGGAAGATTCCCCGAAATTCCTTGCTGGCCTTTCCCATGACCGGAACCTGGCGCGTGGTCAGGGGGCCAAGCGACGGAAATCCCTTGAGGAGGAGCCTCGAGTTCTTCAACGATCGATTCTACCTGTGTCACAGGTTCGCCCTTGACCTTGTAAAGGTGGACGCCAGGGGTGAACGCCCGAAGAGAGCCGCCCGGAACAGGGATTACCCGGCTTTCAAAGAAAAGGTTATGGCTCCTGCAAGCGGCACGATCGTCCAGGTTCGCAGCGACATGGCGGACAACCCACCCGGGTCGAACGGAGCGGACCCGCCGCTCGGCAACATGGTAAGAATGAAAATTGCGGGAACCGGTTACTATCTGGTCCTTGGCCACCTGGCATCCGGATCGATACATGTCAAGCCGGGCGACAAGGTTGAAAAGGGAAGTCTCATCGCTCTCGTGGGCAATTCGGGCCGTTCCACCGAGCCTCACCTGCGGATGGAAGTCTATAGCGGCGAATCACCGTATTGCCAGGGCGTGCCCGCATTGTTCGAAAAAATAATGGTCCCCGAACCGGACGGCAAATGGCGAGCCATTGAAAACACGTGCCTTGATTCAGGATGGGTGGTTAGACGATCCGAATAGAACGCCAGGATCGTAATCGTCCCGGGCATGAAGACCGGAGCCGTTGCCGAAAGTGTTATTTCCAGACACCGGGAATCTTTGCCCCGCATTTCGGGCATTTGCCGTCTTTTATTATGTTCTTGACGATGCTGAAACCGACCCGCTGTATAAGCATTTCCCTGCAGGAATGGCAATAGGTATTTTCCCCGGGGTGGCCGGGAACATTGCCTGCGTACACATAGTGTATACCTGCATCCATGGCCTGCTTCCTCTGGCGTTCGAGCGTCTTTATCGGTGTCGGAGGAAGGTTCCTCAACTTGTAGTCCGGATGGAACCTGGTAAAGTGCAAGGGCACGTCAGGTCCGAGGTTCTTGATTATCCACTTGCAAAGTTCCCCGGTCTCTTTTGGAGAATCGTTCAAGGTGGGAATGGTCAAATGGACCATTTCGAACCAAATGCCCTCCTCCTTCAGCAATTTCAACGTATCGAGTACGGGTTGCAAATCACCGCCGCAATATTCGTCGTAGAACTTTTGGGAAAAGGCCTTGAAATCTATCTTCACTGCGCCAAGCACCTTGCAAAGCTCTTTCATGGGCTCCCTTTCGATGTAACCGTTGGAGATCATGACCGTGGGCAAGCCCTGCTTCTTCGACTCCGCGGCAGTGTCGTACACGTACTCATAGAAGATGACCGGTTCGGTATAGGTCATTGCTATGGACTTGGAGTTGTACTTTCGGGCCAGTTCGACCGCCTTGCCGGGAGGAATATCATAGGTTTCGACCATCTGTGGTCTTGTCTGGGAAATACGCCAATTCTGGCAGAATTCACACTCGATGTTGCAGCCTGCACAAGCCATGGAGAAAGCAAGCGTTCCAGGCAAAAAATGAAACAGCGGTTTCTTCTCGATGGGATCATTATGCACTGCACAGGGATTGCCGTAATCAAGGGTATAGTATTCCCCTCCCCTGTTCTCCCTTACCTCGCAGTCGCCCCTCTCACCGGGCTTTACCTTGCACTTCTGAGGGCACAACCTGCACTGCACCCTGTTGCGGCTCAACTTCTTGTAGAACCTGGCCGGCATGTTCATACCTGCTGAAGGCCTGGCAGGTACGGCCTTGCCTAAAACATATGTTCCAAGCCCTATGGCGGCGGCGCCCTTGATAAAATCTCTTCGCTTCATATCCCCTTTCTCCCATCCTCCCTCTCCCAAAGAAAACATATAGACATCTTGAAGCAATCGGTCAATGCATGTCGAGCAAAGTTTCTCTTCAAATAGCCACCCATGGTGTGATAATAAGTCCACAAATGAGTAACTGCTTCCTTGGATTCGACGGCGGCGCCAGCAAAAGTGAGGCAGCGATCCTTTGTTCGAACGGCAGGGTCATGGCCTTTACCGCATCCGGGCCTGTTACATTACACGAGCCTGTCTCCCGGGAATCACTGGAAACATTAAAAAAGCTGGTGCAAGAAACCTGTGCTGAAGCAGGTATCGAGGCAGGCGAATTGGTTGCTTCGGGTTTTGGCGTCTCGGGTATTGATTTTCCCGACCGGGAAGATGACCAGCACCGGCTGATTGCCGAAACTTGCGGACTGCCGAAAAATCGATCTTTTGTAATGAACGACGGTGTGGCCGCCCTCTGGGGAGGTTCCTTGGAGCCAAGGGCGATGATCGTGCAGGTAGGATCGGCTTACACTGCGGCCTACAGGCTCGATTTCGGCAAGGAAGTCGCTTTCGACCACCACAACCTGGGGCAATACGTGGATCTCCGGAGAGAGATTGTCACGACCGCGTTCAGGGCACTGGAAGGGAGGGAGCCGGGAACACCCATCCTGGACCTTGTCATGCGCCACTTCGGAACCACCGACCCCGATACATTGAGAAAGATGGCGACAACCAGGGACTATGACAAGCAAACCGCCCTGCGGGTCGTCGACGTGCTCGAACCCGCTTTGAAAGAGGGAGATTTCCTGGCCAGGAGATTGGTGGTTAATGCAGCCATGGAATACGCAGAAGATATCTCATGCATGCTCGAAAAAATGGGAGGTGGAATTGCAGAGGCTGTGCTCGGAGGAGGACTGCTGCTGAACGGCCCGATGCTTCTTGCACATGAAATCGAATACCATGTCAAAAAAACACATCCCGGGTTGATCATCAGGCGCCCGGTGGCACAGCCCTGCATCGGCGCGGCCGTGATGGCCGCCTTCAATTCCGGCCATGACGTAAGAGCACTCCTTTCCAGCCTGGATTATGCAAGAGTCAACAAACAGGAATAACAAGGGAGGTTCGAATGGGCAAAGGCAATCTCGTAATCGGACAGTCGGGCGGGCCTACGCCTGTAATAAACGCATCACTGATAGGTGCGGTCAAGGAGGCAGAGAAACACGATTGTTTCGGGGAAGTCTATGGCATGCGCTGGGGAATCCAGGGGTTCATGCAGGAAGAACTCGTGGACCTTTCGAGGGAGCGCGAGGAAACACTGGACCTTGTTGCCAGGGCTCCATCGTCCTGCCTTGGATCGTGCCGGCACAAGGTGGGCGACGAGGATCTGCCCAGGATCCTGGAAGTCCTGAAAAAGTACGACATACACTACTTCCTCATGATAGGCGGGGATGACACCCAGAACACCACGTACAGGGTAGCCGGGTTCTGCGAACACGAAGGATACGAATGCCTTGGCATAGGGATTCCGAAAACAGTGGACAACGACCTCTATGGAACCGATCACACCCCGGGATATGGTTCAGCCGCCAGGTACGTGGCATTGTCCATGCTCCAGGGAGGCAGACTGGCCAGGGACATGCAGAAAGTGGACCCGGTGTCGGTTTACCAGGCTGTCGGAAGAGACGCAGGCTGGCTCGCTGCATCGGCGGCCCTTGCAAGAGCAAGGGAACAAGACCCGCCACACCTGATCTATGTGCCTGAAAAACCCTTTGAAAGGGAACGTTTCATTAAAGACGCGGAGCTATGTATCAAGAGATTCGGATTCGTGTCCGTGGTCGTGGGAGAAGGCATCACGTACAAGGACTCAAAGCCTGTGAGCGGAACGATTGTGCGTGACAAGTTCGGCAATCCCGAGTTCGGCGCCATGGGTGGAACATCGGCGGCCGTCATTGTAAAAGACATGGTTTGCAAAGCGCTCGGAGTGAGGGGTGAGTTTCAGGTTGTGGAGAGCCTCCAGATGTGCGCAGCGGACCGTGTCTCGGAGACAGACTTCGAGGAGGCATACAGGGCGGGTGAGGAAGCAGTCCGTCTGGCCGCGGGCGGAAAGACAGGACTGATGGTGGCCTTTGAACGAGCGCCCGGAGTCGAATACAAGTGTAACATCACTGCTGTTCCGTTGCAGAAGGTCAATGAGAGCAAAAAGACCATGCCTGACGAGTTCATCAACCAGGCAGGCAACTTCCCGACAAAGGCTTTCCTGGACTACGTGCGTCCTCTGGCAGGTCCGGTTCCTGCCTATGGAGATCTTGAATTCATAAAAGTAAAACCAGGAATACGGCATTCGTGAAAGGCGGACGGCCATGAGCAGGTTTGAATACAGAAATGGACGATTCTACAAGGACAATGAGCCTTTTTTCGTTATCGGCGCCGAGTATCAATACTACCGTGACCTCCCTGAAAACTGGGGACCGAGGCTCGACCAGATTAAAAAAGCCGGCGTAAACGTGGTGACCTTTTACATACCTTGGCGGCACCACTTGACACACGGGCCGGGCGGCGAATTCATGTACGACTTCGGCGGACATACCAAGCCTTCACGCGACCTTTTGTCTTTTATCGAGCTTTGTGAAAAAAAAGGCCTCTTCATGATTGCCAAACCCGGGCCGTTCGTTCACTCAGAACTCAATATCGGCGGCCTTCCCGACGTAACGTCACCGACTTTCAACAAAGAAATATGCAGTGTCAGGATGCATGACGGCCAAGAATTGCTTTGGGATTACGACGATACCGCCCTGCCTTCTGTTTTCGATCCCGGTTTCGATGAAATGGCACAAGAATGGCTCTCGAACGTGGGCCGGGTTTTGCGGCCCCATGCATCCCCAGGGGGCGGAATAATCGCGTTACAATTGCTGGATGAGACTTTGTATTGCACATCCAACTCCCCGCCGTGGTCCTTTGGTTACGAAGCACCTTCCATAAAGGCATACCATGAAATGCTGCTCAAGGAATATGGTTCCCTGGAAGCGTACAACACGGCACACAACACAAATCACGAATCGCTGTGCCTTGTTCAGCCTCCGAAGCTCGGTCCGGGAAAACCCGCAGTCATGAATTTAAAGGATGCCTTACAATACAAGGACTGGGGTAAGTTCCAGTGGAAACTTAGAAGAGATGCCTATGCCAGGTATAAGCGATACCTGGGTGTTGATCTGCCCTGCCTGAGCAACTTTGCGGGAATAACTCCTCCTATAGAAGAAAACGTGCCGGGCAAGGACAAACAAAAAGCAAAGAGGCCGGATACAAACTATGACAAGCTGTACAGCGAATGGTGGCTGGCCCAGAACCGGGTGGACCTGGATGAGGACATCTACCACTATGGCATCATCTCCTGGCTGGGCGTAGCAGCGTACGGGATTGAAGACGCCCGATCCATGCCGGACGGGAAGAACAGGGAGAATAAGGTATTCTACAGGTACATCAACACGGCGCGAAGACGCAGGGGAATCAACATGGAGGAAAACTGGGGATTCGCCAAGTTATACCATCCCATGTCCAAGTACCCTTTCATACCGGTATTCCAAACGCTGGTTTCCGTTGCAGGCGGTTGTACCGGTTACGTGGCCTTCACGGCTGTAAGCCACAAATACTGGGACCCGGAATTGGACCGTATTACCAAAAAAATCTCAGACACCTTTCCCTCGGATGCCCCGATTGGTCCGAATGGAGATACAGGCGGCATGTACAATGTCTTGTGCATGCTCAACGAATGGTTTCAAAAGGAAGGAAAGGCCTTTCTCGAAACAGAGCCTTTGAGCCGGGTTTGCCTGCTGTCCATGCCTGACCAGGCGGCTGTATCCTCGTTTGTACCCGGTGAAGAACAATGGAAGGTTGATGCGAAAATCCCCAGGGTGGGTTACTCTGTCCTGGAACCGGCCTCCATGAGTCTGGCACAATCCGGGATCCCGTTTTCAATCATCGACTCGCCTGCGGCATCGAGGGATATACTTTGTTCTTACAGGGCCGTGCTGGTCCCTTCCGCTTTTTTCATGTCGAGAAATGAACAGGAGATCCTTGCTGGAGCGCTGGAGGCAGGGGCAAACATGTTGTTTGCCGGCGAACTTCCTTTCCTGGATGACAAGATGCAGCCATGCAAAATATTGAAAGACAAGATCGAACAACTCGAAGGTCCGGCCCGGGCCGGACCCCATAGAGCCGTAAAGATAACCAGTGAAGACATAAGCGATACAAACCGGTTGAAGGCCATCCTGCAAGAGTTTGGCGTGGAAAGCGAAATAACCTTGCCCCAGGGCGTTGCAGCCTATTTATTTGGAAACGAAAGAACAGAGCACGGTTTCTTGTTCTTCTTCCATTTGGAATCCACTGAAGATGCAGAAAAAACGATCACGGTCGGTGACAGGGAAATCCGCATGAGACTCGGTCCGCGGTCATCCGGTGTCATCCACCTTGCAGGAGATGAAATACTCTCGCTGTTCATCAAGGCGACCAATGAATATGAAGGCATAGAAGCCGGCTGGAGTATCGCAACCGCGAGTTCCAGGCTTGAAGGCAAGGGCGACACACTCTGGTTCAAGAGGGGGTAAGAATGCTTTTTTCCGAACACATTGGAATAGCCTATTCAGGCGCAGGATCTCCGACATCGCCGACAGAAGGCATCAGGGTCTTTTCGAGCAGAGAAGATTCGGGCCTGGCTCTTGTCGACCCATCCGACAAGCGGGGTTGGACAAGGAAGGAACTGGCTGAATGGCTGACAGCCAAGCTGCTCGGTCCCAGCAGAGTTGCAGTCGCTGTCGGCCATGCCTTCTCCTTTCCGGAAGAATTCTTCAGGCGAATGGGTATTGCCGACTGGCCCGCTTTCCTGGAAAGCTTTGAACAGGCCTGGAAGACAGACAGCAAATCCGTGGAACAAGGGCGTGAGGAAGCAGGTGACTGGGTCGCCCTCGAATCAGAGTTATTCAACTCCAGTCACAAGCTGAGGCTTTGCGAGAAATGGACATCCTCGGCCAAGAGCGTCTTCCATTACAAGGGGCCGGGATCGGTCTATCACTCGGCCAGGGCCGGTTTGCCATGGCTTGCGAAGATTCACGGGAAAGCTGGTGGAAGAGCACATTTCTGGCCCTTCGACGGTTTCGATGTGCCTGACTGGAAATCCCTGGTTGCAGAAGTATTTCCGCCCATGTTGAGAGCACGGTACGAAAAAGCCCTTCCGGCCGAACATGCAGGAAACCGCCAAAGGACACACATCCTCGATGCCTTTTCAGGCGCATCCTGGCTGGCTGAAAAAGATGAAAACGGTTACATCGACGATTACCTCCATCTCCTGCTCGAACCTGTTGAAATCGAAACAGTGAAGCGGGAGGGCTGGATACTGGGTGTTCTTTGACCAAAAGAACCGTTTTCCTATATTGACGGCTCTGTAAATCTTGGAATTGACCATGCCTTATGTGATTGTTAATATCCTCTCACTTTTGAGGTCTCGTTCTTGACAGGAGATGATGTGAGTTCAAATCGGGAAGAACAATACAAGAAGCTGCACCAGGAGTATACAAACATGCTTTCACAGTCCGGGTCCGGGTCCCAGGGCGTCGGCTTGGAAAGATTCATCAAGCTTTTGGAAGATCAAAGAATGCAACTCATCGAGCAGCACAAATGCAGAGATGTTGTATTCTCTGTTGTGATGAGAAACAACAAGCCGGCGATCCAACCCCAGTTGATAACCGCACAACACAGCACCCAAACCGGCATGCCAAAGGCCGTTCCCAAGACAACCGACGATCCCGACCGTGATGTATTCGAGGCCTACCTCAAAATCAGGCGCGAATGCGGCCAGGTCGCAGATGGCTTCGTTTTCAAGGATTTCAAGACCCAGCTCGATGCCTCCAGGCGATCCTGCATGGAGAAATTCGGATGGAACAGTGTTGAATTCGACGTGGTCAATCGCAATGGAAAGGCTGCAATACTTCCGAGACGCGGCGGCACGATCCCGGGAATGGCCGGGCTCAAGCCCGGACAGGCCCAACCCCGGCGCCGTCCCGCTCCTCCCGCTTCTCATGAAACAGTCCAAGACGCCAAGGCGGCACCGAAACAGAGTCCCAAGGTTGCCGATCCATCACAGATACCTGCACTTGAAAAGGCACTGAGGGTCAACCGGCAGGATGCCACGCTCATCGAGGCCCTGGCCGATGCATACCAGGCCGCAGGCAATATCGAACGGGCCAAGGAACTCTATGGACAGGCCGAGGGCTTGTATCACGACAAGCAAGACCTGGCCAAGATGGACGAAGTGGGACGCAAGCTGCGCAAAATCGACAGGCAGCCGACCACGCCGCCTTCGAGCAGCAAGAGCAACATGATTGCCGTCCTGGAACTCAATCCGGCGTTATCAAATTTCATTGGCGGCTTCATTACCGCAATCGGTAAAAAAAAGGACACCATTAATTCGGTGAACGATCTCTTCGACAAGGTCAAGCCTGCATACCATGCGGCCCTGATAATGGATTTCGATCTTGGAGGCCGTAATCCCTACGCGGTCTGCTCGAGGTTGAAGAGCTTTCCGGATACCGCAAGTGTCCCGCTCATTGCAATCATGCCCGAGGGAACGACCCAGGAAACCATCAAGCAGGACAAACAATCCTCATGGGCCGCCCAGGCATATATCGTCAAGCCCCTGGACAAGGAAAAGCTGATAAGCGCCTTCCGGAAAATCGGCCTGGCATAACACCGGCTGGAACAATGGAATGGTTCTGCTTCATGATTACGGGCTGCCTTTTTACTCTCACCGCATGGGCATTGTTCGCCCTTGCCAAAAATATTCTTTCAAAGAAAAAGGACAGGCCGCGTAAGAAAATCCTCTTCGAATCGATTGTTCTTTTAGTAAGTGCCGCTCCACTCATGATACCCAACCAGTGGCTGCTGTACGGGCTCCGTGCAGGGCTGGAAACTCCCGGCGCAATCGACGGCTTGGTAGTACTGGGAGGCGGCTTGAGCCGGGATGGAAGCCTTGGGATAACCACCACGGAACGCCTGAACAAGGCAGTTCAGTTGTACAGGCCGGGTTGCACTATTTTCATCAGCGGCGGCCCGGGAACAGCTCCGAGGATGAAAGATTACCTCCTGGAACAGGGCATTGAAAGAAAGGTAATCGTGATAGACAAAAGTTCGTTCAGCACATCCGACAATGTTGCAGGCATATGCCCGGCCTTGCGAAAGAAGAAAATATCGAGAGCCGGAATCATTACCTCGCCATATCATTCCGGAAGAGCGTTGAGACTCTTCATCAAGCAATGCCCCGGCTTGAAGTATTTTTCGTTCAGCACAGCTCCGACAAAGATCTTCAAGGGCAGGAATTGGCTCAAGGTCAAGACGGCGCTGATCTGTGAAGGAGCGAAAAGCCTGTATTCGTTACTTCCTTGAATTACAGGCCCTGGTCTCCAATCATGCCGGAGGCTCTTTTCAATTCTTCAACGGAAAAACACTTCGTCTTTCCACCGCCCCGGGCTGCAAGTTTCCTGATTGTCTCCAGTGCGCGCCTGTCATGCATGGCGACGAGCTTACCCAGTGCTCTCTTTTTTACGGCACATGACGCCCTGCCTTTTAGATCTTCAATGTATGCCAGGGTCAGGTCCACCTTGTCACCAAGTCCCATGCGCCTCAACACCGCGATACTGTTCCAACGGAGCCAATATCTCCGGCTCTTCATGCCTCTAAGCAAAGGCTCGATCAAAGACTCCTTGTGCTTAATGGAAGAAAGGAATTTCATGTAACTCCTTCCACCCGGCCTGTTCAGGACGAACACCAGGTCTTTGCCGATGCCGTCATCATCCGCCAACACCCGTTCCCTGGATAACTTGATAGCTCTTTGAAGAAAATAGGCCGCCTTTGCGTACCTGGGCCTGCGAAAAGCCAGGTAAGCCCGGGCCTTCATCACGAACCACATGGGTTTACCTTTCTCATCCCTTTTTGCAGACAACAACTTCAGGGCGATAACAGGATGCCCGTCATCTATCGCCTCCCGGACTTCATGGTATTCTCCCCTTGTCAGTGCGGCCAGTACCAGAGTAATCCCAAGCAGTAACGCAACCACTATCGAAGCCAGGGCAATTCTGAATTTCGATCCTGTTATACATGAAAACAGAAAGCGGGCAATCGAGGCCGCCCTGTTCCACTGCCTTCCCCGGGAACCGGAAAAATAAGCCGCCTTACCTGCATCGAAATGCATCCCCCTGCCCTTTGCCATGGACCGCGGCTCTTCATGCCTTTCGACCACGCGCGGCAGGTCGGCGGGAGCCAGCAAACGTGACAGGGCCTTTTCCATGTGCACGGCGCTTTCGAACCTGTTTTCTCTTTTCTTTTCCAGAACCTTTAAAATAATGTTCTCGAAGTCCTTGGATATTTGAAGGCCCGGAACTTTCACGGAAGGAGGAACAACTTGTTCATCTTGTATCATATTCAGGATTTCAAGAGGATTCTCTGAAGTAAACGGCAATTGCTTTGTAATCAACTCGTATAACATGACACCGAGTTGGTATAGATCGCTGCGGCCGTCCAGGTCCCGCCCCTTGACGCCTTGTGCCTGCTCCGGGCTCATGTACTCGAAAGTACCGAAGGCCTCGCCGGCCATTGTAAGGGTAACCCCTGTTGCATCGTCCGGGTCCTGTATCTTGGCGATACCGAAATCCAACACCTTTACGAAATCGTCCATGCCGAAAGCCCGGGTGAGCATGATATTCTCGGGCTTGAGATCCCTGTGTATCACCTTGCTGCCATGGGCTGCTGCGAGTGCACGACATACCTGGATTCCGATCCTGATGATTCGCTTTTCGGATACCTCGGCGTTTGTATTGAAAAGAGCGGTCAAGTCGACACCGTCGATGTATTCCATGGCCATGTAACAAAGGCCGCCTTCTTCCAGGGAAAAATCCAGCACCTTAACGATATTGGGATGGTTGATTCTACGGAGCGCCCTCCACTCCCGGCCGAACCTCAAGACCAGCTTTTTCTCGGAAGCCAGATAATCGTGCAAAACCTTGACCACGGCATCCTTGCCCATGGCTTCGTCCAGGACAAGGAATACCTTGCCCATGCCTCCCACACCCAATAACTCTTTTGCCAGGAAACGCTTGCCTATCTTTTTTCCAATAAGAGGATCGTTTCCATCTTCAGGTGCTGCAAACTTGCTCTGCACAGAACCGCATACCGGGCATGTCTTTGAAGCATCTTCAATTTCGGCCTGGCAAATCAAGCAACGCACGACAACTCCAAATGAGGCATCAATCTACCGGCGGCTTTGTAAAAAACCGGGGGATGCGCTGCGGTTCGCGGGACATTTGGGAAGACCTTTGAAAAAGAGCCTGACAAAGAGACCGGGATGTGCCGTTCCACGAAGCCCCTATCGCCTTTTTGCAAAAGCAACTCTATTAAAGAGTCATTCAGCTTCAAAATTTGGCCCTTGCCCTGAAAGCTGTTCCATAGGCCAAAACTTCGGCTATCATCAAACCATTTCCATTGCCTGCTGTACCGATAGTAGAGGTCTCGAGACGAATGTTTATCAGTGCCGAAGCACCATCGAGCTTGGCTTGTTCCGCCATTCTCAAGACAGCTTCGCGCCTGGCCCTATCCAGAACGCTCTCGATCGATTTCATTCTGCCGCCCACGATATTGCGTAGGCCTGCAGCCAATCTCTTGAAGTGGTCCGCACCTATGACCACCGAACCCTGGCATAACCACGCTTTTTCACCGATCAAATCGCCCGGTAATTTCTTTGTATTTGTCAACACCATACCGGAAAGAGCCTTTTCCCTACTTTCCAGGTTCTTCAGATGCCGGATCTCGATGATTTTCCCGATTGCATAGAAAAAGAATATAAAACTCGACAAGTATATTAGAATCACTATCAATTCAGACATTCAATCTCACCCCTTCCCGCCTGTCACTCGTTTTCGCCCGGACTATCTCTATTGCAGTATCTTATTTCGATATTTTTACCGCGGTGCCATAGGCAAACAGCTCTGAAGCACCCTGCATCACCGACGATGTGGCGAAACGAATATTTATTATTGCGTCCGCCCCCAGCGTTTCAGCCTGTTCGATCATCCTGGCTGTTGCCTCGGTCCTGGCCTCTTTCATGAGTTCTGTATAGCCCTTGATCTCTCCTCCCACCAAGTTCTTGAGACCTGCCATCAAGTCACGCCCGATGTTCTTGGCCCGTATCGTATTTCCCTGAACCAGTCCCAGGTATTTGGAAATCCGGTAACCTGGTATTTCCTCCGTATTAGTCAAAATCATTCATCCACCTCCATGCACTGTTCTCATGATTGTAATAAACGTTATCGGAAATAATTTCAAACCGGTTGTGCTTCCAACGATCGTTAGGAAATATTTTTCTTTTCTCTGAACGGCGGGTAATACGGCAGGCGGCGTTTTACGGAACATGTTCTTATCCGCCGTGTAATATTTTGACGCAGGTTGTGTCGCCCGGGAGAATGGCGGGGTTGGGCTTATTGCGAATTTGACAACAACGAATAATAAAAATCCTGGCAGCGCGCAGCACGCCCGGCTTGTGAAAAACCGGAAAGGACCCTGTTCCGGGCGGCTACTCCCATTTCCTTTGCCCTTTTCCCTGATGAAAACATTTCCAGCATGACCCTTGCCACCTCATCTGCGTCATCCCCGGGCACGACCATCCCGGTTACTCCGTCATCAATAAGTGCAGGCATGGAAGCCCTGTTCGTGCCGATTACAGGCAGTCCGCAAGCCATGGCTTCCAACACGGCCCTGCACCCTGCATCACTCCCCTCTCTCATCAACAAGGCCGCATCCATGGCACGATAAATTTCAGGCAGATTCTCTTGCTTCACGAAACCCGCGAGATGCACCCTGTCATCGAGTCCAAGCTCACGGCACAAACCGGCAATGCGCTCGTGTTCCTCTCCCCTGCCCACGAGCACGAGATGAAGCCTCTTGACCTGTTTCAAGCGCCGATAAAAGGCATGCACCAGATCCCCGTGTCCCCTCTGCGGCCTGAACCTTGCCACCATGCCGAAAAGAAAATCACCGTCAACAAGCCCTAAAGACGCCCGAATCTCGTCACGGCCCGGGCCATTCGGCGTAAAAAGATCAGGGTCCACGCTGTTTTGCAGAACAAGAATCCTATCCTGCGGGAACCCGTGGTTGTGTTTCAATTGTTCGGCAATCTGCAAGGAGGCGGTCACAACACCATCCGTCTTTTTCCAGAGCCGATAATAGAGCATGGATGATTTAGCCGCTCCATCCGTATGAAGGTGTCTCACAATGACCGGGGCACCAGTTGCTCTTAAACGAGTTTTCAAACGAGCCAGGGCTGAAAGCACATGATCGTGGGAAGCGTGGCAATGGACTATTTTCGGCCTGTCTTTGGATTCGAAGGATGCTGCAAGAAACTTGAGGTCATGTACAAAATCCATGGGCCCCGACTTGACGGATAACGAGAGATCCGTTCTGGGCTCCAAGTCGAAGCGGGTCAGGGCCGTTTCAGCCAGATCGCCCTTTCTCTTGGTCTCCAGGAACAGGTCAACATCATTACCGAGATGCTTCAGGCCGTTACAGAGGGTCAGCACAGGCTCGGCAGCCCCGGTGTACCTGGAACTTGAAAGGGTGTGCCAAATCTTGATTATACAGAATCCCTCAAAACCCGGTCAGGCGGAACCAACCATTTCCCGGGCAACCATGAAGACCTCGTGAACCGTGATCCTCTTCATGCAATCCAGTTTCCTGCACTTTCTCCGCATACAGCCGCTGCACTTGATATCCCTTGCCACTATCTTGACTTTCCCGCCCCTGGGACTGAACCTCGCAGGGCTGGTCGGCCCGTAAAGAGCCACCGAAGGCGTTCCCACGGCCGAGGCCAGGTGCAAGGGACCCGTGTCAGGCCCCACGAACAACCTGGAACTCTTGCAAAGGGAAGCAAGCTGTTTCAAGGTGGTCGGATATGCCATTACAGCCTTTTCGTGCGACAGCTTTACAACCCTCTTGGCCAGATGTTCTTCCCCCGGCCCCCAGGTGATCACGGGTATGTAGTCAAGTTCCGAGTTCAATCGCTCGGCCAATTCTCCATATCGCTCCTCGGGCCATCTCTTGCTGCTCCAATTGGCCCCGGGATGAATCACCACGACCCTTTCCGGATCCAACTTCTTTCTTTCGAAAAAGGTTTGCACGAATTCCCGGTCTGCAGGGTCTATGGGAACCCTGGGAACCTCCGGTTCCCTCTTAACCCCCAGTTTCCTCAATAGCCCCACATGCCTGTCGGTTGTATGCACCAGGGACTTTGGCAACCTGAAGCGCCAATTGTTGAAGAACCAGTTACCCTCCCTCGACGGCCTGGCAACCAGCCTGGCAGGCGCCCTGGAGAGCTTTGATATGAGACCGCTTCTGAATATGTTGTGCAAATCTATGGCAAGTGAAAACTTGCGCCCCCGCAAAAGCCTGATAAATGATTTAAAGAGTTGAAAGGCCCAGGCAGCGGTTCCGAGCTTGAACAGGTTTCGCAGTTTCCTGCGCTCGAACACAAAGACCTCGTCCACTTCGGGTTGGGCCTTGACGATTTCAGCAGCCTGTTCCTCCACCACCCATGCAATGTGAGACCTTGGATACTCGTTTCGAAGTGCATAAAGAGCCGGCAGAGCCTGTATTACGTCACCGACAGCGCCAAGCCTGACAATCAGTATCTTTGCAGGCACCAGCTTGGGCCGGATAATAGGGCTCAATTTCTGTTCGGACATACTATGTGGTCCTGCTTTTCTTTCCTGCCCTTACAGTCTTGGTCTTTTTCTTGGCAGGACTTTTTTTCTTTGTTGCGGTTTTCTTTGTTGCAGGTTTCCTTGCAACAGTCCTCTTCCGGCCTGCCTTCCTTGCCTTTTTCCCCGTACCCGCCTTCTTCGCGCCAGGCCCCGCCTTTACCCGCAGCCTCTCCTTCGGCACCTGGTCAAAGGGCTTTGCCTCATCTATCAGCATGATTGGGATGTCATCCTCTATCTCGTAAAGGAGCTTGCAGGAAAAACACAAAAGTCCGTCTTGGGCCTTGTTCAAAGAAATTTCACCCTTGCACTTGGGACAAGCGAGTATATCCAGGAGTTCCTTGTCTATAGCCACGATCCATCCTCCATTTTCAGATCCGCCCGGCCCTGCCATTCTTGTTCAGTTCAGCCAGGCCCTTGTACTTGACCAACACTTCATATGCTTGATAACCGGCCAAAGTCAAGCCGCGACCTCCCATGAGCATACCCCCCTTCAAAAAAAAACTCTTCAAGAAACGGGCCGCAGAATGCAGTGCCGGCGTAAGGAAATTACATTCCACGCCCCTTTCGTGCATGGAAACGGCTGCCTTCAATCCATAACGTTGGGCCCTCTTTTTCAAGTAATCCATATCTCTTGCAGCATAGTGCAACATCGGATTCTTCAATTTTCGGACACTGCCCTGCAAAACCACCTTGTCATGCGGGTCGTACCTTTCGTCCCATCTTGCCCGTTCTTTTCTCACCAACCTCAATTGCCTGTCCGGGTAGTACCCTCCCCACCGCAGCCATTTGCCGTTCAATAAAGTCTTTCTCGGCACGAGGAAACCTCCAATCTCCGGGTCTGATCCCTTGATGGTTTCCCTGATCTCGATTGCCAAGGATCCAGGCACTACTTCGTCTGCATCCAGGTTGAATACCCATTCACCTCTTGCAGCCTTCCTCGCCCTGTCCTTTTGCGCATTCATATTGTCAAAGGGATGTTCCAATACCTTTGCGCCCATTGCCCGGGCGATGTCCGGAGTCCTGTCCTTGCTGCCGCCGTCCACGACAACAATCTCGTCGCAGAATCCAAGAGAAGAAAGGCATCTCTCTATGTTGCCCTCCTCGTCCTGGGCAATGACAATTGCAGATAGAAACTGTTTCTTGGGACCACCGGCTGTCATTTATTATTCCTGATTTTTTCGATTATTCCCGATGCCGAGTGTTTCTTTTGGTCACCGGCCACCTCGACTATTCCACCGTGCTTCCTGACCTCGTCCGCCTCGGGCACTGTGTCCGGAGTATAGTCTGTGCCCTTTACATGGACATCGGGTTCAATCCGCCTGATCAGGGATCTCATATCCATGTCGTCTACGATACAGACCCTGTCGACACAATAGATACCTGCTATCAACTCCGCCCTTTCCTTTTCCGGCATTATGGGCCTTCCGGGACCTTTTTGCGCACATGCGGTCCTGTCGGAATTGACCGCCACCACGAGCCGGTCAGCAAGCCTCGATGCGCCCTCGAGGTACCTCAAATGCCCCACGTGCAAGATATCGAAGATACCGTTCGCCAATGCCAATGTAATGCCTGCATGCCGCAATCCGGATCTCCATTCGGCCAGTTCGTCGATTGTGACCAGTTTTTCCCCGGCGTTCAACTAGATTTCTCCCACTGCGGATTCGAGTTCAGCCGGGGTGATCCCTGCAGGTCCCGGCTTGAGCACAACCAGGCCGCCGGCAATATTGGAAAGCAATGCCGATTCGATTGGGCTGACACCTGCAGCCAGTGCCAGGCTGAAAACAGCCAATACCGTGTCACCGGCTCCGGTGACATCCACGACCCGGCCTGCTTTTCCAAATGGACCGATTACCACAGGCTCCTTACTCTTGTCGCACAAGATCATTCCCAGCCTTCCCCTCTTGAGGAGAACATGATCAACTTCCAACATGTTCAACAATAAAAGGCCTGCTGAAATCGCATCACTGGTATTTGAAAAATGCATTCCTGTTGCCTGCCCGGCCTCGGGTTCATTGGGCGTCACTGCCGTTAAATGCCTGAATCGCTCGACATGGTACCTTGAATCCCCGATTACCCGTTGTTTCCGTGCAAGCCCAAGGGCGAAATCCAGAAAGGAATCATTTACACTTCCGAGGCCATAGTCGGATACGACAAGTGCATCGGCTCTTTCGGACAAGTCTTCAAGGTATTGAATGGCATCATGTGTCATAAATTCCGGATCAAAGCCTCCCCCTTTGTCTATTCGAAGCATCTGCTGCCTGGCCGTATTAACACCGCCGGCCATGACCCTGGTTTTTACAGGCGTTTTGCGCCCGGGTACTCGAATCAAGCCGTTTGTGTCAATTCCTTGCTCCTTGCAGAGATTTTCCAGCGTGTTTGCTGTCCGGTCCGTGCCCAAAAGGGACACGGCAAAGACCCTTGCACCCATCATGGCAAGGTTGAGAGCCACGTTGGCGGCACCGCCGAGCCTGTAATCTTCCTTCTCCTGCTCCACGATAAGAACGGGAGCTTCCCTGGATATCCTGGATGTACGGCCATACAGGTACCGGTCCAGAACGAAATCACCAAGCACAATTATGTCATTTCCCTTCATGGCCTTTACGGCTGATTTTAAACCTTCCCTGGTTATGCCCCCGGGCAGTTCCATGTGTTCCATATGTTCCATATGTTCATCCATGCTGTATGTCATGCGGTGAATACAAAATTGCTTTCATAATTATTCAATGCTCCTAACTCCGGTTTCTTCATGTTTTACTATTTTTTCCATCTCCTGTGCAACCAAAGCCAGTCCGGCGGATTTTCGAGCACTGCCTGTTCGACCTTCTGTTGTATCAACTGCGTAAGCTCGAGCACGTCCTGCTTGAAATTACCTGATTCAGGTATATTGAGGGGTTCATGCACGGTGACGACATGGCCAGAACTTTTGTTCCTGTCGCCATTGTGCCTGTTTATAAAAACAGGAACCACCGGAGCACCGGTTCGCAATGCCAAAACAGCAGGTGCAGAAGTAGCCGCGGCTTTTCGACCCAAAAAAGATACTACCGAAGCCGACGGCCTTGGATCGTGTTGATCAACCACCAGGGCAAGTATACCACCGGCCTTCAAAACCTCGAATAATGAGGCAAGCGAGCCTTTGTCTGCAAGTAAATTCACACCAAGCCGGCTTCGCGCCTCATGCCAGAACCTGTCTATGCCTCTTTTCTTGAGCGCCTTTGTAACAACGTACACGGGAAACCCGGCAACAGCATGGGTCACGGCCAACAAGTCCCAGTTACCAACATGGCCGGATACGACTATCACGCCCTTTCCGCGGCCAAGCTCACGTTCCAGTATTTTCCGGCCATGGATATCAACCCTGGAAATTATCTTTCCAGCCCTCCCCGGGCTGGCAAGGACCAGGAACTCCATTGCCGACATGCACAGGTTGCAATAACACCCGAGCGCTATTTTTTTTTGCTCGCCTTTTCCAAGATAGGGAAGACCCTTTTCCAGATTGGCAAGGACCACTTTTCTCCGGATCCGGACCACGAAGAACCATAAATAGCCCAGGGTCTTGCCAAGCCACAAAAGCATACCATAGGGTAATAATGATGCTAAATATGACATTATTTTAAGCAGATAATACATTTAACCAATCTTTTTTCTATAAGTATTAGTATAATCCTTTGTTATTACAGCAATTACATTCATTTCATTATCACCGTTCCGCCCGGCCTATAAAAAATATATCAATAATCATAGCATGATATACTACCCATGGTCGAAAAGCTCGAGCAACATGGACCTAATAGTTTCATAGTTGTCTGTTATGCGTGTCTCAAGGACTCCGGCAAGCACTCGCGGCTGTCCCGGCCCTTCAACCCAGTGCGGTTCGATCTTCACCGCATCCTTTTGCGTGGTAATCATGATTTTTGCTCCACATGCCTGTGCCCCGGCAACAGCCTCCTGCCAGTCGCCCAATGAATATGAATGATGGTCCTGAAACCACATGGTTCCCTTTATGTCCAGGCCCAGGCTGCGAATATCCTTTTCGAATTTCTCGGGAACCGCTATTCCTGCCACGAGGAACACGCTCATTTGCGCCAGGGAACCCGGATCCATCCTTTTGCCGTTTGCAAGGTCCAGGAAAAAAGACAGTCTTTCCCGCGACATCACGATCTCCTGCCCGGATCTTTTCACGGACGACAATTCAGCAAACAGATTTTCGAGCATTGGACCGGCAGGCCTATCCGTGCCGGCAATCCAAATAATGTCAGCCCTTTTCAATGCCTTGATTGGCTCCCGTAAAGGTCCTGCAGGCAACATCCTGTGATTTCCAAACGGGTAAAGTGCATCCAGTACCAAAATGTCCAAGTCGCGGTGCAGTTTCCTGTGCTGAAAGCCGTCATCCAATACAGCAACCTGTGCACCCATTCGGGCAGCCTCTTGAACCGCGCCGGCCCTGGATGGATCGGCCAATACCATGAAGTCACGCGAGCTGTCAGTTGATTGTTTCAATACCTTGTAGGCCATGAACGCTTCGTCGCCCACCTCCTGCCAGGAAACCTGGTTGGTCACCAGCCTGGTTCCCCGGCCTTTTTTGGCCATTGACTTGTATCCCCTGAATATCAGGGCAGTGCTCTTGCCCAAGTCTTCCAGGATATGCACCACTTTGAGGGCTGCTGGTGTCTTTCCTGCTCCTCCAACAGTGAGCGATCCTACAGATACTACTGGGATGGGAAGATCGGCGTGATTTTCAACTCCAGACGCATCCATGTAAGCGTTTTTCATTGCAACCCCGGCCCGGAACAGCGCTTCGGCAGGTGAAAGCAATGCTTTCAATACAGGCTGCCTGCCGTCTTGCTTCCACCACCCGGGCAACACTATTCATCTCCTTTTTCAGGCAGCCTGGATTCCAAGCTTTCCCCTATCATTTCAAGGGATTGCCGTGTCACATCGTTCAGGGCTCTTTCAAGCCGCCTCGTTGCAGCCTCGATATCCTTTCTGCTCGTTGAATCTACAACTATCGGATCTCCAACAACCACGCAAACCCTGGAAAACGGCAATGGCAACCGGAAATCATCCCAGGACCTTCGAAACTCGATACACCTGCCTGCAGCCGCTGAAATCGGCACGATGAAAGCCCCGGTTGCTCCTGCAAGCGCTGCAGCCCCTGGTTTTGCCGCAAGGGCCGGCCCCTTTGGACCGTCAGCAGCAAGGGCTGCGTGAGTACCGGCTTTCAGGTGCCTTGCAAGCCGCAGCATACCTCCTGCTCCTCCACGGGAGGACGAGCCCCTTTCAATGGTTGCGGCAAAAGACGAAAGCACGCCAGTTTGTATCTCCCCGTCCCTGCTGTGGGACACCAGCACCACGTGCCCCTTCGGTCTTCTGGCGGCATATAGCATTGCCTGTCTTCCATGCCAGAAAGCCCAGATCACCGGCCTCCCGGACCTGTCCACATCTTCGATGATTCTCTTACCCTTTATTCGTTTCCTCCAGGTCAGGCGGAAAAGCCTTAATATCCATGCTATCAACCTTCCCAAGAAACGTGCCCACATACCAACAATCCCTAATAGATTTTGTTGCCTGGATAAAATATATTCCATGGTGCCATTATCTGCAATCCAATCAAGCTTGATGCTGAAACATGAATCACTCAAGAAAATCTTGTGCAGAACGATAATTTAGTACGTAGTATTGGTAACCTTTGGGGTAGGCCATGGGATTCGTATTTTCAAACCTCGTTTTGATACTGCTGTCGGCGGCTGGATTTGCCCTTCTCCTATTTTTCTCCATGAAATTCCTGCCATTGTTAAAAGGGGAAGGCAGATGCAATACCTTTTCGGAGCAGATGAAGTCGCTGCTGGACGGCCTTGGCCAACCTGTGTACGTTGCAGACCCGAATTCCTACGAATTATTATTTGTAAACAAGGCAATAGAGGACGCTTTCGGTGAAGATATACTCGACAAAAAATGCTACGAGGTTCTCCAGGGGTTTGAAAGCCCTTGCCCCTTTTGCACGAACCAAGCCATATTCGGGGAACACACCGGCGATACCCTTATCTGGGAGCATAGAAACAGGGTCAACAACCGGTGGTACCAGTGCATTGACAAGGCAATCAAATGGCCTGACGGAAGATTCGTGCGCTTCGAACTCGCCATTGACATCGAGGCGCAAAAACACCTTGAAGAGGAATACAAGAGCCTGGTCAACAACCTGCCAATCGGCTTGTACCGCAATACTCCCGGCCCCACCGGACAATTCATAATGGCAAACAAGGCCATAGCAAAGATGTTCGGGTACAACGATCCAAAAGAGTTTATGAAAGCCTCTACTGCGTCCCTTTACCAAAATCCCGAAGAACGAGCGGCATTTTCCGAGAAACTGCTCCGCCTCGGCAGCATTGTTTCAGAAGAGCTGAGCCTGAAAAAAAAGGATGGAACACCTTTTTTTGGGGCCGTAACAGCAAAGGTCATCAGGCAAGAGAACGGCGAAATACAATATTTCGACGGCCTTGTCCAGGACATTTCCCGGCAGAAACTGGCCGAGCTCGAACTTCGGAAGGCAAAAGACGAAATATTACAGGCCAACCAAAAACTTAAGGCAGAGATTGTTCGGGCGAATGAACTGGCTGTCAGGGCAACGGCGGCAAGCGAAGCAAAAAGCGCCTTCCTGGCGAACATGAGCCATGAAATTCGAACACCCATGAACGCAATAATCGGCATGGTTGAGATTCTGCTGGATACCGGGCTTGATGACGAGCAGGCAGAGTATGCCCAAATAGTCATGAACAGCGCTGAATCCTTGCTGAATCTACTCAATGACATTCTCGACCTTTCCAAGATAGAGGCTGAAAAAATCGAGCTCGAGGAAATAGACTTCGATCTTCGCTTGACTCTTGAATCCCTGGCCGACCTTTTCATAAAGCGCGCAGCCGACAAAGACCTGGAACTCGTCCTCATTACAGAGCCGGACGTACCTGCTCTGGTCAGGGGAGACCCGGGCAGACTCCGACAGGTATTGAACAACCTACTCAACAATGCCATCAAGTTCACTGAAAAAGGAGAGGTCGTTCTCCATGTCAGCCTTGTCTCCGAAGATGAAAACCAGGCACGGATAAACTTCAATGTCAGGGACACCGGCATTGGAATATCAAAAGAAAAACAAGCCGCGTTGTTCGAGCCGTTTACCCAGGCTGACACTTCCACTACCAGGAAATTCGGAGGAACCGGACTGGGGCTGGCAATCAGCAAGCGCCTGGTCGAACTCATGGGCGGAAACCTCGAGGTGGAAAGCCGATTGGGTAATGGCTCCAGTTTCAGCTTTAAAATCCCGATGTACAAGCAACGGACCGGTTCAAAGCCCGGTAAAAAGACGCGCCTCGATACGCTCAAGGGGATCAAGGTCCTGGTCGTTGACGACAACCGGACAAACAGGTTGTGGCTCTCTTTGCTTCTGGAGTCATGGAAGGCAATGCATGATGAAGTTCCGGACGGCAAGACGGCGCTCGACTTTTTGTTCCGGTCACAAAAGGCCGGACAACCCTATGATATTGTAATTATGGACGCACAGATGCCGGAAATGGACGGCATCGAACTGGCTTCCAGGATCAGGGCCGAGGAATGCCTTTCAGGCATTCCCCTGGTTATGCTCACCTCTTTCGGCGCAAGGGGAGATGCATCTGCCTTGGCAAAGGCCGGCTTTGACGCGTACTTGACAAAGCCTGTGAAAAAACAGGTCCTGTTCGACTGTCTCACAACAGTAATAGGAACACATGCGGCCAAGACGGATTCAAACAGGGAACCCGGGGATTTCGAAAAACCGGAAAAATCCATGCTCACCAGGCACTCTCTTGAAGAAAAAAAGAAGCACGCCTTTCGAATACTCCTGGCCGAAGACAACCGCACGAATCAAATCGTGGCCCTGCGCATGCTCGAAAAGCTCGGTTACTCGGCAGATGTAGTGGAAAACGGACAACAGGCCGTGGATAAAGTGAAAACCGAAAAATACGACCTGGTTTTCATGGACTGCCAAATGCCCGGCATGGACGGGTACGAGGCTACCCGGGCAATCAGAAGGCTGGACAGAGGCGCCACCAGCTCAAAGGTTCCGATAGTTGCCATGACGGCATATGCAATGGAAGGCGACAGGGAAAAATGTATTGAATCCGGCATGGACGACTATCTGGCCAAGCCGATACGAGGGGCCGGGCTGGAGAAAATGCTGAAAAAATGGGGGGCAAAAGAAATACCAACTCACGAGAATGCCGGGAAAGGACCCGAAAGGCGCGAAAATTCAATAAAAGAAGACAATGCCGCCGGGACAAATGAAAACACCAAAATCCTGTTCGATGAGGAAGCCCTTCTCGACAGGCTCCAGGGCGACAGGTTCCTGGCTGGCCAGGTAATGACGGCTTTCCTCGGCGATGCGCCCAACCTGGTGGAACAGCTCAAGGCGGCGCTTTCCGATGGTAACAAAGACGAGACGCACAGGTTGGCCCACAGTTTGAAGGGCGCTGCTGCAAACGTGGGAGCAGAACACTTGCGTGAAAAAGCACTTGAAATCGAAAAGGCGGCAGAGCCGGGTATCGATCTCGACTCCATCAAATCCGACCTGATACACAAAATAGATGATTTGTCGAAAATATTGAGTGAAATTGAATCATCTCCCAAGGTAAGATCCCTGACAGGAGCGGAAAAAAGCTGAACCCAAAGGTTGCCAAGGAGGATGCCATGGAAGGCCCGTCCAAAACAGATAGGGCTGACAATGAAAACGGTCATGCCGGGCATGACGGGGAACCTTCGGTCAGGAGGATCCTGATTGCAGACGATGACCTGACATCCAGGGTCATGCTCAAGGCCATGCTGTCCAAGTGGGAATTCGAGGTAATCGATGTTAATGACGGCGAGCAGGCCCTATCAATCCTTTCCGGGAACAACAGCCCGGACATTGCCGTGCTCGACTGGCTCATGCCGGGCATGCACGGGCCGGATGTTGTCCGCAGGATCCGGCTGTCTGAAAAGCCGGCCGTAAAGGCAAAGTACCTGATTCTCCTGACATCCATGGATGCCAAGAAGGACATAACATCAGGCCTGGAATCAGGCGCCGATGACTACATTGTCAAGCCGTTCGATGCAGAAGAACTCAAGGCCCGCGTCAACGTCGGCCTGCGTATCGTGGCGTTAGAAGACGCATTGACCAGGAGGGCCGTGGAATTGGAGGAAGCCCTGGCGCATGTCAAGACATTACAGGGCATTTTGCCGATCTGCATGCATTGCCACAGGATTCGGACAGATGATGAGAGTTGGGAAAAACTCGAAAAATACATTTGTGAACACAGTGACGCGCAATTCAGTCACGGACTTTGTCCGACATGCCTTGCAAAGTACTATCCTGAAGAGGCCGAAGAAATAGCAAAGGAAAAAGACCGGAAGTGAAAAAGCACAACTGTTTTCGTCAATCGCCCTTGGTGGATGTCATGGAGGAAAGGTATTATTCGATAATAGGACAAATTCGGGCAATGCCCGGGACGATTAAAGCAGGAAGAGATTCGAAAACACGTAAAGGAGGAAAGCCGGGCAGGGATGAAGCGGCCCTGTTGTTTGGGGCATCGAGGTGGAACATACCGGACACCTAACGCACCGACAATGTTATGCCCGGCAACAATCTTGACCGGCCCTTTCATTGCGGCTATCTTCTCGATTACCTGGGATCATGTGTTCGGGCTCTGTTTGAAAAGATAACAAGGCTGTTCAAGATCGAGCCGTGAATCGGGAAAAGGAGAATCATGTTGGTTGCCGCGAAAAAACTAATATCCTCACTTGCTGTCTTGATGGTATTCTATGCGCAGGCGGGTATTGCCGGAGAGCCGGTCACGGGCGGAAAGACTCATCCTGGGAGCGCGAAAGGAAATAGCGACGGGCTCGTGTCCCCGGGACATGGCAGGCCTGATATGCCGCTCATGCACCTGCTCCAGAAAGCCAGGTCAGCAAAAGGTCTGGTACAAGCTGCGTCGAAAGAGCAAATACCTGCATCTAGCGCCAAGCCCGGGAACGTCAATGATGCAAACACGCACTTCGACAAAAAAAACTCACACGAAAATACAGCGAAAAGCAACGGCGAAGCCGAATCCAAACAGGGCGGAGAACAAGGTGAGAACAGCCTTGGTTCCATATTGCCCCTTTGGAGCGTGATACCCTTTATCGGCATATTGCTCTCAATAGCCATTATACCCCTGTTCGCTCCTGCCTTTTGGCACCATCATTTCGGCAAGATATCCGCTGCATGGGCCCTTGCCCTTGGAGCGCCATTCATCGCCGTGTACGGAAAGGAGGGATTCCAGGCCATACTCCATACCTATTTAATAGACTATATTCCATTCATCATTCTTTTATGGGGCCTGTTTACGGCAGCCGGCGGTATCGTGATAAGGGGATCATTAAAAGGCACCCCGGCAGTGAACACGATAATGCTCGCTATCGCCACCATTGTCGCTTCGTGGATTGGAACCACGGGCGCAGCCATGTTGTTCATAAGGCCGGTCATCAGAGCCAACAAGCACAGGAAGAGCAAATCCCACGTAATCATCTTCTTCATATTCCTCGTGGCCAACATAGGAGGTTCCCTGACACCTCTGGGTGACCCCCCGCTGTTCCTCGGATTTTTACACAAGGTGCCGTTCTTCTGGACCACCAAGCATGTGCTGGTTGAAATGTCCTTTGTTGCAATATTACTATTGCTCCTGTTCTTCGGCATCGACACCCTGTTGTATCGCAGGGAGAACGGACCCGGAACCAGGCATGTACGAAAAGACGATGAAGAAGAAAAAATACCACTCGGTGTGGCAGGTCTTCACAACCTGATATTCCTTGCCGGAATAGTCGGCGCGGTCCTGATGAGCGGCGCAGTCAGGATAAACAGCATCCATGTTTACGGACATGTCCGCCTGGAACCGCAAAACCTGCTTCGTGACACCATAATCCTTATCATGGGCCTCTTGTCCTGGGTCACTACGAAGAAGACACTGAGAAAGGAAAACGGATTCACCTGGTTTCCTATTAAAGAGGTCGCATACCTTTTCGCAGGCATTTTCATGACCATTGTGCCTGCCCTGGCGATCCTTCGGGCAGGAGAGCATGGCGCACTGGCCGGACTGATCAGGGCCGTGGACAAGCCCTGGCACTATTTCTGGATAACAGGAGGACTTTCCTCGTTCCTGGACAACGCCCCGACGTACCTGACTTTCTTCAATACAGCACTCGGCAAGCTGGGTGCATCCGAAGAACAGGTGCGCGCAATGCTGGGATACGTATCGGGTGTCGCCGCCAACCCGGAGTTCATAGAGATGCTCACCGCAATATCGTGTGGAGCCGTGTTCATGGGCGCCAACACCTATATCGGCAATGCGCCGAACTTCATGGTCAAGTCCATTGCCGAAGAAAGCGAAATCAAGATGCCGTCTTTCTTCGGATACATGGCATGGTCGGGGATGATACTCATTCCCTTGTTTTTGATTACCACTTTGGTATTCTTCAGGTAATGCTTACAAAGGAGTCAAAATGAAAGAAATAGATTACATAATGGCCCCACTGGATCTTTCCGGAGAATGCAGGACAGGTCTGAAAACCGCAATCTACCTTGCCAGGAAGCTCAGGGTCCCGCTCGAGCTGTTGCACGTCGATGAAAGGATAATGAACGACGAGCAGGAAGTGATGCTTCGTGTAAATTACCAGGACTGGGAAAAGATGGAGAGAAAGCTGGAAGCAGAGGCTGGTAAAAAAATGGCCAAGTGGCTGGAAGAAGAAGGGGGCGCTGATCTCCCCAAGAAGCCGGTCTATACGGTGCTTGGAGGCGATCCGGCAGAGACCATAGTCAACCATGCGGAAAAAATGGGAGACTGCCTGGTCGTCCTGACCAAGAAAAGAAATTCCACGGTCACGGAATTATTGCTCGGCAGTGTGACGCAAAAAGTAATCCGCAAGGCTACCGTGCCTGTAGTAGCGGTTCATTGTAAATAACCAAAAACACTTTCTCCAATCCGTTTGTCCTGTTTGTTCAGGCATCGGCAAAATTACAAAATTATGTACCAAATAATCCGGTCCGGAGAATGTATTGTTTTCATGGTCAACCAAGAAATGTAAGGAAGTAAGGAGGGACCCCGGCCGAAGGCGACTACCTTCTCGATGGTCGCAAGGGCCGCAACTTTCTTTTTCTCTTTTCCTTTTTCGACAGGATTCTTGCCTTCCGCATTTCTCTCTTGGCCGCCCTCTTGTCGCCCTTCCTCCCATAGAAACGAGCCAACTGGTAGTGGGCATACACCTTGTCCGGGTTATGACTCAACAACTTCTTGAGGTATTTCTCGGCCCTTTGCCATTGGCCTGCCTTCTCGAATATGTCCGCCAACCTGGCGAGGATGGTGATATCCCCATGACCGCTTGAATACACCTTTTCATACAACCTGGCCGCATCAAGGACCTTGCCTGCCTTATAATACAACTCGCCCAACCTGCTATCGATCCCGGTGAAAGCACCCGGCCTCAATTCTGCGGCTTTTTTCAATTCCTTTATGGCTTCATCGAACTCGCCGCACTTTTCCAGGGCCATGGATAAGGCCTTGTGTACCCTGGGATTGTCGGGAGAGGATATGGATGCTCTTTTCAGCACGTCCAATGCCTTTTCGATATCCGCTTCCCTTCCTGATTCGAGCAGCAGTAGTCCCAAGTGAAGTCCGGGCAAGGCCCATTTCGGATACAGTCTTGCAGCTTTCTCGTAATAGGTCCTGGCTCCATCGATATTCCCGGACCTCTCCAGTCTCACGGCCATGTCGAAACATTCTGGAGCATAATACCTCGCAAGGTTGGAATGCTCCCGGCGCCACTGTTGCACGAGCTTTTTTTCATCCTTTGTTTCTCCACCGGCAGCCGCGGAAACCCAGAACAAGGACAAGACTATGGAACACACAACCATGAACAGACAAATAGTCGACCCTGAATCGGCCTTCATCGAACCAGCTATTGATTCCAGTATTTTTCGATGCCTGTTACGCATATCACCCGACTCTACCCACGTTCATACAACATAGACGTTCCATAGGCAATCATGATTCAACAATTGGTTCATTTCACGCACTAACTACATATCTTCATTTGAGCCTGTCAAAGAAAGTGATGACGAAGAAAGCGATTGTATTACCCTACATGATTAATTATAATTTAAATTAACCATTTTTGTCGGAGCTTATCCTCTTCCAAGGTGTTCTCCGATTGATTGGGCCGTCAACCAATGTGTCCTTACCGGTTCGAAAGGAGAACACGTGATGTCCCGCCCTTCTTTCCTCCGTAACGTTTTTTTAATGCTGACCGCCCTTCTTCCTCTCACTATCGGAGTCGGGGCCACAGCTCATGCCGAAACCAACCTAACCTTCAACCCGTACAGCGTAACCCCTATCGGCCCAGCGTCTACAGGGGCCGGGACAACGGTGCATAGCGACATGGTAAACGACATCACCGTATGGGCCTTTGACAGTGTTACCGGTAGGGCGTTGCCCAATATCAGGATTAGAATCTGGACCGATCGCGGCGTGTTCGTCAACGGCGAAGGCCAGACCATTAACGTCAGGACCGGCAGCGCAGGAACCGCCACGGCCGGATGGATCATTGGAAACGAGACGGGCCGGGTTACGTTCTTCGCAAGGTTGCGCGGTGATGCTCCAGGCACGTACAGGAAATCCGTTACCGCTATGATCGAGCCCCCGGTCATCAGAGAGGAGCAGGAGATAGACGATCCGTCCCACTACTCGGCCAAGCACGGCGAGCTGTGCGATCTCGGCCTGAACTTCGACTTCCTGAACGCGGTATGTGACTTGGGTTTGGAGAAGAGGGAGTATAGGGTCAACAGCTCTGCATCTCCGAGCCTCCTGTACATGCAGGTTGGGGACCAACGCGACTTCAAGTTCAAGCTGCGCATAAAGAATTTCGAGTGCACGAGCTGCGAAGGTTGCTCCTGGACTGGCTCGGGATTGCACAACTGTGCCGCCTGCTACGCGGCAAAGCAGAACTGCGAAGGCTGGGTGCCGTACGAGTCGCTGAGGTTCACAGGGTACGTCATGATGTACCTTATGGTTCCAAAGAACGACCAAGGCGAACCTGTCATCACGCCGCTGATAATTTCGGATGTTACCAATGGAATCAAGCTAAAGGCCGATCCCGTGGCCATGCCGGTGCCGCTGGTGGGTGAAATCATGCTCCTGTCCGAGATCTTTGCTCCCGGCGCGGCAGATGCCTTGTACCTTGCATTTACATCATTCCAAGACACCATAGACCCCAAGCAGTACGACCTGCCCATGGTGAACCTGACCAATCCCGGCTCACCTACCGAAATCACTCTTTTTGCGCTCTGGCACCTGTACGTGATTCACAACATCTTGGAGATATTGAAGATAGACATCAGCTTTACAACCCCGAAGGACATAAAAAACATCGGTGAGGACATAGACACCCTGATATACCCCGGCCGTGGGCTCACGGCCCAGCTCGAGCGTATTAATTTGGTCGTTGAGATCGTGAAAAATGCAATAGACGTCCTGGGCAACCTTGCCGTGTATTTCGGCCAGCTTGGCCTTACCGCGCTTGCCGTGGGCAAGCCCCATGCCGGCAGGCTTCCGGCCGGGTTCCCGGTTGGGTGGGGCGACCCGACCCTGCACGTTCCGGACGAGACCGACGAGTACGTGATATACCCGCTAGGTACAATACTGTGGCCTGCACCGTACGAAGCCCTGGAGCTTACCGTGCCTGTTGTCGCAACGGCCCCAACAGGAGAGATAGGCAGGATAGTGCCCATTCCGGCGTACGTGTACACGGTCCAGGAGCGGAGAATAAACGCATTCGTCACCGAGACCTCGTACCTCACCTGCACCGGGAGCCCGCATAACCTCCGGGTGGCCGTTTTCGACCCGTTGCCGAAGTGCAAGCTGGGCGATACCAGGTGCGTAGGCGAGAGCCGCCTGGAGCAATGCTCGTGGGGAACGGTCCTGGAGTACGGCGACAACGATTATAAGTGGTACGTATGGGAACCTGTGCGTACTCCTCCCGATCATATTTGCAAGGACGGTGAATTCGTACCCGAGTGCTCCGAGGGCCAGACCAGGTGCACCCGGAAAGGCGACGGCTTCGAGTCTTTCATAAGCCACTGCGAATACTCTGCAACAGACGAGTACGAGATAGAGCACTGGCACTGGGTGGACTATCGGGTGCCTGTCAACCAGGCTTGCAAGGACGGCGACCTGGTGCCGATCGAGCTGCCTGACTGCCCGAACAACCTGGTCCTGTACAGCCAGGTAAAGAAGGGCATCGGACAGATCTCGGACTGGTGCCCGCTTCACAAGGCGAGTGACATTACGTGCGACGACCGTGGCAACCTGTACATGTGTATTAATGAAAAGCTGCACTGCATGAGCACCTATGCAAAGGCCATGTACCTCGGCACCGCGCCGCCGGATCCGACAAAGTGCCTTGCGGATCCCGAGGCATCATGCGATCCCCCATGCAGCGAAGGCGACGTGTGCAAGAGGAAGTGCAGGGACAAGGACTTCACGAACTGGGAGAACTGCCAGGATATCGTGTCCGAATGCGTGGAGTGCGTTCCCCAGTGCAACGGGCTCGAGATAATCTGTAATCCGCCGTGCGGCGACGGCGAGACATGCAAGGCCGACGAAGACGGCAAGTCCCACTGCGAGGCATATTGCAGGCCCATCTGTATAACTCCCCATTCGAATTGGCCCAATCCGCCCGCATGGGGCGGCAGCCGAAGGATGGGCCGTTGGAACCACTGCGGCCCTGACGGGTGCGGAGGCACCTGCGGCCCTGGTTGCAGCGACGGCGTATCATGCGTAGACGGAGCCTGCGCAACGTGCCTGGATAGGAGCATCGGCAGGCCCCGGTGCGGCGATCCGGCGATAGGCTCTGAAACCAACCCGGACCTGGGAGTGTGTTCCTGCGCAGACGGCTGCGGGTTCAACGGCCTTCCTTGCTGCCCGGACTTGTGTGACTACTGCCCCAACACTTTCATACGATTCAACCCTGACTACGGGTTGCAGGACTTCAATATATGCGCCTGCACTCCTCACGAGGATTGCCGCGATCAAGACCAGTTCGGGCTCAAGTGCGGGGCCACCAGCGACGGTTGCGGGGGCAGGTGCACCTGTCCTGAACAATATACCTGTGACTATATAGCCCAAGCTGCGAATGCGCATCTGGACCCCTGGCACTGCAGGTGTCACCCGAGCGGAATCAACCGGGATTTCTACAACGCGTCCGGTATCCCGTGGCACTGGCAAAAGTACAAGTGGCGGGAGTGCGACTGGGGCTGCGGCCACACAATGCCCTGCCCCGGGAACGACGAGCCCTGCCTGACCATAGAGCGCGAGTGGAACGGAAAGACTCTTCGGGCAAAGGGCGTTTGCGCAGGCACTGTTGCGTGCGAGGACCAGAGCATGCCCTATTGGTCCAAGCAGTGCGGCCCAAACGGTTACGGTGGTTACTGCGGCCAGTTCAAGGGTGGCTGCCAGTTCGGGTTTGCATGCGACGCAGACGGCAGGTGCGTGTGTGCCCCGCGGTGTGAAGGCCGGACCGGAAACAAGTACGAGTGCGGCCCGGACGGGTGCGGCGGTTCTTGCGGAGAATGTCCGACCCAGCACGAGTGCCGTTTCGATGACCACGACCAGGCTTACAAGTGCGTATGCGTGCCGGATTGCAACGGCAAGGAGTGCGGCGACGATGGGTGCGGCGGCTCCTGTGGAACGTGTGACCCGTCCTTCGAGAACACGGAGTGCTTGCAGGGGCAGTGCGTTTGCCAGCCTGACTGCGACGGCAAGGACTGCGGAGACGACAAATGCGGAGGCTCCTGCGGCGACTGCACCGACGGGCAGGCCTGCTCCACCTCCCAGGTGTGCGAGGTCTTCGAAACAGGCTGCCGGGCCACGGGCTCGGCCGGGTGTAATGGCTGCGCCTGCGAGTCAGAGGTCTGCGCAACCGACCCGACTTGCTGCAGCGAAGCTTGGGACGACTATTGTGTCTCGCTGTGCAGGAACTCCACCACCGGCTGTGACAGTAGTTACTGCGCCAACGGCACGGGGTTGTGTGACTTCACTGCAGGAGAGGACTGCGCATCGTGCCCCGAGGACTGCAAGTGCCCGGACGGCCAATCCTGCACCGTACAAGGAAGCTGTTGCACTCCCGACTGCAATGGAAAGGACTGCGGACCGGACGGATGCGGGGGCACCTGCGGAACGTGCCTGACAGGAAAGGTGTGCGACGGCGGAATCTGCGCGGCATCAGACACATGCGCCGGGTACTGTCCTGCTGATTCCCACGACCTGTTCAAGACAGGCCCTGGCGGTTCGTGCATGTGCGGCTCTGCCTGTACTACCCTCGACAATTGCTGCACCGGGACCTGCGAATGCGGAGCAAACGCCTTGCTGGACTTACGCTTCGACGAGTCCAGCATCACCAATGGCTCACCGGTCATCGACTCGTCCAGGCAAGACCGGACAGCGACACTCACGGCCTCGGACTCGTCCGAGCACTCCCTGGCCGATGGAAAGTTCGAAAGGGCTCTGCACCTGGCTGCAATAGACCATATCGAGGTATCAGACCCGCTCCTGGACCCGAACGCTGCGGACACCCCTTTGAGCTTCAACGCATGGATTCGCGCCACATCCGGGGGCGGAACCGTCATCGGCCAGGATCAAGGCGTATCCTCGCCCGACAGGTTCGGCTTGAGGCTGCTGCCGGACGGCAGGTTGAGCTACGACAAGGGCGGTGTGGCCCTGGCCTCCACGGCGTCATCGTTAACAGACGGCACGTGGCGTCATGTGGGCTTTGTAAGGACTGCTTCGGGCAACGTTCTTCTGTACGTGGACGGGGCCCGGGATGGCACTTCCGGCACCGACACTTCCAAGTACGAAGACACATCCACTGTTATCGGCCAGGACATGGAGGCCGACCTGGATGACTTGGCGGTGTTCGAAGGCGCACTCGAAGATGCGGACATGGCGGCGTTGGCGCAGAACAGGGCTCACATCTACTACGGTCCCGTATCATTCTGCGATCCCGAGTGCGTGCCCGATTGCAGCAGTTACGGTTACGACCCATTCCAGGGATACTTGACCGGTCCGGACGGATGCGGCGGCTGGTGCCCGTGTCCGGGGATTTCCCAACCAAAGCAAGTCGGCCAGAACATCTGGTTCTGCGCAGTCGACTCCTGCACGGATGCCTGCGACTTGCAGGGTGTAATCCGGTCGGATACGAACTGCCGCTGCGACTCGGAGTGTGCCCAGGCCGGGGAGCAAGGCTCGAATTGCTGCATGGATCTATGCGATCAATGCCCCGGCAGCATTATTTGCCCGATTGTCGATGATTGCACGGGTAAGGAGTGCGGGACCGTTCTGCAGCCCTTCGAACCCGCCATGTTCTGCGGCGAGTCAGGTGGTGGCTGCACTGATTCCCAGAAGGTATGCATGCCTGACGGCACGTGCTGCCTGCCCGACTGCACGGGCAATGAGTGTGGTGATGACGGGTGTGGCGGCTCTTGTGGAACCTGCACGGGCGCCCAGGAGCAATGCCAGGACGGATCGTGCGTGTGCGTTCCGGACTGCACCGGGAAAGAGTGCGGCGATGATGGGTGCGGTGGATCCTGCGGGACTTGCACCGGGGCCCAGGAGCAGTGCCAGGACGGGTCGTGCGTGTGCGTTCCGGACTGCACCGGGAAAGAGTGCGGCGACAACGGGTGCGACGGCACTTGCGGCGCATGTGGACCGGGATTCGCTTGCAACGACTCGACCGGCACGTGCGAATGCCTGCCGGACTGCGGAGGCAAGGAGTGTGGGGGCGACGGTTGCGGCGGTTCTTGCGGGACCTGCACTGGAGCCCAGGAGCAGTGCCTGGACGGCTCATGCGAGTGCATTCCGGACTGCACCGGCAAGCAGTGCGGCGACGACGGCTGTGGAGGTTCTTGTGGACAGTGCTCCGGGGGTCAAGACGTCTGCGAATCCGGCGCGTGCGTCTGCAAGCCGAACTGCCTTGGCGATGTGGAGTGTGACGGAGACGACGGTTGCGGCGGAACCTGCGGAACATGTCCTGCCGGTCAGGTGTGCGTTAGCCAGAAATGCATGCCTTCGGCGCCGAGTGACGGCATCACCATTTCCGGCACGCCCGGCTGCAATGGCTGCGCATGCGAAGAGTGCGTGTGTAACAAGGATCCCGAGTGCTGTGCGACCGTGTGGAGCGAGCGATGCGTGTCTCTGTGCCTGGAATCCTGCGGAGGAAACGGTACCGCCGAGTGCGGCAACAACTATTGCGAAACAAATGCGGATGAGGACTGTGCCACCTGCCCGGACGACTGCGGGTGTGCTGCCGGCGAGACCTGTTACCAGGGGAAGTGCTCGGTATGCTCGTGCGAGGGCAGGGAATGCGGTGACAACGGATGTGGAACCTCCTGCGGAACATGCGCCGATGCCAACGATCAGTGCGTTTCGGGCAAGTGTGAGTGCATCCCTGACTGCAACGGAAAAGAATGTGGTGACGACGGCTGCGGAGGCTCCTGTGGAACGTGTGCCGGGGGAGAAGGTCTCGTGTGCCATGACGGCACCTGCATGCCGCCCACCTGCGAGGGCTTGTGCGGAGGCAGGTCCGACGGCGATTGCTGGTGCGACCCAGGGTGCCTGGACAAGAGGGACTGTTGTCCTGACATGTGCGAGTTCTGCGGCGACCAGGTGCCGGCCTGCCCCAAGGACTGCGGCGACTCGATATGTGACAAGGATGCAGGAGAAAACTGTATCAACTGCTTCGTAGATTGTCCGTGCGGCGATGGCGAGAAGTGCGGCGCAGAGGGGGAGTGCTGTGCGCCCGACTGCAGCGGTAAAGAGTGCGGCAATGACGGCTGCGGCGGATCCTGCGGAACATGTAAGGGTGACGACGCCGAATGTATAAACGGTATCTGCGAGTGCGAGCCTGACTGCGAGGGCAAGGAGTGCGGCGACGATGGATGCGGGAATTCCTGCGGAGCATGCGGGTCCGACCTCACTTGTTCGCGCGCCGGGCTGTGCGCCGAACCGGGATCTTGCCTGGGCTCCTGCGGAGGCCAGGCCCCCTCAGGATGCATGTGTGACGACAAGTGTATGGAACGCGGCGATTGCTGCCCGGACCGTTGTGACCACTGCCAGGATCTCGTGACCTGCAGCACGTGCGGTAACGGTAACTGTGACAAGGATAAGGGAGAGAACTGCGACAACTGCGCGGCCGACTGCTCCTGTGCAACCGGAGAAAAGTGTTACAACGGGATGTGCTGCATCCCGGGCTGCAAGGGCAGGGAATGCGGCGACGACGGGTGCGGAGGCTCTTGCGGAGAGTGTGGCCAGGGTTCGATCTGCGACGCCTTCGAAGGGAAATGTACATCAGGTTTGGGCTGCGCCCCGTCGGATGAGCCGGGTTGCCTCGGCTGCAAGTGCGAACCGTGCGTATGCAGTCAGAGGCCCGAATGCTGCACGGTCTCATGGGATCAGCAATGCGTCCAGCTCTGCGGGGCTTTCTGCGGCGGTTGCGGCGGCTTGGATGGTTGCGGTGACGGAACCTGCTCCCAGGACCAGGGAGAGACATGCAGCAATTGTCCGGCTGACTGCGGCTGCAACCAGGGACAGGAATGCACCCCCCTTGCCGGATGTTGCACCCCGAAGTGCGAAGGCAAGGACTGCGGACCGGACGGGTGCGGAGGCGTGTGCGGCAAATGCGAACAGGGATTATGCATCTCGGGGCGTTGTAGGAGTGGCCCGGGGTGCTCGGTGTCATCATCTCCCGGATGTGACGGATGCGCATGCGAGGAATGCGTCTGTTCGCAGATACCCGAATGTTGCACCGATTCTTGGGGCGAAGGCTGCGTGGCGATATGCAACCTCTCCTGCGGAGGATGCGGCGCCATAGAGAGTTGCGGCGACGGGGCGTGCCAGCCCGAGAAGCTCGAGACGTGCTCGTCATGTCCGTCGGATTGCACCTGCGCCCCCGGCCAGGTCTGCACGAGCGACAGTGGTTGCTGTACGCCGGACTGCACAGGCAAAGAGTGCGGCGACGACGGGTGCGGAGGCTCCTGTGGAAAATGTAATGGGCTTTGCCTGGATGGCGCATGTCACGTCGGCGCAGGCTGCACCTCGTCACAAGACTCGCCGGGGTGCGGCGGCTGCGCCTGCGGCCCTTGCGTGCAGTTCCTGGAACCCGGTTGCATGGATTCGGCATGGGACTCGGGATGCGCTGCACTGTGCGCAACCAGGTGCGGCGGCTGTGGCGACCTGCCTGGCTGTGGTGACGGCAAATGCTCTCCCGAGGACCGCGAGACCTGTGCAAACTGCGCCAAGGACTGCTCGTGTGAAGACGGCGAGACCTGTGCCTGGTTCGGCTGCTGCACGCCCGACTGCAAGGGCAGGGAGTGCGGCGATGACGGGTGCGGGGGGTCTTGCGGAGAGTGCGACATCGGAAGTACTTGCTTCATGGGTTCCTGCAGGAAGGGGCCTGGATGCGACATTACCAGAGATGAAACCGGGCCCGAACCGGGCACGGGCTGCGGCGGGTGCGCATGCGAGGAATGCGTCTGCGCAATGGCGCCGGAGTGCTGCAATATAGCCTGGTCCGAACAGTGCAAGTTCATGTGCCTGGCGTACTGCGGGGGGTGCGGCACATTGCCGGGCTGCGGCAACGGCGTTTGCGATGATGATGGTCTGGAGAATTGCACCAACTGCCCGCAGGACTGTGCTTGTGACACAGGTCAGGTTTGCTCACCCTTTGGGTGCATTTCCGACTGGTGTTCGTCAGGCGTCACCGAGCAGGGATGCTGTGACGGCACCAGGCTGCTGACTTGCATGGACGGGACGGCTGTATGGACCGACTGCGCCTGGTCCGGAGAGGTTTGCGGCTGGACCGCTTTCGGGGATACCTCGAGTGAGGGCTCGTACTCGTGCGGCATCCTCACAGAGGTCAGCCTGTCCGGCGAGCCCTCGGGTAGCCTGCCGCTTTCCTGCAGCGACTATTGCGTGCCCGACTGCAAGGGCAAGGAATGCGGTGACGACGGATGCGGAGGGTCTTGCGGAGAATGCGGGCCGGCCGATGCCTGTCACCTTGCCGGCACGTGCAACCAGGGCACCTGCACCCAGGGAGCCGAGGTGCATTGCGAGACGGATCGCACATGCCGTGTCGCACGTTGCGACTCGAATGCCGGAGGATGCGTGGAGGAGCCTGCCCCGGACGGATCGGCATGTTCCACCGGTCAGGGTGACATCGGCCGATGCCTGTCAGGCGAGTGTGTTTCACTGGACGTGGGTGACGCCTGCACCAATCCGCTCCGTCTCGAACTCGGGCAAAAGGTTACCATCGACCTGTCCCACATGTGGGACGACGCCTCGCCGGGCGGGACCTGTAACGGACCTTCATCAACAGGACCTGATGCGTTCCTGGTGTTCAACGCAGAGGCCGGCGGCGATTACACGGTTGAGGCGCGGGCCCTTTCCCAGCCGTTGGACGTTCTCCTTTGGACACTGGATGCCTGCCACGGCCACTGCAGCATGCTCGCGGACCAGCAGGGCCTCATGACCACCCTGGATCTTGAAGGAACCGAGCCGGGCGACGTCCTGGTGGTCCTGGACACGAAGACAATTGCGGCTGACGGCAAGGTCGAGGTGGTGGTGACAAGGAAGGCCCAGGTCAAGCTCGTGGACACGGGAGGCGGGTGCTCGACAACAGGACAAGACAGGTACGCCTCAATTCTGATCCTGCTGCTGGTGGGCCTCATAGCCTGGATCCGTTCATCCAAGAGCAAGCATGGGGACCAGTTGCAGCATGGTTCCAACCCCGAAAATACCGGGGCATAACCAGGTAATTTCTCGCAGGGCAAACAAGCCGTCACCGGCCCTCCCCTCCCCACCGGCCCTCCCCTCCCAGGTTGATTTTCAAGGTACCTAAAAAACAAGCACGCCAAGGCCGGAGGGCGCAAGCGAAACCTGTCATCCCATTGAAATAACACATGAATGACAACCTCCTGTACCTGCTGGTATTATCGCCCGATGTGCTTTCTCTTCGTTGTTTACTGCCAGACGCGAATCCAGTCGACGAGCAAGACCTGTGGATAGACGGATGGTTCGGGTGTCTCCGCCCATGGGCTGCCGAGTGCAAGGTTTACCAATATGTAAAACTCTTGGTGGAAGGGAAGTATGCCGTCACGTTCTGAGCCAGCATCGGCCCGATAAAACTCCTGGTCGTCGAAAAACCAGGTTATCTCATCCTCGGTCCAGACTATGGAATATACATGGTAACCGTCATCTATCGGTCCGCCGTGCTCGTACATCCCGCCAAGTGATGCATGCTTCTCCTCTTCGACGAAGTGCATCGTTCCATATACGTGGCTTGGCTCTTGGCTTATCGACTCCATGATGTCTATCTCGCCGTTACGGGGCCAGCTCCAGCCGAACGGCGGCCCGGAGCCGTATATGTTATACTGCGGCATCATCCAAAAGGCCGGCCAGCAACCCTTGCCGACAGGCACCTTCATGCTCGCCTCAATGCGGCCGTACTGCCATGACCCGGCGTCTTTCGTCAGTATGCCCGATGTAGTGTAATGCTTACCTTGGTAGTCTTCGTGCAGTGCGACGATCTCGAGATGGCCATCCACGACATGTAGGTTTACAGACCGATCGGTTGCATAGGCCTCTCTGCCAAGTGACTCATCACCAATGCCGACGCTCCACGTGTTGGTGTCGAGATAGTCTGAGTTGAACTCGTCGCTCCATACCAGCACCCGGCCGTCAGGACCGACCGTGCCTATCTCCGGTACATCTGGGACGCACGTTAGACCTTCAGGCCTGTACCCTTCATCACAGTCGCAGAAAGCGCCCGTATCTCCCGTGCAGCAGGTCCCGTGCCCAGAGCAGTCGATACCCAGACAAGGATCCGTACCAGTCTCCGTGCCTGCGTCAGCGTCAGCAACAGCGTCTGCGTCAGCGTCGGCGCCAATCTCCGTGCCTGCGTCAGCAATAGCGTCTGCGTCAGCGTCAGCATCAACGTCAGCGTCGCTGCCAATCTCCGTGCCTGCGTCAGCAATAGCGTCAGCGTCAGCATCAACGTCAGCGTCGGTGCCAATCTCCGTGCCTGCGTCAGCATCAGCATCAGCGTCAGCATCGGCGCCAGCATCAGTATCAGCATCAGCGTCGGTGCCAATTTCCGTGCCTGCGTCAGTGTCAGCATCAGCGTCTGCATCGGCGCCAGCATCAGTATCAGCATCAGCGTCGGTGCCAATTTCCGTGCCTGCGTCAGTGTCAGCATCAGCGTCTGCATCAGAATACATTTCATCAGACCGGCTATTGCATCCAAGGGAGGACAATACGAGTAATATTCCCAGGAAGTGGATAGTTGCGTTCCTCATGGGGGACCTCCATTCTTGCAGTATATATGAATGGAATATAATCTTCTTTTTCTCAAGCACTAGGTGCGGATATCAAATCCGATTGGGCGGATATCAAATCCGATTGGGCGGATATCAAATCCGATTGGGCGGATATCAAATCCGATCGGGCGGATATCAAATCCGATCGGGCGGATATCAAATCCGATCGGGCGGATATCAAATCCGGGGCGGATATCAAATCCGATCGGGCGGATATCAAATCCGATCGGGCGGATATCAAATCCGATCGGGCGGATATCAAATCCGCCCCTACTACCACACAATCTTTACTTAAGCCTTGACACAACTAAACAAAGGGTGATAAATCCGGCTTTCAATAGGTTTGGGATGTCGGTCCCTTGTACTGATAGGAGTGAATCGTGAGAAACTTAAATATAAAGTTCCTTGCATCTCTGGGTTTACTGGCATTGATCGTACCAGCCTGCAACGACCTGGGAGTTATACCCATCGCAAGTTATGCAGACTGTGATAATGTTAAAGACGCGGTTTGGCTGAAGCTGAGGCAGATGGATTTCGGCTTCTTCTGCCGGTCCTGCAAAGATAAACTCGACTGTCTCGTCGACGAAGTCTGCAGCGACAAACATATTTGTTACAACCCGAGCGACGATAAAGACGCCTGCAATCCCAGCCTATCCAAAAGTCAACATGAGCAGCTTCTTTATGATACCAGAGTCAGCCTTCTCGCTCCTTTGTACGAGTGCCGGCAGGACGAGCTTGTGGCAACAAAATGCCCTGATAGTATAAAAAGAAGGGCTGCCAAAGAGTTCATCCAAATGATGACCGACAATGAATGCAATCCGTGTGATGAACTGACCTGGCGCACGTGTCTATGCCAGTTTGATTCGACAAAACCTTACTACGAAAACAACATGTTGCTTTGCCTGATAGGTGATGGCGGTAGAAAGGCCAATCCTCTTTGGCACGGTTACGTGCAAGCACAGGAAATAGATTGCAAGGCATCTATCAAAGACTTCACTTGCGACGCCTTCTTTCCGGAACAATAACTCCTGAAAATCCGCGGTTTCCATGGCCGGATGTTTTGGACTATGGTTTTTAGCCGTGCATTAGTTTTTGGAATTGCCGTCGACAGTCTTTCCCGGCCCTGTTTGGTCGGCCTTGAAATATAATGCAAGCGACTGAAAGAACCTTAAGAGACCTCGAATGGTCACGGCTCGCATCTCACCTCGCATCCTATGCAGCCACCGAGGCTGGAAGGAACTTGTGTCGACATCTGCTTCCACTGGCGCAACACTCGTCAGCAAAAGCAAGAAGCGATGCAGTAGGAGAACTGATAGAACTGCTCGACGCCGGTAAGGATATCTCCTTTGGCGAATCCTTGGACTTCGCTCCTCTCTTCTCCAGGCTTAAGAAACAAGCGCCCCTGGATGTGGACGAGATAACCGCTGTATGTGTAGCCCTGTCGGCAGCATCCAGGACCAGGCTCATGCTGCTCGAATCGAAAGACATGTGTCCCAGGCTTGCCGAAATGGCCGAACACATGCCGGACATGGGTGGATTGCCGGACGAGATCCTGGATAAATTCGATGAAAACGCCCGCCTCGTAGACTGGGCAAGCCCGGGCCTCGCAGAGCTGAGACAAAAGGTGCACGGCCTTCAGGGCACTGCAAGAACAAGAATCGAAAAACTCGTAGAATCCAACCAGATGGCATTGTTCCTGCAAGACGATTATTTCACTGTCAGGGGAGAACGTTATGTATTACCTGTCAAGACCGAGTACAAGAACAAGGTGGGCGGAATAGTCCACCACTACTCGGATTCCGGGCAGACCGTGTTCCTCGAACCACCGGAAATGGTTGAAATCAACAACAAGCTCCTGGGCGCAAAGGCTGACCTGGAGAGGGAGGAGTTCAAAATCCTGGCGGGTATTTCGCAAAAGCTTTCAAACAGGCTCGAAGAAATAAAAGATATTTTAACATCAATGGCCGAATTGGACCTAATCCGTGCATCAGCCCTGCTGTCCAAAGAACTGAACGCGGCAATACCCGGAGAGCCGGAAGATGGTTGTTCCTGGAACCTGCCGTCGGCACGACATCCGCTGTTGGAACTTGCCGGGGAAAAAGTCGTTGCCAACGATATCCGCCTGGGTGGCGGATCTAATGTTCTGATTATCAGCGGAGCCAATGCAGGGGGTAAGACGGTTACACTCAAGACCTTGGGGCTGCTCACCCTGATGGCCGGCACAGGCCTGCATATCCCTGCCGGGCCTGGTTGTGTTTTACCGCACCCTTCATCCATATTCACGGACATGGGTGATGACCAAAGCCTGCTGGACTCCAAGTCCACATTTTCAGCACACTTGTCCAACATTGCCGAGATGGCCGGAAAAGCCAACCCGGGCGACCTCCTGCTATTGGATGAACTGGCGGTTGGCACCGACCCGGAACAGGGCTCGGCCCTTGCGGTTGCCATTGTCGAGCACTTGGCTGAAAAGGGGGCTTTCCTTGCTGTGACATCCCACTATTTTGCGCTCAAAGCCATAGCAGAGACCAGGGATGACTTTGAAAATGCGAGCGTAACGCTGGACCCTGAAAAAAACAGGCCCACATATAGACTGAGCTATGGGCTTCCGGGAGCCAGCAATGCTTTCAGATTGGCTGAAAAAGTCGGCTTGCCCGGTACAATAATCGACAGGGCGTCAAAACTGTGCGGGTCGAAGGCCATGGGCATGGAGAAATTGCTTGAAGACCTTCATGAACGAATCAGGGAAGTGGAAAAAGAAAAAAAAGCCGCTAAACAGGAACTCGAGCGAATCGTGGAAAAGGAGAAACAAAGATTTTCCCTTAAGGAGGCAAAGCTCAAGGACGACGAGGAAAAACTTCGAAAGCAATATGAAAAGCTGGAAAGTCTCTTTGAGCAAACCGAAAGCAAGCTTGCCGTGCTGGTAAGAGAGGCACAGAAAAAAGGTTCGCTGAAACTTGTCAAAAAGGCCAGGGACCAACTACAAGAATTCAAAAAGCAGGCAAAAAGCGTTTCAGGACAAAAAGGTCACCAGGCAAATGTACGGGCTTCAACCGGGTCCTTTAGCATAGAGAATCCATCCCTGCTTTTGCCAGGGACGAAAGTGACCATAGTGCCTTTGGGAAAGCCGGGACAAGTGTTGTCAAGCCCGAAAGGGGGCAAGGTAAACGTCAGGCTCGGCAATATCGAAGGCAGGTTTAATTTATCCGATATTCGTATTCTTGGTGACAATGCGGAAGAGGACAAGGCGGAAGACAAGGACAAGGCGGAAAAATTAAAGAATAACAAACACGGAGCCACGTTTGACAGGCATCTCTCTTTAACTCCTGCCGAGGCTGATCTTGAACAAGCTTACGTAACATCCGAAACAACTTGCGATGTACGGGGAATGCGTGTTTCAGAGGCACGAGAAAGGGTTACATCCTTCCTTGATGACTTGTTCAGGCGCGAGGAACCTTTTGCCATGATCATACATGGACACGGCACAGGAGCCTTGAGGCAATCGGTTCGCGACCTGTTGGATAACCTGACCTATGTCAAGGACTGGCGACAGGGAAAACAATCGGAAGGCGGCAATGGCGTGACAATAACGCTCCTGGATATCTAGGCCCAAATTTATTTCCGCCCGTTTCCGCTTTTAAAAAGCAAGCCGGTCGGCACCTATCTTGACGCAGTTACACCGGAGTAATACAATGTAATACGTTGAAGCCTTGAGGGAAACAAATGGCAAGAAAAAGGAATCCGGGAAGACACGAACAAAGCACTGGTGAAAGCGATGGGAAACACCGCAGCCGCAATGAACGCAAGGATCGATTGGTACAGACACGCATCACGCCATCACTTTATCAACAAGTGCTGCAACGAGCCAGGTTATTGAAAATCCCGGTTTCCAACCTCATTCGGATAGTGCTCGAAGACTCGTTGCACCTCGTGGACGGCGTGGTCGAGGAGAGCGTCAACATTGCCGAGGCACTTTCAGCAGGCGACAACACACCAAGCAAGCAAGGACCCGGCCCTGGTCAGGCGCCACGGTCCAATACTCCTGCGGTCGCTGTGTCATTTGTTCGAAACCGGTCCATTGAAGCGGAACAACCCGTGGCCTGGCAGACTGTTACCTTGAACCGCAGGCTCGCATGCGGCAAATGCGGCACCACCATGTACCCGGGGCAGGACGTGCAAATGGGCCTGGCTCCGGATGGCCGTCCATTGTTTTTCGCCTGCACTGGTTGCTATGAAGCAGCAATAGCCCTTGCCCGAAAAAAAGACCCTGCCTGATGTAAGGCCAATAACACTGAAAAAAAATTATTTCTTGTAATATTTTGTAATCTATTATATTACATATTGTAGGTAAGGAGCCGAACAATGAAAAAGAACGAAAAAACCGGTCAGGAGAAAAAAAGAGGACTTTTGCCGCAGGCGTGGAACGTGCCCCGTGAGTTCGGCTCGGGCCTGGCCTTGCTGGGGCTGTCATTTCTGGGACAAGTATCGCGCTGCAACCACTGGCTGGACGGCGGCAGACCCGTGGTCTACCTGCACGGCACCGGCGTTGGATCCGGCAGCTTGGGTCTGCTTCGTTATTACCAGGCTGCAAAGGGACACGGGGCCGGCTTTGCGTTCGATTACGATACCAACGCCGATTTCGATGATTCCGCATTCGGGTTGCTGTGCTTTCTGGACAAGGTACTGGAGCAGGCTCCTCCTGGTCCGGGGGAACCGCTCACCCTCATAGGTCACAGCCTTGGGGGTCTCATCATCCGGCGCTATCTACAGCTCTATCCAAACCAGCATCCTGTCAAAAGGGTTTTTCTTATCTCCACGCCGAATTACGGCACACACCTGGCGCATTACTTCCCTACAGCCGTGACATGCGCCATGTTGCCAGACTCGAAATTCCTGGCCGAACTCAATGACGGCAGCCACATCCATGACAAGGTCCATTATGTGTCGCTGTACGGTGACAAGGACCTGTTTGTCCTGCCACGGGAGAGTATGCGCCTTGATGGAAGCGAATGTGTGGTCATCCCGGGACTTGGACACAACAATATAGTGCTTTCGCCCGCCCTGATGGCTGAAATCGAGATGCGCCTAACTCCCGGGTACGAAGAGAATATAAGGCCCGTAAAGACACATCACGGTCAGATAACAATCGGGACCTGACGGCCATACGCGATTTTTCATTATCTGAACAAGTAGGATGATCAAATAGCTGAAAAATTTTTTATCCATGACAATTTCATGACATCTCCCTGTCATACTCCTTACCATGAAAAAGAAAATATTACTCGTCCACCCCGAATTTCCAACCACCTACTGGGGATTCCAGGAAAGCCTTGCAATAGTCAATAAACAGGCTTCCCTGCCGCCCCTGGGGCTCATCACATTGGCATCGTACCTGCCACTCGACTGGGACATGCGATTGGTTGATCTCAATATCAGCCCGGTCGAGGACAGAGATCTGTACTGGGCGGATGTCGTGCTCATGGGCGGCATGCTGGTACAAATGGACTCGATGAGGATGGTAATAGACCGGGCACGCCGAATCGGCCGGCCGATTGTTGTAGGCGGTCCGGCGCCCACTACATCTCCGGAACTCTTCTCGGACGTGGACCTAATCGTTCAGGGTGAGGTCGAAAACCGGGAAGATGAATTAATTGACGCCATATCTTCCTTGAAAGCACATGGATTGGCTGCAGAACCGGGGCCGGCCGTCCCGGTATGCCTTGGTGCTCCCGAAAACCACCCGGACATGAAAAAGGCCATGGCGCCGAGATTCGATCTCTTGGATATCGGCAAATACACCAGCATGTCGATACAGTACTCCCGGGGTTGTCCCTTCAACTGTGAATTCTGCGATATCGTGGAAATCTTCGGACACGCTTCAAGGGTCAAGACCGACGATCAAGTCATCAATGAACTGACTATCCTGAATAGGCTCGGTTTTCAAGGCAGCATCTTCTTTGTCGACGACAACTTTATCGGGAACAAGCGTGCTGTCAGGACTCTCCTTCCGAAAATCGCCGATTGGCAGGAAGCCAACGGGCGGCCCTTCGATTTCTATACAGAGGCCAGTATAAACCTTGCGGACGATCCAGCCTTGATACAAAACATGATCAACGCCGGCTTTCGTTCGATTTTCGTGGGTATCGAAACGCCATCGACCGAAGCACTCCAGGAAGCAGGTAAAAAACAAAACCTGGCGGTCAATCTCCAAGAAGCGATCGATTCCCTTACCAAGTGCGGTTTGGAGGTCATGGGTGGATTTATAGTCGGCTTTGATACCGATACACCGGCAATCTTCGAAGCCCAACGGACTTTCATACAATCCTGCGCGATTCCATTGGCCATGATAGGCATTCTAATTGCTCTGCCTGAAACAGCTTTATGGCGACGCCTTGAAAAAGAAGGACGGTTGCGTGAAGTCACAAACGGAGACCAGTTCGGCAGGCCTAATTTCATCCCTGCCATGGATGAGCGTACTCTGATCGAGGGGTACCGCAACCTCCTGGCCGACCTTTACGATCCCAAAGCCTACTATGCACGCTGTGAGAATTACATAAAAAAGGCCGCGCCGCTTCCAACGAGCGGTAAAGAGGGTGTTGAAGACCTTAAAAACCTGATGCGGGCCGTATACAAGATTGGTATTCGAAGTAAAAGGCGTAAGTTGTTCTGGCGCTTACTCGGCAAAGCCATCAATTCCAGCCCTCATACCTTAAAATGGGCTATCATCCATGCAGTTCAAGGGGAGCACATGATCAGGTACACGCAAGATCACGTACTGCCCAGGCTTAATATGGCTCTTTCGGAAATGGACCGCGAGACGCAATCAACACGATTTGTCACCGGCCAACAGCCACGCCCAGTACAAAAAGCGGAAAAGTCAAGAGTGCCGTCATTTTCCTTCGAACCTGGTATTCAATTACTGCAACCTGCATTTTCAGCCAGCGACCAGGAAAAATAGGTCAACATCACCAGGATTACTTTTCGTAAATAGATCAAGGGAATGTTTTAATAATGTGGTAGCCGAATTAAAATGCCAAAATACCAGGGGAATTGCCGCCGGCTAACATATTACGCCCCTTCAGGGCTTTAGGGGAGGACCGAGGGCCCACTATTTTCTGATTGCCCAATCTCTCATTGCCATTGAATGGGAAAAATGTTTGTTAGATGATTCAAAAATAAGATACATGTCGTATTCCGGAGGAGATAAAATGGGAAGAAAAAGGATATCAATTAGATTTTCATTACTGGTTGCATTGGTTGCAATGTTGGTGCTCGGTGTTTCGGATTGCCATAATAATACAGGCAGTCCTGGTGGCGATACAGACATAGACACAGACACTGACACTGACACTGACACTGATACTGATACCGATACAGACACGGACACGGATGCAGACACAGACACGGATACAGACACGGATGCAGACACAGACACGGATACAGACACGGATGCAGACACAGACACGGATACGGATACGGATACTGACACGGATGCAGACACAGACACGGATACGGACACAGACACGGACACGGATACAGACACGGACACCGACATTGACACAGACACGGACACCGACATTGACACAGACACGGACACCGACATTGACACAGACACGGATACAGACACAGACACGAGTACGTACCCCGATGTTCCACGTGATTCCGAGTTCGTCTCTCTTGATGTCCCTTCGCAAATAGAACCCGGCAAATCTATCGAGGTAACCGTCTCGTTCAGAAACATAGGGCGTGAAGCCTGGACCAGGCAGGACGACTACAAGCTGGGATCACAGAACCCGCAGGACAATGATAAGTGGTCGGTATCCAGGGTCGATATGAATCAAGGTGAAATCATCACCACCGGCATGGTCAAGGTATTTCGCTTTACCATCAAGGCCCCGTCATTACCGGGCATGTATGCCTTTACGTGGAGGATGCTCAAAGAACATGTGGAATGGTTCGGCGATTATTCGCCAACCAGGGCAATCCTGGTCAGTGGGGCCAATGTGTCTGTGTGTGAACCTGCCCGTTCCCTGGCATACAAGGAGCAGGATGCATCTGCAACCATCCAGTCCTGCATTGACTCGGCGCAGAAAAACAGTATCGTGCAACTGCCGCCCGGTGTTTACAGGCTCGACCACCACGTGCGTATCCAAACCAAACCCGTTGTCCTCCAGACCGAAGGCAAAAACATGAACGATCCCCCGTGCCCCTTGTCAGGAGATGGATGCGCCGTGCTCAAGGCATCAACCGTGTTTCACGATTCACCGGGCATCCTGGAATTGCTCGCAGAAGGCACTTCGGTCGATCACATAGTGGTTGACGGAAATAAAACAGAGAGACAGAACACGCCTTCCGGAAACGACTGCACTGCCGGCGACACCGGTTACGGGTACAACATGCGCATTGTATGCAGCCGATGCTCACTCACCAACAGCGTGACAAAGGCGGCGCTGTGCGGCACCGGGTGCGAGGTGACCGGCCAGGGAAGTGGTGTAGTGGTACAGGCCGATACGGTCGCCTTCAATGGCCGGCACGACAAGAGTATGCTCTGGGCCGACGGCCTGACTGTTCATGACTATCAAAATTCCAGCTTCGTAGGTAATACATTCATAGATAATACCGATGTGGACCTGATATTCGGCGGCTGCAAGCAGTGCATGATCTCGAACAATAAAATAAGCCATACCGATGATTTCTCCGGCAGCTCTTTCGCAGCCCTCATGATTCACGCATGGCCGAGCACGAGCGGTGATTACACGGGCACGGCAGTCACGGGCAACACCGTGGACTGCGGTTCAAGCCACATGTGCGGGTTCGGCTTGTATTTGGGCTCGGATGCCTGGTACAAAACCGATGTATTCGGCGGTTTTGTTTACTACAATGCAGTAACCAGTGCTCAACAAGGTCTTGCTATCGACGATGTCCACGACATGGCGGTCTATGACAACCCTGTCTCAAACACAGCCAAATTCACCAATACATCGTGCGGCGCCAAGTGGACACACGACTATACCATGGGTTCCAGGTCCCAGCGGGTGGACACATCCAGGGACACGCTTGGGACCAGGTACTATTCGCAGGACTGGGACGGTTGCGTGCCGAACTGGTGGAAAAGATAGTTACAATACTTTTCCGGGGCCCAAAAAAACGGCCCATACCTTTCTTGGCTATGGCCGGCCGTTTAATTATTACTGTGTAATTGCCCCCCATAATTGCTTGCGGGCTTGACACAAAACCAATGCCTCCCTAATACTCTTATGCCATGTTGGACAAGAATCGGAATACCGTGCGATCAAAAAAACCGGCAAATGAGTTCAGGGTACTCGTTGTTGACGATGAGTCCACCTTTGCACGCTCGCTGGCCAAGAGACTCAACCGCATGGGCATGAAAACTTCAACGGCTTCGACAGGCGCCCAGGCCCTTTCCATGTCTGTTATACGCAGTTATGACCTGGTGCTCCTCGACCAGCGTCTCCCTGATGCGAATGGAGTGGATCTCGTCCCGGTATTATTGCGAAACCTGCCCAACTGCAGGGTGGTAATGATGACGGCGTACGAGGCTATAAGCAGTGCCGTGGAGGCAATGAGACACGGCGCTGAAGATTACCTCGTTAAAAGCACATCCCTGGATCCACTGGTCGAAAAGACGATTGAGGTCCGGTCCAGGTGGATGCTCGGGTCAGGTCGCTCCGGCCTGGGTGAATTCGGTCATCCACTCACAGGCAAATCTTCTGCAATCAAGCATGCCATGGCACAGCTCCAGGAGGTGGCCATGGCGCCGAAGACCACAGTCCTCTTGCTTGGTGAAAGCGGCACCGGCAAGGAAGTAGCCGCCAGGTTCCTGCACGTGTCCAGCGGCGGACACAAGGCCGATTTCATTCCCGTCGATTGCATCGCACTTCCGAACGAACTCGCGGAAAGCCACCTGTTCGGCCATGAAAAGGGCTCATTTACCGGCGCTGTCTCCAGTCACTCCGGTTATTTCGAGGCTGCGGGAGATGGAACGATTTTTCTCGATGAGATCGGCGACATGCCTTTCAACCTGCAAGGAAAACTCCTGCGTTGCCTGGAGAACAGGACCTTCAGGCGACTCGGTTCAACAAGGGAGTTGCCCGTGAACGCCCGGGTAGTGGCTGCGACTCACCAGAATCTAGCCAAGCTCGTTGAACAAGGAAAGTTCAGGCACGACCTCTATCACAGGCTGGCAGTCTTTCCCGTTCACCTGCCGCCCCTTCGTGAGAGAAAAGAAGACCTGCCGCTATTAGCCGACGAGTTCATATCTCTTTTTAATCAGCGCCTCGGAAAACAGGTCTCACCCATCCCCGATACCGTGACATCATTGCTCGAGAATTATGATTTCCCCGGGAATGTGCGTGAACTCAAGAACCTCATTGAACAGGCAATGGTAAAGACAAGGGGCACTGTCCTGGAGCCGGAACATTTTCCGGACCGTGTCAGAAACGACGGACCTACCTTTGAAGCAATACCGGTTGAAAGCAGGATCACGGGCAACACGTTGGGACAGGTCGAAAAAAACATGATCCTGGATGCGCTGAAAAAGGCAGGCGGTAACCGTACCAAGGCTGCAAAACTGCTCGGAATAACAAGGTACGCTCTATTACGTAGAATCCAAAAGTTCGACCTTTCCGAGTGAGCAATTCCGCGCTTGACCTACAAACCTCGTCCGGTTACAAATCATAAGTGCCGATAGTTGGTAAGTATTTTGTTCCGGGGGTAAACGAAAGGAACACCAGATGAGCATCGAATGCTTTGACGTGCTGCTATTGTTGGCGCTTCCGGCTTCAGGAAAATCAGAGCTTCGAAAATACATGGACAGCCTTGAAGAAGATAGAAGGAAAAGAGAATTACACCTTTTTCCGACGCTTCAACTCGACGATTTCCCTTACGTGCACCTGATCCAGGTCATGGATCAAAAGCTGGAAGACCTTGGAACCGGCCGCTGTTTTTTCAAGGGAGCTGGCAGACCTGCAAGGGAACCTTCTTTTTGGGGACTTTTAACCGAACTTCTGAACCAGGATTTCAATGCCCTTTCAAAGGGCGTCTTTCCTCCGGCAGGTCCTGGAGCCGGCCGGAGATTGCTCGATAGAATAGAACAGGGATACGAACAAATCAGAGTCGAATCACCACTGACCAGGCTCGACTCCTCTGCAAGGAAGGCGGCAATAGAGGCAATCGATCAGGAAGCATGGGCATTGGAACGCGACCTGGCATCGATGATCAATGAAAAAACGGACCACTCTACCATTGTCATCGAATTCGCCCGTGGAGGTCCCAAGGGCTCTCGAATGCCCCTTGACGGGTACCTCGGGTACCAGTATTCCCTGTCCCACCTGGCGCCGGAGTTACTCTCACGAGCCAGCATACTCTATGTTTGGGTCACTCCCGAGGAATCACGAAGAAAGAACATGGAACGGGCGAACCCGGACGAACCCGGTTCCATCCTTCACCACGGTGTTCCGGAAGAGGTAATGCTACAGGATTATGGCTGTGACGACATGGACCATCTTCTGGCAGGTTCCAGCCACCCGGGCACAGTCGAGGTGGAAGCCAAGGGTCAAAAGATATACATACCTGCTGAAAGGTTCGACAATCGTTCGGACATGACATCGTTCCTCCGGAATGATCCGAACAACTGGGATCGGTCACGGCTTGCAAAACTTCACACTGAACTTAGTGCATCGATGCAGAAACTTTTCCATACCTATATAAATCTAGGGAAATAGAAAACTCTTGAGACTATTTCAAATATTTTTTCGACTCGGCTTGACATGACCGTGCACTTGGCTATCATTGCGCCGAATTCACTTGGTTATCCCGTGGGATGCTGCATGGCAGGCAATGATGCGGCATCTTTGGGGATCGGAGGAATCCATGATTGAGGAAAGATCGGGATTAAGAGTAATTACAGTCTTCTCGTTGACCACGGCTTTGCTGTTGTCTTTGGCCGTTCTTACCGGCTGTGCCTCCAAGGAGGACCTTACCGAGCAAGGAAAACTGGCACATATTGCACAAAGGTACGACTTGGCGATATTCAAGTTTCAGGAAGCCTTGGACAAGGATCCAAACTATGTTCCGGCCATGTACGGTCTGGGCCTGGCATACCTGAGCAAGAAGGAACCGAAAAAGGCTATAGAGCAGCTCGAGAAAGTCATCAAGCTGGACCCAAAGAACAAGATGGCCGAGGAGGCCAGGTTCCAACTGACCAAGTACTTCTTCAGTCTTGGCCGTGAAGCCCAGGCCGCCAGCAAGGCCCAAGAAGCAATAAAGTGGTTCGAGAAAGCGGCAAGCTATGAATGCAAGAAAGAAAATGCCGCTGACCAGGCCAGGAATGCAATCTTCGAAATAAAATACAAGAATTGGAGACCCGATTTCATAAAGAACCAGTTGGACGCCAGGCTAAAGGCGATCGAAGAATGGGCCGGCAAATATTCCAAGGAAAAGACAAAGGGCAAGGTCCCGTTCGAATACGACCCGGGTACATACAGGTTCATGATAGAAGGCGTGGGCCATGAACCTGCCGACAAGAGCAAGATGAGCCAGGACGACGCCCGGGTGTATACCCGCCAGTCCGCCGTGGATTCGTACAAGGAAAGGGCATGCGCCCTGGTATACTTGATTGGCGGCCTGGAAGTGCCGGAAAAATGTAAACTCGAGGATATGCCGAAGTTGAGTGAAGAAAACGAGTTCTGGGACAACAACGACTACGTGATAATCGCCAGCACCAGTGTGGAAGACCTGATGCGGGCCTTCTTCAAGCTGCACCTCTCCCAAAAACAAAAGGGATGAAGTTTCAGGTGAGAGTTCAAAGTTCTTCCCCGGCCTCGAGTGGTTCGACTTGAAGTTTGTTGGTTTTCGTTACTCTGAAACCGGCTCTAGATTCCTGTGGCAATGTAATGTAGAATAGAAGATAAGAGTTAAGGTGTAGTAAATGCCTTGTCCGATTCCTGAATCATCACTGCCGCAAACTGTAAGAAAACATGTATCGAAAGGGGCCAACGTGCGCCAACGTCTCATGGCCGCACAGGGCCTGATTCCCTTGAGACCGCCTGACATGGTGCTTTCCTTGTTCTGTTTGCTCTATGACCCTGATGAAAAGGTACGGCTATCCGCCCTGCAAACATTAAGAAAGCTCCCGGTCAATATCATGAAACCGGCTGTTTCGGCAAAGCTCCCTGCAGCCGTCCTCGATTACTTGTCCCGGGGACTTTTGGACAAAGCCGATATCCTGAAAGCCGTGGTTATCAACGCCAATACTTCGGATGAAACCATTGAAAAGCTTGCTCGTATTACCAATGGCGATGTATTGGACATCATCGCAAGGAACCAACAGAGGATTCTACGCAAACCCGCTATTGCCTGGGCCGTGTTGGAAAATCCGAACACTTCAATCGCACTTGCAGAGGGAGTAAAAGAGTTCCTTGCAAGATCCGGCATCGACCTTGGACCGGCCGCCCCGGAGCCCGAAAAGACAACCGAACAAGTGGATACCTCTGAACCTGAACAGGCCATGGAAGAGGAGATCGAGGGAGCCGAAGAGGCTTGGGATCAGGAGGAACCGGACCTAGGCGCAGGCCCCTTGAGACAGAGATCCCTTCTCGAAGAAACCGAGGAAGGCGGGTTCGAGGATGAGGATGACGAATACGGAGGCGATCTACAGTTCGAAGTGCGCGGAGGAGCCGCGGTAGAGACCGTCGGGGAGGTCAAGGTTCGCCAAAGGACCATGCTGGATGAATCCATCGAGGATGAGGACGAGGAAGGCCAGGGCTCGGGTCAGGAGCGGATCCTGGAATTCCCGTCCTACATGATAGATGAAACCGGCGACTGGGATGACGAAGAACGTGAAGGCCTGGAAACTATGCTCTCAAAGATGAGCCCTGCAGAAAAGATCAAGCTTGCAACAATGGGCAACAAGACGATCAGGACCGCCCTTGTCAAGGATACGAACAAGCTTGTCGCCCTGGCCGCCGCCTCGAGTCCAAAGATCACCGAGGGGGAGATGGTCAATATTGCAGCCAGCCGGGCGGTTACGGACGATGTCATACGCTATGCTTCGAACAACCGCGACTATTTGAAACTGTACCAGGTAAAGTGTAACCTGGTAATGAATCCGAAGACTCCAACAGGCTCGGCATTGAGATTGTTGAACCATCTGCGGGAAAATGACTTGAGGCAAGTGGCTAACAGTAAGAATATTCCCAACGTGGTGGCGACTGCGGCAAAGAAAAAATTGAAACTGCGTAGGAGTGGAAAATAACCACAGCTCTTTTGCCAAGGGGGTGGATGAATGCCGGAACGACAATCTCAAGCCTGGCCGCCGTCACCTGGAAGGCTCTCGAAAAGGCCTTTCCACGCACTTCTTGTGGAGGCGCTGAAGCACGGCTTCACGGGCACGCTGGTTATGAGAACAACCAGAAACGACAAGCCTGTCGAGAAAAAGATATTCTTTCTTGGGGGAGAACCAACTTATGTGACTTCGAACCTGGTTACTGAATGTCTTGGAAAGCTTCTGCTAAGGGCCAATAAGATAACCAAGGAACAAAATCAGGAGTCCCTGAAGCTTCTCAAGACCTCGCTCAACAAGTTCCAGGGAGACATATTGATTGAAATCGGCGCAATAACTCCCGAGGAGCGGGATCTGTCCCTCAAATGGCAGGCCGAAATCAAGATTATGGATATCTTTTCATGGGAAGACGGCTCATTCGCATTCAGCAATAACACTCCTGTAAAAAAGAGGGTGCTGACTCTCAATATCATAGATCTGGCATACCGGGGTCTCAAGCAACACTTGGATCCGGAGTTGCTCAAGGAACGTTCGAAGGCTCTCATGGACATGACAGTGGTTCCAACAAAAAATACAGATATCAATCCCAATTACATCAGGTTCCCAAAGGCTGAAAGAAGGCTGTTCGAAAACCTGTTCGATCCACCGAAGAGGCTACGGGAGATCTTCCCGCTTTCCACTATGCTTCCTCACAAGACTTTCAGGATAATTTGGGCGTTACACGAGTTGGGAATCCTGGACTTTGAATACATACAAAAAGACCTCGGGGCCGAAATCTATGACCCGGCAGCGCTTTCCGAGCGCATAAAGAAAGCCCCTGGTCAAACATATTTCGAAATACTGGAAATACACGAAATATCGGGCCGCAGGGATGTCGAAAAGGGCTTCGAAAGACTGGCAGGGCTCTTCAGCCCGCAAGCTGTTGCAAACAGGTCGCCCGAGGTGCAGGCCCTGGCTGCCCAGTTCCTGGAGTTGGCGGAAAAGGCCAGGGACTACCTCATCGAAGATGACAGGAGACGCCGTTACAGGTTACAGACTTCGGGCGAATCCAGGTGCAGGACATTCTCGACAATGCAACAAGGTAAGGGGGAAAGTGAATTGTTCCTCAAGCAGGATTACAAGAATGCAATCGAGTTGTTCTATTCCAGCACAGAAATATTTCCTCCCAATGTCGAGGCAAAGGCACTCCTTGGATTGTCGATTTTCATGAAGTCATTTCCTGTTGACAGGAAGGGCTTTTTAAAAGGCCTTGAAATTATCAAGCAGGCAATGAGTGCCGGGAAAAATGTTCCAAGGGCATTTATTTGCGCAGGCCTGGCATACAGGGCCATGAAGAAAAGGGCGGAAGCGCACAATGCCTTTACCATGGCACTGAAAATCAAGCCTTCCGATGGTGAAGCCAGGCATCTATTAAATACCTTGGACAAGAAACTCGGACAAAAATTATGAAAACGCGCGCCTGCAAGCAGCCGTGCCAACACAACACGAACCACACAAGGGGACCACACAAGGGGACGGAGGGTGCTCCCGTGGATTGGTCATAGTTAAAAAACCCATGTAATATTGCGACGATGTTCTCCATATACGTGTGGTTGAATACGACCCCGGTCCTAACTACTACGAGTCCGTCCATGTAAATGACACTGCGTTCAAGGAGGATCTTATCCACCTAGTGACAGTGCCCGTCCCGGCAGGTAAGATCCCCGCAGCAGTCTCCATCTTTGTCGCAGTACTTGTCGCGCCCCCTGCAGCAAACTCCATCTACACACTCCAAGTAGAAGCAGTCCGATACGTCGGAGCAGGGATCGCCGAGTCTGGAGTAACACTTGCCATCACGACATATCCCGCAGCAGTCCGCGTACACTGCACAGGGAAGCCCTGTCGGCCGGCAGCCGCATTTGCCGTGATCACAGTTCTCGCTGCAGCACTCATGATCCGACGAGCAGCTTTTCCCCTTCGTGAAACAGCAACGCCAATACAAGCCGTGCTCCCCTCTGTCAGGATCACCTTTACAGCTACCCTCACAGCATTCGCTGTCATCAAGGCAACCGTACTCTCCTAGCGGTGCGCAGCACTTTCCACCATTACAACCACCGAACCGTTTACAACAATCTGCGTCTTTCTCGCAGTGGGCGCCCTTGTCGCCGCATGGTTT
>JAADFL010000201.1 GCA_013152945.1 Deltaproteobacteria bacterium | reverse complement strand
GCATGCTGAGAGGCAAGCGGAAATCAAAGGCTCCTGGCCTGAAAGATTAGGCGCTTCATCTCTGCCACGGCCTCCATCATGCCTACAAGTACGGCCCTGGAAATAATGGAATGACCGATATTAAACTCAACGATCTCACCAATCTTTGCCACGGGAATGACATTGGTGTAGTTCAACCCATGGCCTGCATTCACCTGGAGTCCGAATTTCCTCGCAGCCTTTGCAGCATCCACCAACTTGGCCAATTCCGCATGCCTTGCTGCCTGTCCCTTGGCGTCACTGTAAGCTCCCGTGTGAAGCTCTACCGCATCCGAGCCCACCTTCTTTGCAGCCCTCAACTGGTCTACGTCCGGATCCACGAAAAGACTTACATTTATCTCAGCCTCTTGGAGCATCCTTACAGCCCTGGAGATCGCACCGCCCCTGTCCGAGGCGACATCCAATCCGCCTTCCGTGGTCAACTCTTCTCTTCTCTCCGGAACCATGCATACTGTATCAGGCCTTGCCTCCAGGGCGATCCTCACCAATTCCTCGGTAGCCGCCATTTCCAGGTTTAATCTGGTTTTAACGGTTTCACTCAAGATCTTCAGATCCCTATCCTGGATGTGACGCCTGTCTTCCCGTAGATGAATGGTTATCTGGTCTGCTCCTGCAAGCTCACACAAGGCCGCAGCATGAACCGGATCAGGGTAGGCCGTTCCCCTGGCCTGTCTCAAGGTGGCGATATGATCGATATTCACTCCCAGCAGAGGAAGCCCTTCATCCGATCCTGAAACCGAAAGTCTAGAGGATCTTTTCACCACGACTATTTCTCCTTTTTCAGATTTTTTATTTCACCTTTATTATCTCTTTGTTTCATTTTCTTTTCTTTTCGATCTTGTTTCAAGCTGTCCTCCATAGGCGATACCTTCTTGTTTTTTTGCACTGCCTGACGTGTAACCGGCATTATCTTCACTGTGCCCGGCACTACATTTTTTACAGTAGCGCCTTTGGGTACTCCCTCCACCTCGAGTTCCTTCGCCAATCCGGACGCAGTTACTGTTGACACACCACTCAAGTCTACCGAAGCATATAATTTCTCCGGATCCACCGATGATAGGACCTTGGTAGGAGCAACAAGAGTCACCATTACCGCCGGAGGCACGGCAACGAGTTTTCCAAGTTTGGCAGGAGCCGCCAATCGAACCCTTATGTTTCTGAAATCCCGGCTGCTCTGGATAGGCTCAATATCGACCGTTACCCTGAACTTAGTCTTGCTCTTGGGCCAAACATTCCTGGAAAGGAGAAAGAGTCCGACCTCATCCGTTAAACCGGACTTTCGATCACTAATGTCAACCTCTTCGGTGACCGCCTCCTCGAGCAGGCTCACTTCGCTTTCGGCTCCCTCGATCGCGATCTCTGCAGGCTGACAGGTAAAGCCCCTGACTTCGTATCCAACAGCAGGTTGACCGACGATGTTCGGCGTAACCGGAATCACCTTACTTATCTTACGGGCAAAAGATATGCGTAACTGTGAAGGGCTGACCCTTACCGCCCGGGTCCTGGGAGGAAGGTTGAAATCATTCGGATCGAGGTAGTACATGGAGGTGCCCAAGTCGAAACCCGTAAGATCCACCTCGTGGGTCAGGTTCTTTGATTCGAGATTCTTAAGTTGTGTCCACGGTCCGGTGACCGTGACCTTTATCTTGTCTGGAAGATCCGTCACCAACACCTTGTCCTGGGGAAGGCTCAGGGCCAGAGGCACATCAATGGTTATGGCTGTATTCTGTTCCAGGTGCACCGCGGCCCACAAGGCGACACTAATCACCAAAGACAGCAGCCACAGCACCGGACTTTCCGGCAGCAACCTGCGAATTGTCCTTTCCCGGGACTTTTTCATAGTCTCCTTTTCCTGAAAAGGCTCTGCAACACCTTGCGCAACGTTGCGCCGTCAAGATCCCTTGTTATCTTCCCGTCCAAAGCCAGGGAGATTTGGCCCCTTTCCTCCGACACTATCACAATTGCAGCATCTGTCTCCTCGGACAAGCCAATACCGGCTCGATGGCGAGTGCCGAGGTCTTTCGCGATCCTGGGATTGTTGGTAAGCGGCAACAGGGCACCGGCGGTGGTGATCCTGCCCTTTTGAATCATGACCGCGCCATCATGAATCGGCGAATAAGGCAAAAAAATGCTGGCAAGCACTTCCTTCGTGACCTTTGCATCCACTATTACGCCTTCACCACAATAGTCGGTCAAGTCACCTTCCCTCTCCAGGACTATCAATGCGCCTATCTTCTTTTGCGCGAGATTTACCGCGGCTTTCATGACCTCCTCGATGACTGCAGCGTCCTCCCTCGAACTTTGCCCCCAGAAAAGGCTGCGCCTGCCGACCCTGGCGAGGCCACGCCTGATATCGTGTTGGAAAATGATGATTATCAATATCAGAAACGAGGAAAAGAAGTTCTCCAGAATCCAGTTAAGCGTCATCAATTGCATATATCTCGAAACCACGTATCCCACGACGAGCAGTGCCAAACCCGCCAGCATGGGCATGGCCCGCGTGCCCTTGAGCAATAACAACACCCTGTACACGAGATACCATACTATGAGCAGATCGAGCGCTGCCAGAACGATTCCGGTTGTCCCTTCGGCAAAGGGAGCTATTTTCACCATTTGGAGGAATTCTTCCAACAGGCCTTCCTTCACAAATCGTCAGCCATATAGCTCCGGTTTGGCTATGGCGAAAGCCGCCAATGCGGCTTTCTTGGCATGTGCAACATCATGAACCCTCACTATCCCGGCACCGAGAAAAACAGAGAGCGCTACTGTCGCCAAGGTACCCTCCAGCCTCTCTCGGACCGGCGAATCCAGTATCTTTCCAAGGAAGGATTTCCTGGAAGTACCGACTACCACGGGAAAGCCGAGGTCCACGATTTCCGGTAATCTTTTCATTATTTCCAGGTTATGGAAAAGTGTTTTTCCAAAACCGATTCCCGGATCAATCATCAACATGGACCGGCCGACTCCTGCATCCATGGCAAACTTGCATCTTTCCAGAAAAAAAGAACATATATCTCGTACCACGTCATCGTACTCGATTTTTCCCCTCTGCATATCTTTTGGCCGGCCTTTCATGTGCATCAGAATAACGCCGCTTCCGCTTTTCGCAGCAATTCCGGCCATTTTTTCATCGAACCGAAACGCGCTGATATCGTTTATTATGTCTGCACCGGCCTTCAAGGTTTTATCTGCAACCACCGACTTGGTCGTATCAACAGAGATTGGTATTTCAGTCCCGCGTGCCAACCGTTCCACGACCGGTACGACCCTCTCCAGTTCCTGTTCAAGGGATACCGGATCAGAGCCAGGCCTGCTCGACTCTCCGCCAATGTCGAGAATATCCGCACCATCTCCAGCAAGCTTCAATCCATGCTCGACCGCCTTGTCTTGGTCCAGGTATAAACCGCCATCGGAAAAAGAATCGGGAGTAACGTTCACCACTCCCATTACAAGGGGTTTTGTAAAATCAAGTTTCTTGCCTGTTGGAAATATCATACCGTCTTTCTTTCTACAGCCCCGTAAGCACACTTACACAAGCGAAGCCCCGGTAATCGGATTCAAATCTTGTCATTGTCGTCCGGAACATCCGGATCAGTCACCGGTCTCGGGCCTGGAACAGGTTCCGTTCCCCCGAAGACCTCCTTGGCCCGCGCAAGCCCCTTCTTCAACAACCCATCATCATTTTCACCTGTAATATTTCCTTCATCCCCGGAAGGCTCCTCCTGCTCAATATCGGGCAGTTCTTTTCCACTGACAATGAGCTCCAGCTCCTTTTCATCCAGAACCTCGCGCTCCAAGAGCGCCTCTGCCAATTTTTCGAGTACCTCCCTCTTGTCCTCCATGATATCTCTCGCCTTCCGGAAGGCACTCGTCACCAAGGCTTGAATCTCAGAGTCTATTTCCTTTGCTGTCTGTTCGCTGTAATCCTTATGCCTTGCTATTTCCCTGCCGAGAAAGATCTGTTCCTCCACTTTTCCGAATGTCAAAGGTCCCATCTTTTCACTCATTCCCCACTCGCAAACCATCTTCCTCGCAAGTTCTGTAGCCCGTTCCAAATCATTACCCGCCCCGGATGTTTTCATCCGGAGGGCCGCTTCCTCTGCAGCTCTTCCTCCCATGAGTACCGCCAGATCGGCGAATGCCTTCTCCTTACTTATGGTGTACCTATCTTCGGTCGGCAGTTGCTGCGTCAGACCAAGGGCCATTCCACGGGGAATAACAGATACCTTGTGAACCGGGTCCGCCAATTCCATGCTCTTTGCCACCAGGGCATGACCTGACTCATGGTACGCGGTTATTCGCCGCTCCTCGTTCGAGAGCACCATGCTCTTTCGTTCCACGCCCATAAGCACCTTGTCCTTGGCAAAATCGAAATCGGACATTGCGACCTTGTTTCGATCCTTTCTTGCTGCAACCAATGCCGCCTCGTTTACGAGGTTCTCCAGGTCGGCACCGGAAAAACCGGGCGTCCCCCTTGCAATGATGCCCACATCCACGTCATCTGAAAGGGGCATGTTCCTTGTATGAACATGCAAAATCGCCTGCCTGCCCCTGACGTCGGGCCGAGGCACAATGACCCTGCGGTCGAAGCGCCCGGGCCTCAATAATGCAGGATCGAGCACATCCGGCCTATTGGTGGCAGCCATCAGTATCACGCCCTCGTTGCTCTCGAACCCATCCATTTCCACCAACAACTGGTTTAGGGTCTGTTCCCTCTCGTCATGGCCCCCGCCCAGGCCGGCGCCCCTGTGCCTTCCCACTGCATCCAGCTCATCTATGAAAATGATACAAGGCGCGTGCTTCTTGCCTTGCTCGAAGAGGTCCCTTACCCTTGATGCGCCGACGCCCACGAACATCTCCACAAAGTCAGACCCGGAGATCGAAAAAAACGGGACACCGGCTTCCCCTGCCACGGCCCTGGCAAGCAAGGTTTTGCCCGTGCCCGGAGGTCCGACCAACAGGACGCCCTTTGGAATCCTTCCTCCCAGCCTGGTAAATTTCTTCGGTTCACGTAAAAAGGCTATGATCTCTTCAAGCTCTTCTTTCGCCTCTTCGACCCCGGCCACATCTTCGAAAGTAACGGTCTTGCCCGAATCGTTTAAAAGCCTGGCCTTGCTCTTTCCAAAAGACATGGCCTTGCCGCTTCCACTCTGGAACTGGCGCATGAAAAATATGAAAAAACCAAAAAGCAACAACATCGGGAGCCAAGAAATCAGCAACGACTGCCAGAAAGTATTCTGCTCTACTTCTTCGTACTCCACCTTTATCGGGCTCTTGCCGTTGTTCCAAAGCTGGTCGTCTATTCCCTCGCCTACGATACCATAGGTCCGAAAAACAGAACCGTTCCGCAAGTGTCCTGTATATTCATTGCCCTTTATCTTGACATCCTTGACTTCCCCGTTTTTCACCTTGGTCCTGAAATCAGAGAATGCAATCTTCTGAACGCCCGGCTCGGCAGTTTCAAACATTTTATACATGAACACGAATGCCAGAATCAAAAAAGCCCACAATAATATTGTACGGTACGTCTGTCTCAATTATCACCTCTTCGAACCGGCCTGTTACCGGATTCCGGCCATGCACTATCATACATGATAGCCGGAACACCGCAAGCATTCACGTTGAAAAACGTAATTTTCCGATAATACCAAACCACCCCGGAAAGCCTTCCAGGCTCACCCTGACCGCGCCTTCTCCCGGTCGGACCCATGGCCCATTTCCCTGTCTGACCCCAGGCACCCAAAATACAAGTCCCGGTTCCTTGATTGATGCCAGGATAGGAATCGCTCTCCTTCTCCACCTGGGGATTTTGTAATCCGTGAACAAGTCGGATATCTTCTTGGTTCGTGAGGTACCTCCCAGATTGAAGTGCATCCTGTCACCATGCCGCCAACTTCTCATCTGGAGGGAACCCAATTTATCCTTTGCCGGAAAAACATTCAGCAGCGTGCGGCGTGATGCCTTATCGCCGTCAATTTTCGTATCATCAAATCCCAGGGAAAATGTAAAGTCTCCATCCATCTTGTTTATTCCCGGTTTCCACTCATCCAATTTTTGTGCGGCCAATCCGCCGACCTCGCCCGCAGCATCTCTTAAGACCAGGAAGCCTGCACAAAGCTCGGCATGCACGTTTCCGGACAAATACAACCTCCTGGGCTGTTTTCTCCTCACCATCATGTTCAGGACTGATATATGTTTTTCTTCGAGTCCCAGGACACTTCCGGTCAATTTTTCGAACGCACTGATGATAACTCTGCTTGTCATGGGTCTTTCCAGATTGGAGAGCAAAGACAAGTCCAGCCAAATCTCCTGATCCGATACAAACGAGAGAGATTCCAATTTTTCATGTGATATTTTCTCTAATATACCCTCTTCCCCCTCCAGTATGAATGCCGCCCTGGCAATATTTCTTTCGACTTTGGGACCGAAATGCCGTGCCAATTCAGGCAGGACATCAATGCGTAACTTGTTTCTTTGAAACCTCTTGTCCAGGTTGGTCGGATCTTCACGATACTCGATCCCGTTTTTTGCCAGGAACTCCCTCACATCCAGCCTTGTTTCGCCCAGCAACGGTCGAATTACACCATCCTGCCGTAAAGGCCTCAATGAAGACAGGCCCCTTGTCCCACTCCCCCGCAACAGGTTCAACAGGAAAGTCTCTACTCGATCGTTAAGGGTATGCCCTGTTGCAATGCGCCCCGCACCGACTTCCCTGGCTATCCTGGAAAGAAAGGCATATCTCTCCTTCCTTGCCGATTCTTCCAGGGATTCGGCGCCTCTTTGTGCTATGCTCAATTTCCCTGCTTTGAAAGGAATACCCAGTTTTTCGGCCAGGCCGGCGCTGAACCTTGCATCCTCTTTTGATGACGCTCTCAATCCGTGATCAGCATGGGCCGCCCATATTTCAACATCCAGTCTATCTTCCAATTTTTTAAGGATTACAGTCATTGCAACCGAATCACCACCGCCCGAAAGTGCCGCCAGAATCCTTTCCCCGGGCCTGACCAGCCCATTTTCCTCAATGAAAACCAGCACCCTCTCCACAATGTCCGGGCGCGCATTTTTGTTTCTTTTCTCGGAATCGGCAGGTCCAGGATTCACGTTTCACCCTGTTGCATACGAATGCAACCCTGCAAGTAACAGATTCACGCCAAGGAACGTAAAAACGACACTGAAAAATCCCAGCACGGAAATCAAGGCGGCCCTCCTCCCGGACCAGCCTTTTGTAAACCTGGCATGCAGGTATATTGCATAGACAAACCAGGTGATAAGAGACCAGGTCTCCTTCGGGTCCCATCCCCAGTACCTGCCCCAGGCATAGTTTGCCCAAATCGCCCCGGTCACTATCACCAATGTCATCAAAGGAAATCCCACAAGCGTGGCATTGTGTGCACGGGATTCCAGAATACCGGCCGCCGGTAACTTGGCGACCAGGTTCAATTTCCCGGACCTTGCTGCAAAGGCCAAAAGTGAACAGCAGATCACGAGTACCATCAATGAAAAATCGTACGGAAAGGCTCTTGGAGAAAGCCTGTATGGCGGCTTTGCGAGTGCATGAGCGGCGGTAACCATACCGGCGACATCCTCTCTGCCGATTCCGGTTCCAGCACCCGAAACCACCTGTCCTACCGCAGAATCGATAGCCTGCCGCATATTCATGGAAAGCGGTTTCGATGACAAGCAGAAGACAACCGCCACTATTCCAACCAAGGCCAGCGCCCCTGTTCCCCCAAGTAAAGACCAGGCAGCCTTTCGCTCAATCTTGGGATCATCCCTCTTAATCGAGATGATGTAAAACAGCAATGAAATACAAAAAAAGACCAGACCGGCCACAAGCAGCCAACCGGCTATCGGCATATCGAACCTGGGAATCACCACCTCATTGCCGGCAACGCCTTTCAGTCTAACGAGTACGAGTAACCTGGTTACTTTATCATCGGCTCCAAGGCCGACCGCAGCAGCACCATATTTACCTGAAAGCAGACCTCCCCGGCCCAATGCCAGAGTGGTCAGCAATCCGCTCGACGCAGCCACGGTTCCGAACCATGCAGGCCTTACGCCTTCCTTGAGGAGGTAAAGCACGGAATGAACCGCAGCCAAGGCAAAGGAGGCGTAAGCAAAGGAGGCGAATGCCACATGGGCATGGAGCCAAAAAGATCTCAATGCCGGCACCAGCGGCTCCACCTGGCGGTCCGTCGAAAGTGATGCAAGTCCCATCGACACCCACAAGAGAACGAGTGCAAATACGCCGGACAATCCGGGTTCCCTTCTCCTTTCGGCGAAAGCGGTTGCAACACCGATACCCCAGGCAAAGAACACCAATGTTTCATACAGGTTGGTGAAAGGAGGGTGGGACAAGAAGACATAGAGCAATTTCGCGCCTTCGAGAGTTGTTCCTGTTGCGGATTGAACGGCAGCCACTTCGACAAGGCCTCCTTCGGTCCAACGCAGGAGCAATCCCAATGTGTGCACTGCAAGTGCGACGATTAGGCTCCACTTTGCAACCTTCTTCAGACCGGGGCGTGAAAGAGCCGCCAATCTTATTGCGAGCGCAACAAGGTACAAAACCGCTGTTGCATCCAGGACCATAGCGCCGATACTGCTTATTTTTTCAGCCATCCGGATTTCCAGTCTTTTTCCTTCCCAGGCTTCTTTCGAGGCTCATCGTGACGCTCTTCATTTCTTTTTCCAGGTTCCATTCAGGTGCCTTTCCCCATACCCTGGCCGTGATCACACCTTTTTCCAAGGTCAATTCGAGAGCCTTCCTCCTGATAAACACCAACAACAGACCTGCAATCAACAATCCACACCCTGTCCAGACTATGTCCGCGCCGGGATCCCTGGCCACCCGTAATCCCGTGACCCTGGTGGTACGGCCGGATGAACCGGGAAACTCGTTGTACTCCGACTGGTAGAATCTCCATTGTCCGAAATCCAACGGGGTATTGACCGACAAAACCGCCTTTTTAACCAACCGGCCGTTCTCCAGTATGGAAAGATGAGTGACATATTGCACTATGTGCTCATTTGCTTTGTCCCTTTCGGCCTTTACACTGTCGCAACGCAATGTAAAACCCAACCGCCTTCGGGCCAAGCGGCCGGTACCGGTCCTGGCGAAGAATGAGCTGTGGGACTCACCCTCTGCCAACTGCAAATCACCCTCCACGGCAAACAAGCTGCTTACCAATCCTCCAAACAAAATTATCAGCAGAGAGAAATGTATTACGGGAAAGGCCAACAAGCCCGCCCTTCCCTTCAATAAAATAATTCGATCCGGGTTCCCTATTTCCTTTTCATCTGCCAAGGGCTTCCAGCCCCTTGGAATGAAATCATCCAGGTCCAATGCACCCGGCTTCCCGTCTCGGCCGACCCCAAAAGAAACGCTCTCGACCAACGATTCCTTTCGGCCGGCGGGCACGGGCCTGGCAAAGCGATCCAATATCAATGGCAAACGGTTCCAGGTACAAGCCGTTATGTTCAAGGCCAAGCATGTCAACAAAATCATGAACAAACCGGAATGGAAGGTATCGTCCAGGCCTATTCCCAGAAAAAATTTCGCCAGCCAGGCTCCATACACCGATTTGTAGACTTCGTACGGCGCTCCCTGTGGAACCAGGGTTCCCACGACAGCCATCAAGACAATGGAAGGCAAGAGGAAGACTGTCGTCCTTACTGAACGAAAAAAATCCCAGATGCCTTTTGAAAAGCCTTGCTGCGATTGTACGGTCACGCCTGCGGGATCTCCATATTCCTATTTCTTATGGCCTTCCGAAACAGCATCCCGACCTTCACCTTCCTTGGCCTCTATGTTCCAATGCTTGATGATTTCCATCTTTTCCCTTGGATCGAATGGTATGATATTGGGCGCGTCCTCGGTATGACATCTGTTGCAAATTTTCTTGTCAGGTATTACAAGTCCTACAACCTTCCGAAGCTCCTTGTCCCTCATTACCATAGTTTTTGCATAGTACCTTCCCGGACCATGGCATGTTTCGCATTGTACATTCCGGTATCCATCTTCCAGGCTCAACGTATGGCATCCATAACATCTGGGATCGTGTCTTTCGTGTTCATCCAGGGCCGAATACGCCCTGAAATGATGGGAATGTTTCCATGCCTCGTATTGATCCCTGTGACAAGAACCGCACCTCTCCGCCCCAATGAGCCTGGATTCGCCCCCTCTGATTGCGGAGCCTGACGCAACTTCGGCCAACATGACCCCAAGAACGAGCACAGGCACGATTATAACAATGTTCAAGTAAAATGAGCGGCTGCCTACCTGCATGGTTTCGTCTCCCAATCAGGCCCTACCGGACAATCGACCCTTCCGATGCCGCCATTACCGGTCACCACTGTTATCCTTATAATAGAACCGTCACCTGGAATATCATCCGAGTGAACGGTAACGTCCTTTTCCTCGCCCGATGCAACAGAACCGGAGGACACGGTGGCCCATCGTTTTCCGGCCGAATCGTGTACGCTTACCTTGTAATCACCTGCCAGAGAGGAATAAAAGGTCAGGAAATATGAGTCTGCAGAATCACATTGCTGTTCCGGCACACAGAGCTTGGTTTTTACACCAATCCTGGGTGATGCCGGTTCATTTCCGCAAGAAACCGCAAAAACCGCGACACCCATCATCGCCATCATCAGAAAGTTTACCTTCATTTTTCCACCTCGCCGCTCAAGCTATCAATATCCAAGGCTCCCAGGTATGGAAGATTCCTGTACAAGCCCTTGTAATCCATACCATAACCGACAACGAAACGATCTTCTATCCTAAATCCCACATAGTCCACATCAATAGAAACCCGACGCCTTCCAGGTTTGTCCAGGAAGGAACAAACTTTGATACTCCTGGGCAACCGGGTCTTGATGTTTTCGTACAGGAAATTCATGGTCAGGCCTGAATCCACTATGTCCTCCACGATTAACAGGTCCCTGTCTTTTACCGGTTGTGTTAGATCACTCGTAATGCGAACAACGCCCGATGTTTCGGTCTTGTCCCCATAGCTGCTAAGGCCCAGGAAATCCATGGTAAGCGGCAAGTCTATACACCTTGCCAGGTCCGACATGAAAACGAAAGCGCCCTTCAACACCGCCAGTAGAGTCAGGCTCTTGCCCGAATAATCCCGGGTTATCTTGGAACCAAGTTCTTCGACTCTCTTTTGTATTTCTTCCTGCGGGATGAGTACACTGATTTCCGGGACCATGCCGACACTCCTTTGATGTCGCTCCTATAGCACAATGACCAAGACCTTGTCACCTCAAGGTTGAGAAGGCTGGGAAAGTACATCGGCAATAGCTTTAATGAAGGATCAAAACGGTTTTTCGCCGAACTACCGGCAAATCCATAGATGTTTCATCGGACACCTCGAAACCGGAAAGGCATAACAGGGAATAGAAAAACAAACCATACGGCCTGGTCAGCTACCCGGCTCATCTCCAACCAGGTGGACTCTTACCTTCATGTTCTTTGCAACACCCACACATGACAGGATATGCCTGATTGCCTCAATGTTACGTCCCTGTTTACCGATAACGAAACGCCTGTCACTGGGGTGTACCTCTATCTCGATGAGGACGCCCACCTTACCCTGAATCTTTCTTACAATAACATCCTCAGGTCTTTCCACCAATGCGGATACTATCTTTTCTACCAGTTCCTGCATAACTACACCCACCCATCAAACTGAACCGCCGATCCGAGAAACCTCATGACTATCCACCGCCCGCCCGTACCACGGTCCTACTCCCTTTTTCTACTCTCTTATTAAAAGTGTACGTGGCACTCCATGGCTATGTCAATGGAAAACCATGATCCGTCATAATGATCTTGTGGTTTTTTCTCGATTTTGGTTCCGTACGACGAATACTCTCCGGCACAATCACCCACTTATGCGATGAACATCCTACTTTGTAATCAAAAATATTCCCTTGAAACAAGCCCTGCATCGGTTATGCATCAGCTCATCTCCTCTTGTTATTCCCGTGATGCCGTATCCGGGCGCACTGATAATTTCAACCACCAAACCATTGCAACGCCTTCCAAAAAAACTTTCCACGACATCTTGGAGGAACCTCCCAGCCTGTCCACGAATCTTATGGGCACTTCCTTGACCCTGAAACCCTGAACAATAGAACGGTATGTCATCTCAATCTGAAATGCATAGCCGTTACTCCTCACCGAGTTGAGATCAACCTCCTCCAGTACGCGGCGCCTGAATACTTTGAACCCACCGGTAAGATCCATTATGGAAACGCCAAGTATGGTTCTGGCATATATGGAGCCTCCCTTGCTTAACAGTTTTCTAAACGGGGTCCAATTCTCCACCCCGCCCTGCTTGACGTACCGGGATCCAAGCACCAGGTCGGCTTCACCCACAGCCTCCAGCAAGGCAGTCAGGTACTTCGGCTGGTGGGAAAAATCCGCATCCATTTCACAAATATAGTTGTATTCCCTTTCAAGCGCCCACTTGAAACCCTGGATGTATGCAGTTCCCAATCCAAGCTTGTCCGACCTGTGTAGAGTGAATATTCTGCTGTCCTTGCTCGCCAGCTTGTCCACGACCTCGCCTGTGCCGTCGGGTGAGGCGTCATCCACGACCAAAACATGAACCTTCGGCAAAATCTTGTGGATGTCTTCCAGCAATGGCGCGATGTTTACCACTTCGTTGTACGTAGGCATAACTATCAGTACACCCTCACCCTCCAGCCTCGTAATATTTCTTTCTTTCGTTCTTTCTTTCATTCTTGACTTCTCTCTTGACTTCTCTCTTGACTTCTCTCTTGACTTCTCTCTTTTCTTGGGCCCTTTCCAAGCGCCATCTAAAGCCCTGCCGGCGCATCGGGTTTCAACCCATTATAATCTTTGCACCAGAACAGCATGAACTCCCTTGCCTTCAATCCGTGGGCGTACACCACCACGAATCGTGGTTTCTTATCCATGTATCCACACGAATAGATCTTAGCAGGATTTACATGGTAACGCCAATCACCTACAAAAATTCCTGATCCGCCGATAGGAGGAGATGACAGGCCCAGAAAGTCGAACTCATCGTTCCTCGTGTTAGGACAATATACCTTGTAGTCCGGGTACAGGGCAAAGGTCAACTGGCTGCACACTGTATAGTGGTAGCTGAAGGCGAAAGTTCCTCCCCGTTTTTTCAACTCCTGCTTCACGGCCTTCCCCAACTCGGGCCACCCACGCAATTCATTCGCGATGTCGAACTTGGCATTTGCTTCATATATTCGTTTCGGCATAGCCTTGCTGATCCAGGGAGTCAATACGTAAACATGTATAAGGAGTACCATTGCCAGACTGCTTCCAAGAGTCCATGCCGCAAGCCTTCTCTTTCGCCTGCCGGGCCCCGACTCTTGCCAGGCCGCCAACAGCATGGGATACAATGGGAGAAAACCCATGAGCGGCCAGTGTGGCTCGGCCTCAGGGGTAATCAAAGTCACGAGATAAAAAAAACCGATGTACGGCAAAGTCGTATAAACCACCAATGACGCGCGCACATCACCCCTTTTATGCCTGTCGAATGCCTTCTTCAAAGCCCAGAACAACCCGGCCAGGATCAGTGGGGACATGTAAAGCAGTTGTCCGCCGGCCAGCCTGCCAAAGTTTTCCAAAGAAAGTCCGGCGCCGTGGTGGCGTTCCTTGAGGTGGAAAGCAAAAGATGCCCAGTGGTTTCCCGCATTCCAAAGCAATGCCGGCAACATGCCGATGAGGGCGGCCAAGCCTGCCAGGTAGAGCCACGGGCCTTTCCACCACTTTCGCATGTCTTTCCTCAAAAAAAAGGCGAGGAGGATCGGGTAATACAACACTGCAAAATACTTTGAGGCCGCTGCCAGACCGAGAAAGACACCTGCCACAAGGAGATAAGGCCCTTTGAATTTCATTACGGCCTTGAACAGAAACAACAGGAAACCGGAAAGGAAAAACGCCAACGGCGTATCAGGCGATGCTGAAACGCCGCCGACCGCCATGGCCGGTGTAAGCACCAACAATAGTGCAATATAAAAAAGACTTCGCGGATAATCTTTTTCAGGGCCGATCTCGCGGTATATCAAGGCTGTCATCAAAACAGTAAAAGGGAAAAGCAACACCGGCCCCAATCTTACGAAAAAGGACGAATCCCGCCCGATGGCGGTAAACAAACGTATCATGTACGCCACGACTGGAGGATGGTCATAATATGAAAGTGCCGGGTGCTTCGACCACACCCAGTAATATGCCTCGCTGTCACCCAGACCGAGACTGCCTATGAAAAGCAACCTCGCCAGGGTAACAAAAAAGAGCAGCAGCCAAAAAAAGAGCAGATAATCGTATTTGCTCCAGAACTTGCGGTCATCGCTCATCTGGAGCCTCCATCAAGATCAACCCTCGGGGCTCTTGGCATAAATCAGGCCAACATCGGCCCCCTTGGGGACATGATATATGAGATCCCGGCTTTTCAGTAATGAAACCCTACCATTCTTTCCCGTGGACTCGACCAGCTTTTTTTCGAGGTCCTGCAAGGTGCCACACCATGGCTCGGCCGTCCAGGTGGCGCTTTTCCGGGTTTCTTGTTCGAAGAAGACCTTGGATCCGGTCTCCACGCATACCATAAGATCCTTAATAGAGTACACATCGACTTGAAAACGTCCGGGGTCGGGATTCAGGGCCTGAACCAATTCCGTGAAACTTACATCATTCATGTCGAACAAGGCCTTTGTCCTCAAGGGCAATACTTGCGGATTCAAATCCCTGAGCAAGGCCCGCGCAGCCCATCTTTGCTTGCCATTGTCCAAGAGGTCTTGCAACACAGCTCGCGCACGCCATGGATCCGACGAGTCCCTAAGCGCCCTTGCCAACTCCAGCAACAGTTTACCGTCAGGGTCCAAGATTCTTAAGTCCCGTTCATTGACCTTCAGTAGTAGGTCGGCCAGAAAAGAGGCCGCCTCAAGAGGCTCCCTCGGCTTTCCGTCCAACCCGAACCTAAATGCCCTGGACAGTCTCGATGCCAATCTACGGAACCTTGAGGCCGCGATTTTCCCAATCCCGCTACCCCCTTGTTCCCTCGCCAACCTGGAGAGCAGCCTAACGGCTTCCAGCCCGTTACCGTCCAATTCAGCCGCCTGCGACCTGTCAGCCAGGTCGAAAATACTTATCCAGTTCCGTTGCTCACAAATTTTTCGTAGAGTCCTGTTGATATCCTTAATTGTTTTCCCGCCATTTTTTCGAAAACAATATTCATGCCTGTACCCATCGAGGAAATGCTCGAGGTGTTCCGCTGGAAGGTTCAGGAAGTACCCGCCCGGCACCATCACCCTGGATGCAGATAGGGAAGTCAATACCCCGCGCAAGTCCCTGCCCCTGAAAAGTCCGCTGAAAACCTGGCGTCTCCTTTCCTCGATTGGTCCCAAGGCCAAGTTGTACGAAAACAACTTTGAAGTTTCCATCCCGGCAAATTTCGCCAGCTTGGAAAGCCTGATGTCACCGAATATCGGAAGGTGCACCAATTCGATATTGCGTACCTTTTCACCCTTTTCGCCGAGCCGTGCAATCAGCTTTCTGAAGCCCTGTATTTCGGCTACCATAACAGGCCAATAGTGCGAACCGACTCTGAACCGCTTGCCCCCGAGTCTGCCGCCACCGGCCCTGGCCAGGGCAATAAGTTCGGCCACCCTGTTGGTTCCCCCGTTTATTACTGCTTCAAGGGTTCCTGCCGGGCCCTGATTGAAAGAGATGGCGGCAAGGCCCCATCCACCCAATCTCATGTGCTGCTCCGCCAGGTACCTTGCCGCAGCCTGTGTCGCCTTCAGAATATCCCTGCGTTCATCGACTCTGCTGTTTACTACAAGGCCCCTTTCCCGTGCCGATCCAGCGAGAAACTGCCAGGGACCGACAGCTCCTGAATGGGAACGCAGAAACGGCCTGAAATTTGCCTCTGTAGAAGATAGGAACACCATGTCCACGGGCACACCGTGAAATCTGAATATCTCCTTCATTCTCTTAAGATACGGCCGTACCCAGAGAAAACCGTCGAGCGTTCTCTCCTTTGCGCCTGAAATGGCGGCCATGTTCCTCTCGGAACCGGAAAAAAATTTCAGTGCCTTACCCGGACCGTTACACCCACCCCGTCGGTTGCACCAGGTTATGACCTGTTCGCCGATGTTTTTTTCGTCCCCTGAAAGATCTTTCAAGAAGGTCCCCTTTTCTATAGCCCGCGTCCAGTGTTTCAACCTGTTTCGGATCTTTGCCAACGCCTGGTTCAATTCTTTACGTCGATTCTCCTTGCACCTTCTCCTGCTCGAATCATCCATGGTCCAAGGGCAATCGCCGTAACCGTACACGATCCTCTCGTCCCGGTTGTCGAAAAACCTTACCTGGTTCATCGACTGTTCGAATCTAACCGATCGCCAGTGATCGATAACATAGTTCAATTCCCCCAAATCCATTGGAAGCCCTTTTGTATGATCAAAATGCACTGTTACGGGCTTGAGGTCTGTTCCTCCCTTTTTCCGCCTTACTATCGCCTTGTCCTTTGCGATAACGACGTCAACCGACTCGCCACGGGCCTTGCATCTCTTCTCTATAGCCCTTAACAAGTTATTATACCCAACATCGCCGGACCAACCCGCCTCGCCTTTTCCGGACGATGCACGCCCTGACAGCAACAGGACGATTACAAACAAGTCTGCGGTGAGTCTTAATACACGGTTCATGGGACCAACGGTATACGTTTCACCTGTTTTTCGGTCAACCGCTTTTTATAGTCCAACCGACAAGATGGTTTCCAGTCAGGCATTTATTTGATCACGATCCTGGCATCCAGGGCCACTGCTCCCTTTCCCACGGTCAGCATCCTGAAAGGATTGATATCGATCTCGCTGATGTCGCTGAAATCCATGAGAAGTTTTGCAAGTCTCATTATAGCGTCGGCTGCAATATCCAGGTCGACCGCCTTTTGCCCCCTTGCTCCTGTAAGGATCGGACTGCCTTCAAGGTCGAGCAGCATTTCCCTGGCCGCCTCGCCCGGAAAAGGAGCAATACGCATAGAGACATCAGCAAAGATCTCTACGAAGATTCCGCCCAACCCGGCCAGTACCACCGGACCGAAATTCCTGTCCTGCTTGCCTCCAAGTATCAATTCCCTGCCGGGCGGAGCCATGGGTTGAAGCAACACGCCCGAAACATTTGCGTCCGGCGCATGTTCACGCACTCTGTCCATTATTTCGTTGTATGCGTTTCTTATGGCCTCCGGATTTCTAAGGTTGAGTTGAACGCCGCCTATGTCGCTCTTGTGAGAGACCTGTTCGGATACAACCTTCAGAGCCACGGGCAATGACAAATCTTTCGCCTTCTGCACGGCTTCGTCAACATCGTGGACCATGATGGACTTACTCACGGGTATGCCGTACGCATCAAGTATTTCCAGGCACTCCATGAGTTGCGGACTCCTCTTCGCATCCTTGCATACATCGAGTATCTTTCGGACTCTTTCACTATCGGCGTCGAGTTCCAGCGATGTGCCCTCGATCCTGTTGGCATGAGTGCCAAAGTCTCTTGCCAGGGCTAATGCATTGATTGCATCCTGTGGCTCGGTGAACAAAGGATACTCGATGGACCTGCGCAACCTGGATTGCTCTTCTGCATCGGTAGCGACACATATTACCACGGGCTTTTCGAATTTCCTGGACATTGCAGCCAGGGTATTGAACAGATCCCTTGATTGTGAGCCCTCTGTTTCGGACACATAGGTATGTAAAAATACGAGAGCGTCAACGTTTTCCTGGCGAAGAGTCCTTTCCGCTATCTTGATGTACATCTCGGTGTCGAAAAGATCTCCCAGGTCCAGGGGATTGGTAAGCTTTATGACTTTGGCCCGCAGATGCTTCTCTATTTCCCTGACGAATTCGTCCGGGAACGGTGCCAAGTCAAAACCCGCAAGGTCGCATGCGTCCGCAGCCATGACGGCATGGCCCCCGGAACGCGACATGACGGCCAGTTTGTTGCCCTTCGGCCTGGGCATCGGCAAGATCTTCAGATAGTTCAAAAGAGTTTCGCTCTCCCTGAACCTCGCGATGCCTGCCTGCTTCAAGGCGGCGTCCACCACCGAATCATCATCGGTAAGAGCCGCCGTATGTGAGGAAGCTATGTTTTTTGCAAGCCCGCCAATATTGGACTTGTGTATGAGTATAGGTTTCTTCGAGCTCCTTGCTAGTTGCATCAGCCGTTTACCATTTGATATCCCCTCGAGATACATGCAAATTATCTCGGTGTCATCGTCCTGAAGAAAGTACTCGAGCAGATCGTTCTCGTCCACATCCAACTTGTTTCCAATACTCGCGAACTTGCATACCCCAAGGGCCTCACTTGCAAGCAGTGACAGGTAACTGATCCCCACACCGCCGCTTTGACTGATGAGCGAAATACCGCCGCGGTTGTACACATCCTTGAAAGGTGCAAAGGGCACAACCAGGCCGTTATGCATGTTTATAACTCCTATACAGTTCGGACCTATGAACCTCATGTCGTATTTTGCGGCAATTTCCTTGAGCCTGGTTTCGAGTTTCTTCCCTTCCTCACCGTACTCTCCGAACCCTGCGCTTTCTATAACCGCCCTCTTGATCCCCTTGGCGCCGCATTCTTCCAACACATCAGGCACGGTCCTGGCCGGGGTCAGGATCACCGCCAGGTCCACCTGGTCCGGAATGTCCGCCACTGACTTGTATATACGCCTTCCGAACTGTATCCCACCCCGTGGACCCACCAGATATATTATCCCACTGCAGGAGAACTCCTGCAGATTTTTTACTATGGTCCTGCCCAGATTATCCGGATTATCGGATACACCGACGACCGCCACACTTCTCGGCTCAAAAAAACCACGCATCTGAACAGCCTCCTTTTCCCGGTCCCATTACCCTTTCTTTGCCAGCCCACTTTTCCCCGCTTTTCCTGTTTGCCTGCGACCTACTCTTTTCCCACCCCTCAAATCGTTTTGCTTCCCGAAATTCAGAGCCATGGTCATGACCTCCGAATCATCGAGGAAACGCAATTCTCCCGGCTTCAGGCCCTTGAGTCTGATGCCTCCGTAACCGGTCCTCTTCAATCTCAACACAGGAAATCCCAGTGCATCGAGAAGCCTCTTGACCAGGTGTCCCCTGCCTTCCCTGACTACCAGCCGCACCCATGCATTACCCTTGCCGGTCGGTTTCACCGTCACCTTCTCGGCCCGCGCAATACCGTCTTTCAACCTGATCCCTGACTCGAGTTTCTTTACGGCGCTTGTCGAAGGGGTGCCCTTGACCTTGGCCAGATAAATCCGCGGAACCATGAAAGAAGGATGCATCAGCTTGTGAGCCATGATCCCGTCATTGGTCAATATGAGCAGCCCTTCTGCATCGAAATCCAGTCTTCCGACCGGAAACAACCTTCCCTTGACCCTGGACTCGATGAGACCTGCTACAGTCGGTCTGTCATCTTGGCGATCCATTGTCGTAACTACTCCGGCCGGTTTGTAAAAAGCTGCATAGAGATTCGGCTGCATGTTCACGAGCAACTTGCCGTCCACTTTTATTGAATCATGTCCCGGATTGACCTTTGTACCCATGCGCGTAACTACGCGGCCGTTTACCGTTACCCTGCCCTGCCTGATTAAGTCCTCCACCTTGCGCCTGCTGGCTATCCCATGGCGTGCGATTACGACCTGAAGTCTCGCTGAATCGTGGTCCACGGCTCTTTCAGGATTTTGAGCCTTCTTGTTGTTCGTTGTCTCCGGAGCCGGCTTCTCCTCCTGATGAGTGCCCATCTTCTTCCGCCGATTGCGATCCTTCAGTTTCACCCTGACCCTGCTCCATTTCATCCGTCTGCCCCGCGTCCTCTCGAGATCCGTCTTCCTCAAACCCCTGACCATGTTCTTGCTCAAGCTCTTCCAGGTCCTTGAGCGTGGGAAGGCCCTTGAGGTCTTTCAGGCCGAAAAACTCGAGAAACTCCCGGGAAGTGCCGTAGATCAACGGCCGCCCCACCTCATCCTTCCTGCCCAGTATCCTTAACAGTCCCCTTTCGAGCAAGGTCTTTATGGCCCCACTCGAGTCCACGCCCCGAATCTCCTCTATCTCTGCGCGTATCACGGGTTGTCTGTATGCAATTATGGATAGTGTCTCGAGTGCGGCCCTTGAAAGCCTCTGCGGTCTCGCGGATAAAAATTTCCGTACCCATTCCTTGTTGGCCGGATTGGTCCTGAACCGCCATCCACCTGCCACTTCCTTTAGGATTATTCCCCTGTCACCATGGGAATAGTCTCCCGTAATCGTGTCGATTGCATCCCGTATTTCCTCGGAAGGCACATCACCTCCCAGGGCCTTCTTCAACTCTTTTATACCAAGAGGCCTGTCTGCAACGAACAACAAGCTCTCGATTACTGAAATGACATTGATTTCGCCATGTTCCCTATGTTCGGCCTCTATATCGTCGCCGTCCGCGATATCACCTTGTTCAATCTTATCTTCAGTCATGGGCATCTCCATTGTCTAAAGAAACTCTCCATGGCTATCGATTCCCTCCATGGCCTCGATTAGAATATCCCCGCCTTCTATTTCCTGTTTCACCACGGCCAGGTGCAGCCTTACCATCTCGAGCAAGGCCAGAAAAGTCACCACCAAATCCATCCTGCCGCCTCGACCGTCAAAAAGAGAGAAAAACGTAACCGTTCGTCTTTTCCTCATCAATTCTACAAGCTCCTGGATTCTCTGTGAAACGGATATCCTGTCAAGGTACACCTCGTGCTTGATATCAACTCTGGCCCTTTTCAAGATCACTGAAAACGCATCTACCAAAGCAAACAAGGCTACAGGTGCCAGCGGAACGTCTCCCTTGGATGCCTCGATGCTCCTGCCCTCACTCGATCTCTCGAAGGTGTCCCTGCCCAGTACCTCCATGGAATCGAGTTGCTCGGATGCGTCCAGGTATCGCTTCCTCTCAAGAAGGCGCCTTACCAATTCTTTTCGCGGGTCTTCTTCCTCGCCCTCGTCGTCCGATTCCCCCTTGGGCAAGAGCATTCTCGACTTGATATATGCCAGGGTGGCGGCCATTACGAGGTACTCGCTGGCTATGTCTATATTGACCGCTCTCATTACATCCAGGTACTCAAGGTAACGCTCGGCTATAAATGCAACCGGGATATCGAATATATCGAGTTCGTGCCGCCGTATTAGGAATAGAAGCAGATCCAGAGGGCCTTCGAATACATCACCTATCTTTAGTTTGTATTCCAGTTCCTTGCGTATACCCGGCAGCCCCGAGTCATTGCCTTCCCCGTCATGTCCCTGTTCAAGACCGTCCGAATCGATATCAATATCATCGACGGCTAAATCACTGCCGCCCATATCACCGCCGGCCGTGGGTTCTTTATCGTCCTGTTTCTTGTTTTGCTCGCCTGTCACGCCATTAATTTCCCAATTCGATAAACTACGGCATCATCTACAGCACTATCTACAATGCCATCCCCACGAGAGCCTGTACGAGACTGTCGAACAAGCCCATGATCCATTCAGCGGGAATAAAGAATATCTCAATGGCTCCGGTAAAAAGCAACGCATACAGTATCAACATTCCATATTGCTGGAGCCTTTCGTAACCGTACCTGTATTTTTCCGGGAGAAACCAACTCAAGATCCTGCTGCCGTCCAAGGGAGGGACCGGAATCAGGTTGAAGACCATGAGGACCACGTTGAGTTCGATCCCCATTCTCAAGACCTGAACAAGGTAATTTTCAATCCACCCGGGTTTTCCTCCTGTGGAAAAGATGAATACCACGAGCGCTGCCAATATCAGGGATGAAGCCAAGGCCAGGAGCAAGTTTGCCAAGGGACCTGCTGATGCGGTTATGGCCATGCCCTTGTTCATGGAGTACTTGCGGCGAAATCGCAACGGGTTGATGGGCACGGGATTGGCCCAGCCAATCAATGGAAAGCCAAACAACAAACCCACCAATGGAAATATGATGGTTCCGAACAGGTCGATGTGAGCCATTGGGTTCAATGTGAGACGCCCCATCCTTGCCGCCGTGTCATCGCCCAACCGTCTTGCCGACCATGCATGCCCGTACTCGTGAAACGTGAGGGAAAAAATGAACACGGGCGCAAACAGCGCTATCTTCTGAATAATGTCGCTCACACTACCGTTCATTCCGTTTACACCTGCTTATCAATACTTCCCGGACTATAAACAAGACCGGTGCATCTCTTCAATGGGCACGGGTCCGGCTGTAACCTTTGCAGAAAAAAATTTCAACTGACAGGCTCAAAAAAATGGCCTCAAAGTATTCATCCAAGTACCCAAAGCATATTTATTGTATCTCCCGGGACATCTCCTGATGTAATCCAATTGAAGCGAACGACCGGGATTGACTGCTTTCCACCCTAACCAGGGTTGTTCAAGCTTGACCCTTGAAAGGATCTAGAACTCCAGGCCCATGGTCAGTCGTACAGCCGGGTTATACGGATCTGTCTGACCATCGTCGTAGAACGGCAGTAAAACACCGAGTCCGGCATTCAATCTCAAGCCCGTGGACTCGTCACCAAAGGGCAGTATTAATCTTAGGCCCGGGGCGAATCCCCAGAGTGCCGGCTCACCATAGAGGTTCATGGAGCCCACGAACTCAAGTACACCGGCAAGGTAGTCGGTCAGCAGGTACGACCCTGTAAGCCCCATGAAAACATCTACGTATGTGAGATCGGAATCTTTAAGCATGATGTTCACCTGGGCTCCAACTTGCCCGCCAACCTGCCAGGTTCCATAGCTCCTCTGGAAGGCGAGGAACGGCCTCAATAACAAAACACTCGTATCTTTGAAGTCGTACCATTTCAGTTCCACCTTCTGACCGTTGGCGTCAGTAATATTATCCGTGTACTTGGCATAGTAATGCCTGGGCTCCATCTGTCCCCATGTGAGAAAACCAGCTCCGAATCCAACAGAAAGGGCATTTGAATACTCCGGCCCCCTAGCGGCATATATGGTATATTTGCCGGTCAGCCAGATAGGTTCGGACTGCAATCCGGTAGTATACTCATTCTGTTGTATCGCCAGGATAGTCGCCTTGTCTCCCTTGAGTTGCGGAGGCTTCTGGGCAACGTTGTCGTACCTCGAGATGACTGCGGGTTGTTCGCTGGGTGAACCCAGAAACGGCCTGTCACCCGACATTATGAAGGGTGCACGTATCTCAAGTGAGAAGTTTTCGCTAAAGGCATATTCCGCAGCAGCCTCCAGCCGAATCTCCATGGCGCGCTTGACCTGGCTTTCATACCAGTCGAATCTCTTCACTCCCGCGCTATCGACATAGGTCGTGGGTACGCCCTTGACCAGGTAAAGCTTTGCCTCGTAATAGGATGTGGCAAAGCGATCCATGTCGATTTTCAACGAGAACTCACTCTTTGCCGTGGCCTCTTCAACGAATATGGGATCCACAAAGGTCTCCCCGTGCTCACCCTTGACAACGCTGGCGCCGGCAACAGCCGGCAGAATGAGCAACGCAGCGAGACAACTACTGGCAACGCCCCGCGTATATGCCACCATTAGAAAGCTCCTTTTCTCAATCCGACCTGCACACCAAGCACAGGAAACCAAGAAGTCGAAAAATCGCCTAGCCTTGTATCCCGAAGACGATGTATGTGTCAAGATTAAATACTAAAGACTTTGAATTTGAAAATTTCCACCTGTCTCGAATTCCAAGCAGGTTCATTCCCCAAAAACCACTCTGGCCTCCAGATAGACACCATGGCTCGCATATAAATCAGGCGAAGCAAGGTTCATCCCGGTATAGGCCAGAACCAGGCTGTACAGTTCTCTGAGCCTGAACTCAACGCCCAGGTCGAGTTCGTCCTGGAGGCTCTTGGACGAATACTTCCAAGTTTGTACGTAGTACTTTGCAAAAGGCTTTGCCCAGTCGGCCAGTGGCCAGGCGGTTCGGAATGCAAAAATATTTCCCCCATGAAGATTAAATCTCCTGATCATTCCCCAAGACAAATTTTCGTAAACATAATCCATCCTGTGTTTCTTCGATGCATTGAAAGCAAGCGCCGCGCCCACCCTGAACCGCAAAGAATGCCTGCCCTTGCCTGCCCGCAGACGAACCTCGAACACACTGCCTGCAATCAACCGGCGCCCATTGTCCAACAAGGCCAGCGGCTCCACAAGGTATGAAAGGTACCTGCTTACCGCAGGACCGCTGAAAGACAGGGCCAGGCTGTGGCCGCCCAGCTCGTACACGCTCGGACGCGAAAAAAGATACAACAATTTTATCCGGTGGGGCCTCAATATCTTCAAACTGAAAGTCAGACCCGCGACCAGGTTGTCGAAAAGCCTTTGTGAAAGAAACTTCCATCCGTTTGTGTCGGACATGTAACGCATCCACATGCAGTTGGCAGCGCTCTTCATCATGTTTCTTTGGGTCAAACCTCCAAATGCCGTGACATTGAACCAAGCGGTTTTATAGGTGCCTGTAAGGGCTATGAATCTCTGGTCGAGGACTGCACCGGATCCGAACGTCAGTATCTGAACGCCTCCGGTCAAATCGATCGGGTCTGCATCATATTCTATCAGGGCTTGGGTGAGCCTTAAATCGAGCCCTTTGATACGTTTTCCGGTCCAACCCGGCCACCTGTACCTTAACTCTCCTTCAAGGGAAATAGTCAGATCATCCAGGGGGAAAAAAGAAACCCCGGCCCGCACTCCCTCCATTATATTGTGTTGGTACGCCTTGTCCACACGGTCTATATTGGAACTCGGAAGCCCGTCTCCCACGTCTGCTCCGAAATAGAAGCTCCTAAGCTCGAGTCCCATGGACAGCCAGTCCGTGGCCTCGTACTGGTGACTCGGAAGCCTGGAAGGACAATTCCTGGAAAACGCCTCGCCAGGGCAGAGCAGAAACAACAGTATAAAGGTTATCGAGACCATAATCATGTTCGACATACCTGGTCTCAAGTGTTCATGGTCGATACGCACAGTCATGATGCTCGGCAACCTCCTTGGCGGCTTTTCAGGCTCCAGGTTTCTATTATTATTACGTCTCTCTGTTCTCCTCTGATTTACCCCATGGAAATCATGGATATTTCCAACCTCCACTCCTTATTTCCCAATAGCTACCTCCCCAAAAATCAAGATTTATCCTGCATGGTAGAGATGGTTTCAGCCCGGGTTATCTTGCATCCAAGCACACCAAAACTCAAGGCCCCTGTAGGACAAGCGTCTATACATGCAAGGCATCTGGAACATGTATAGGTTTCGGAGGGGTTTATCTTCCCCTCCTCGAAAAAAGATGTGGCATGGTTGTTGGCGGTCACGTAGCATGCACTGTCACACTTTCCGCAATTCACGCAGTCATCCTGGCTCTTTCTGACCCGAAAAAGACTTAAACCATTCAACAATCCTGAAATCCAGGCTATGGGACATCCCAGTTTGTAGTACATGTACAGGCTGGCCCCGGAACGGCCGCCTGCATCGGGCTGATCCGCTCCGACCATGAGATCCATGACAAGACCCATCGGGCACATCCACCGGCAAAAAAATTTACCGAGAAATATTCCGAGCACAGAACCAGCAACCACCACAGTACCAAGGCCCAGGTATCCATATTGAATGACCAGAAACAGGCCGACTCCAAACGCCACCTGGAAAATTCTTCGCCATGAGATCATTTTTTTCAGCAAACATTTTTTTTGGCTCGACTTTACTTTGAGGTTTGTCTTCAACGCGGTCCTCCTCCAAGAGGCTGTCACCTACTCAGCCATGCCCTATATAGCACAACCACAAGGAAAGCCAAGCAATCGCAACCGGGACACAGCAACTTACATGCTGGGTATGGCCGGGCAGTGGTTTTTGAACCAGAAGAGCGACAACTTTTTTGCATGTTTTTTTGCATGCGATTTTTTCTATTGTAAATTTGTATGTACAAGTTATCTTGAATTCCAGGTTTGGTTACCGGGTTTTTATCCTGGTGCAAAATATGCCCGGTAAAAATCCCTTAGTGGTTTTGTCGAGGGAAAGGAGATGCGAAATGAGAGAGGAAACGGGAGATGTAAAATGAACATAAAAGAGTCCAAGATATTCCGCCCGGCCTGTGAGTCATCGTCCGAAGAGGTGAACTACAATCTGACAATAGATGAAGACTTGACTGACCTCCTGCCTTACATCAACAGGGAGATCGACAACGCCAAGTACAACGCAAAGGGCTCGTTCATCAAGTTCATGCACAATGGGCACAAGGTAGTATTAAACCAGAACACCGTGTCCATCGCAAAGTTCACGGACAATGACGAGGCTGAGAAATTTTCAAGTGAGTTGCTCCTGTTTCTCGATGACATTCGGTCCAGGAAAGGCTCTATCGAGCCGGACTATACCACCTTCGATCCGCCTTCGGTGATAGAGTTGCTCAAGCTCTTGCCGAGAAAAGCCCCATGCAAAGAATGCGGATACCCTGCCTGCATGGCCTTTGCCACGGCATTGAGACAGGGCGAGGCCGAACCCGAGGCCTGTACTGTTCTTGCAGGCCAACCGGACGGTGAAGAAAAGCTTGAAAAAATTCGTGAACTACTGGGGCGATAGAGCAACCAGAGTCGTTACTGATGCTAAAAAAAGGGAACAGCAGGGAGGCAGCAGGGGTGATAGGCAGCGGGACGGGCAGCGGGGACGGGCAGCGGGACGGGCAGCGGGGTGCCCGTCCATGGATGCCTCCCCCAGGTTTGCCTCTGTAGTTAATTCCTTCTGATATTTGACGTACCAATGACAATCATGTATTCAACCCCTTGACAGTCACACTGCTTTGCCTGTAGTTGAAAAAATTGATGATGTTAATCGAGAAGAATACCTGATTTCGTGGAGGATACATGGCCGAGAGCGGTTCTGATCTCCTGAGCGTAATAAAAGCCCTGGTAGAGTCCAAGCTTTCGGAACTCCAACAGCGGGTCGAAGAGGCTCTCAAAGAAAACTCGTCGAGGTTGATTGAAGAACTCGGAGCACTCCAGGAACGAATCAAAACACTGGAAGACCTGGCCAGAAAGAGACAGGAGGCACTCGACCAGGTTACCAACCGGAAAAGGGGCAGGCCGCCCGGCTCTGGCCGGGGCAGGAAGCCGCGGGAAAAGGGAACTTGTTCTGTTCAGGGGTGCAACAACCCTGCTGTTGCCAGGGGGCTTTGCAAGAATCACTATGCCCAACAGAGATACAGGGAAAAAAGGGAGGCTGCCGGATTCATGGTAAAGCCCAGAAAGGCATACAAGCTTAGAGCATCTGAAGACTTGCCTGGTCTTTCAGACTTTGTCGACACTTCCCACGATTCCAACGACAACAGAAACAAACCGGGTTAGGTGTCATTGCCCGGGAGCGACCAGGGACAGAAATATTTTGAAATTCGGCATAGCAGCGGGTAACAATTTCGAGGAGGACCAGTGCAACCAAGCACTTCCCGATCCGCCGGGATGTGGCAAAAACCACAGGGTTAATTATCCCTGAAACCCGGAACGACCCTCCTCCTCGGAGCATTGAAGCGGTTGATGGACAGCCTGGTGCCCAGAGAAAGTGAATGTATCTCTTCCCAGACCCTCAAGTCTTCGAGAACTGTCTGGAAATTCCACCTGCCATAAGCGACTCCTCTAACTATCTCGGTTGCTGCGATTACCGGCCTTGCAGAAAAGGATCTCATTTGAAGCATACCATCTCCCAGGCGCAGGATATGTCCCAGCCGCCTTGGGTTGCCCGTACCTGCCTCGATTGTCTCGCTCTCGCTCTTTAAGAAAGATAAAAGCAAACCAATGTCCCTTCTCGGCAGTTCCCGTGCCAGGAGAAAAAAGGCTGGATCCGAGTTGGAGAGTTTTGCCCTGGGACCTTTCTTTTCAAGCTCTTTTTTCAGCAATTTCGTTTCAATCAATCTGGCACTTATCGCTGCAGGTCGCGCTCCCCCTGCCCAAAACGGACGAAGCAACACAATGTCCAGTGCCCTTTTACCCGGATTCCCTCCGGTTTTAGGAACATCAAACAATATTTTCCTGGTTATTCCATGCCTTGTAGTAAGCAATGGAGCCAATCGCTTGTTTCTCCATTGCTCGATTCTATAGACCTCGCCATCAACAAAGTAAGGAGTCAAGCCGAGTTCTTTTACTGCAAGATCGATCATTTTGGATTTGAAGGGATTCACTCCCAAAATCTGCGCCGACAAAATATCGACCGCCAGGGGATTGGACGACGCCACTATTGTCCGAAGCAACTTGGACCTGGGACATGAATATTCACCTCCGGGGCCGTCCGACCCGGTGGTTGCTTCAAGAACGGCCATGTGGACAGGATGACTCGCAGCGAGTTCAACTGCGGTTTCCCTTGCCAGGCTTGGATCACCCTTGCTCCTCTTGTGGTCAACCAGGCCGTGCAATGTCAAGGCCAAGCGATCAGCGCCATGTACCCTGGGGGATGCCACAAGTACCCTCAAGTCCGCAGACGACCATGTATGCCTGCCGCCGTCAGACCCGAGATCGATTATCGGAATGTCTCTTTCTTCTCCTGCAACCAGGACCTTTGCAGGCGGAGGCGAGGCAGGATTGATATCTTCGATGGGATTAAGACCCTCGTCGAGAAATCCGAGCCTTGCAAAAAGCCTGGCCGGCTCACTACAGGAAGGAACAGCCCCGGCCTCACCGCCATCGGTTCCGATAATCACCCTGCCGATACCAGCCTCGAGCAAGGAAGAAATTATTTTCAACACCAGTGTAGGGTCCGGGTACAAGCCGTCATCTACCGGCAATTGTGCAGGCCCTGTGTATACCCTGATTACAGCGAGACAATCTTCCTTGAACTTGCCTGAACGATCGGAAGCAGCCTGTACCATGGATTCGAGCGGAAGCCTTTCCAGAACTTGCGATATCAGCTCTATCTTGTCCTTGCCCTTTGACGTGGCAGTTACAACTTTTGTCTTTCCGGATTCAACCGATTTCAACCTGGAGGCCTGGCCCAGCAAGTCGGCCGCCAAGCCGGGCCTTTTCCTCAAGGCCTTCCTCAGTGAAGCCAGCGGGCCGGAAGGCACGGGGAGATAAGAAATCATGTCCGGCATGCAGCACCTTGTTACCTCGGGCAACAAGTTGGTATCATTCAATTCCATGCCTGCTGAAAAATTCAGCTCCTCGGCCAAAAGACGCGAGGCCGTCCACACGGCCCTCAGTTCCGGATCAACAGGAATGTTCCCGCTGGTTATGCGGTTGGCGGCAAGCCCGGCGGCCAGTCTTAGGGCCGCATCCTGCTTACCGCCGATCCCAAGGTTCAAGTCTCCTCTTAAATTCTCTGCCTCTTTCAACAAGCGCCCGGCCAGGATAAGGTTTTTTTTACTGATTTGCGCTGTCAAGGCGAATCCCCTTTCCATTCCTTTTATACGACACGATTAATATATACCCGGATTATGATTTGGGGCAAATACCGCCCAAGGCAATCTAATAACCAATGGCGCCCGCCCCAGCCGGTATGCTATCTTCAAGGCGGGCAGCATGTAAGGCCGGCCTGCCGCAAACCCGGCTTGAAGACACGGTCATGCTTGCAGGCCGTCACTTGGAGTGACCGGACGCCCCTTGGAGCGAATATTGAAGAGACTTGTTGTCGCATTTGCAGGTCATGTCGATCACGGCAAGACAGCCTTGGTCAAGGCCCTGACAGGCGTGGACTGCGACAGGCTGGACGAGGAGAAGAGACGGGGAATAACCATAGAGTCAGGATATACGAGTTGGAAACTTCCAAGCGGCCTCACAGCAGGCGTAGTCGATGTGCCGGGCCACGAGGACTTTGTAAAAAACATGGTTGCCGGCGTCTTCGGCGCCAGGATCGTAATACTGGTAGTGGCTGCCGACGAGGGAGTCATGCCTCAGACAAGGGAGCATCTAAGGATTTGCAGGCTTCTCGGTATCGAAAAGATTGTAGCGGCTGTTACAAAAATTGATCTCGTGGATCCAGAGGAACTGCACTTGGCCGGGGAAGATGTACGGGAGTTCCTGGATGAAACCGGGTACAAAGGTGCCGATGTGGTACCTGTATCAGCCGTAAATGGAAGCGGCCTGGACGAACTTGCGAAGGCAGTGTCCGATGTTTCCAAAAACCTGGATCCCATAGACGCATACTCTACCATCACCAGGCTGTACGTAGACCGTTCTTTCAATATCAGGGGATTTGGAACCGTAGTCACAGGCACATTGCTAAGTGGACGCATCGAAGTAAATCAGGGTCTGGAGATCTTTCCCTCAAGGACCATTGCCAGGGTAAGGGGTATCCAGGTACACGGCCAAAATGCTGAAAGCATCGAGGCAGGCAGCAGAACTGCATTGAACCTGTCCGGTGTTACAAGTGACATGGTTCCGCGGGGCTCGCTTGTTGCCGCCAAGGGTGTCCTCGGTATAACACGCGAGGTCGGGGTTGTCTTGCAGGTAATGGATGACCGGGCATTGCCCGGAGGAGGAAAATCGGTATACACAGTGCACTTCGGCACCGGTCGAATAAATGCAAGGATCACGATCCTCGGCAAGACATCCAACTCCAGGCACCTCGCAAGATTGAAATTGAATGCACCTGTTTCAGTGATATTCGGCGAACACTTCGTAATCCGTGGATCGAGGAGGAGTATAAAATTTGGTTATACTATGGGAGGCGGCGCAGTGCTCCACCCTAGACCGCCCCGTCTAAGGAATGCAAGGTTGGCTACCCTCCTCGCCAGGCTCTGTGAATGCTCCCAAGAGGATGCCCTGCTGGCATTCGCAGATGAACAGGGCAAAAGATGCCTCACATTCCCGGAAGCGCGTGCAATGCTGGGCCTAAACATGGATAAGGTCAAGGCCATTGCATCCAAGCTGGAAAATGAAAACGGCCTCGCAATAGACCTGGGCGGAAAAATCGTTACCAGGAAAACGCTCGAAGCACTCAGGGAGGACATAAAAAAGATTGCCATAGACTGGCAAGAAAGAGGCAAACTTTCAACAACCATCCTGGCCGGGAAGACCGGTGCTTCAAAGTGCATGGAAGCACTGGAGTTCGCTGTCAAAGAGGCTCTAGGCCAGGGGGACATTATATCGGTACACGGCAACATCAGGCCTGCAGGAGAACATGACAACAAGACGAAAGATCTGGAGGACAAGCTGGCCGTAATATATGCATCAGCAGGGCTCGCCCCGCCAAAATACAAGGAGTTGAAGACCCTGATCGAGGCGGATGAAAAGAACCTGAACCTGGCTCTCTTCAATTTGCACGAAGATGGCCGGCTCGTCAGGGTCAAACAGGACATGTCCTTTTCCAAGCAAGCACTGGATTCAATAATCAACGAGGTCAGGGAATACCTTGCAAACCAGGAGTCGATTACACCATCGGAATTCAAAAACCTGGCAAAGATCACAAGAAAACATGCAATACCGTTGTTGGAATACTTCGACAGGATCCGTATAACCATGAGAATCGGTGACAAACGGGTCCTAAGGGGGAAAAACAAGTAAAGCGGACAAGCTGCGGCCTTTGTCCTGTAACTGAAAACAATCGGGGGAAAAGCAAACGACCCAACCGGAAAAACTTCAGCCTGCAGTCCCGCCAAAAAAGTCAGTTCGGTTCAATATCGGATTTACGGTAACCGCACGTGCATCCGCCGAACATGGGGAGTCCGGCCTTTGTTCGCTTTCACCGCTTAGACTATGCCCTGCGCTTTCGAACATTCTTTACCAGCGACACATCAAGGGTTTGGGATAGAGATTTACTCCGTTGTTTGGGCCATCATCCACTGGGTTCAACCCGCAAAGGTCGGTTGCCGCCGGAAGATCTGCCGGATTCGAACTCGTATCAAGCAGGGATGTCATGTTTGCGATTCCATCTCCCGACCAGTCCGCACCGCCCGGCACCTTGTATCTCAAGGTCCATTTCATGCCGTCCTGGCTGACCTCGGTACTGTAAGGAGTAGTTGATCCGATGAAATGAGTAGGCGCAGGCTGGCCTGCGTCACTCCATGTAATATTGATGCCCGAGGAAGGATCCATGGGTTCACTGAATGTAAACTCGAGCCTGAACTCCGCCGGATCCGTGCCTGCCATGTTGTTTGCCGAGCCGAACTGGCGAATGGCGGTTATCTTCGGCGCAACATTGTCCGCCAATGTCACCGACCCCTCGATGCCCTCCCCCGGTTTCGGCAAAGCCTGGTAATCGAATGTTGCATCAACAGCCCTGACAAGGAGTGTTATCTTCTGGCCGCCCAGGAAAGGATGTCCTTGAGGTAAATTCTCGAAGACATCGAACTTGTCCGAAAGGTTGACTCCAATCTTGGGGAACAAGGTGTCCTGTACCGGGGCCATGGTGAGAAGAATAAAGGACTGGGGAATCTCCTTCCCCGCTCCCTGGGCATCGAACTTCGATGGGCTGGTCACGGCTCCAAAGACCAAGTACCCGGCCGCACCCGGGACCGGGTCGAAGGACAATGTTATGCCCGTTGTATTGTAATCCACCTCGGGCGTACCATCCCTGTCTGCGTCCGGTGAAGATATGGTCAGGTTGGCCGGTGCAGGCAATGCTCCGCCTGTTGCCTTGAAATCGATCAGAGTCGGGCCGCCGACCGAGCCATCCTTTGACTCGTAGCTCTGGAGATGCAATATCAAGTTTCCGGCCTTTAGCCCCTCGGTCGGTATGGTAAGGGCGTTGTGGTCCAATGTCCACTCCGGGTACACGTTCCCATCATCCGTTTCCACGAAAACCAGTAGCGTGTCCTGCCGAAGGTCATCACTGAAAACCACGATGATGCTCTGGCCGATTTGAATAGACCCGTTTCTGTCGATGTTCGTGTAAACGACGTGCACGTCGTCCCCATTGGTCGCTACCAGGTGGATTGGCCCGACATCCGTGGTAACCCCGGGGAAAAGAGGAACACTGCCGTCACCGGGCCGGCCTTCCTGTGTTTCACCGCCTACCAGACCGGAATCGAGTTTGACTGCAACCGAGTCATAGTCTGTTACTCCATCATTATCCTCGTCGTACGGAAGTATCACGCAACTCCCCTTGACAACGCTGCCGCCCGGAAGATTCTGCGCAAGAAAATCACCTGTATCCGTTGTCTGTACCTTGGCTGTGAACTTGAAAGTAGCGACTGCCGCGGCCGATGAACTAGGTCCCTGCACAAGGGCATTGCCCGTGGTGGTAATAACCACGTCGGCATTTTTTGCCGGGGCAGCATCCCTTGAAGCCGTGAGCACTGTGCCTTTTAACGCCGCCGTGAGCGGAAAGAGCCTGATGTTGACATTTTCGGTAAAGTTGTTCAACTCGTATTGGTCCTGTCCGTCCTTGGTGCCCACCACCACTTCCGCGGTAACCCTGGTGTACCCGTCAATATTGAAGGTCATTGACAACTGGCTGCTGGATGACGGGACCTCTGTAAAGGCGTACGCCCCGTTTGCATCGGTTGTCGTTTGGAGCACCTTGCCTCCCGCCAGGGCAATAACCGCCACGTTTTCGAGGGGTGAACCTGTTTCATCGTCCAATACCAATCCTTGTACAGTGCCGGTGGGGTTGGTGGTTTCCGTGCCTACGTTGTTTATGGTGGTGTCATTACCGTTGAAAGTGTTGTTCTCGCTTTTCTGGTCGCCCTCATCTCCCTGGAAGGTGTACCTCGGCTCGGTCGAGGAGCCGCAATACAGAGACCCGGCTGCCACCAACAAGGTTGCCGCTAGAACTCTCTTGTCGATCATGGTTATCACTCCTTTCCCCGCCGGCTTTCATCCCGGCCAGGACTTGTTACCGATCTACTCGGTATACCGCTTTACGAGTTTTATCTTTCCGTTTTGGACTTCTATTTTGAAGGAATTGCCTCCACCGGACAAGTCGCCTGAAAGCGAACCCGGTCCCTTGTGCATATTCTCGAGGGCAAGTTCGCTTTGCACGCCTCCATTCCTCGTTTTTGCATCAATGTGGACCCCGGCGTCGGCAGGCAAGGCAACTTTTACAGATCCGTTGAGAGTTTTTATACGGCAACCTTCTTTCGGACATGCCAGTTTTTCGACATCGACCTTGACCGATCCGTTCGATAAATCCAGCGATACTCCTCCTGACAGCCCTGTTACCGCAATACTTCCGTTCGAAGAATGCACTTTCACCATGCCGCCGACATCATCCACAACAATTCGGCCGTTTGATGAATCAATGGAAATGTCGCCATGTATATGTTTTATCGATACAGGCCCATTGGCCTGGCGTATTTCGACAGGAGTCTCCTCGGGTATGGTCAAATCTATATTGTGCTCCAATGACTGCCCGGGTCCCAAAACCGGATCCTTGACCTCGAGAGTAACGGCCTTGTCCGCGACATTTACCGCCAGTTTGGATGTATCTCTCAAATCCGCGGCTTCGACATACGTCTTGGCAGTGGATCTTTTTTCATGTTTCAACTCAAGTGCATTGCTGTTCTTCAGGCCGGTTACAGACAACCTGCCATTCGTGTTCGTAACCGATAGTGAAGCACCCCTTGGGAAAGACCGGCGTTCCTTTACCTTGTGGATTATGGTGCTGCCTCCGCTTTGCGAGCACCCGGCTGCAAAAACCAACAATACCATCGTAATAAACCGACATCTCATTGAAAGTCACCTCACCCGGTTCCACACGGATATCAAACCCTGTAGAGTATATCTATATACTTCTTAAGGAGTTCGCCGACCAAACTCCTTATTGGCATGGTTGCCGCCATTCCATAAACCGGGGCAAGTCCACTTTTGGAGGCAGGCATTGTCTTGACTTCCTCGACTACCTGGCGGAGGTCCAGGAGAAAACGCTCTGCAACACCCTTGCCCGTATGCCTTAGGGTTACACAAAAATGGACACATGGCGGCCTATGCAGGCCGTTCAGGCTCCACCCTTTCTTGGACATGAAGTCCAACACCTGGTAGATGTCAAGCAAGTCTGATTTGAAGGCAATAACCCACAGGGGTTCTCCCACTATTTGGAGTTCCGGTATTGAGGCTATCCCTTCCTTGATCTTGTCCGCCACGGTCATTATCTTCCGTGTCGCCTCGAGGTAACCTTTCTCTCCCATGCTCACCATGGTGGCCCAACAGACAGCGCTCAATGCCCCGGGCCTGCTGCCTGCAAAAGTAGGTGAAAAGTAAAGCCCGCCCGGCCAGTCAGTAGTAGTAAAATACTGGTATCGCCGGAGGTACGAATCCCTGTACAGAACGACCGACGTCCCCTTCGCAGCATACCCGTACTTGTGAGTATCTGCAGACATGGAGGTTACACCGGGCAACCTGAAGTCGAAAACAGGGACCGGATAGCCGAGCCTCTCCGCCCATGGCAGCACAAAACCACCCAGGCAGGCATCCGTATGAAATCCTATACCCCTCTTTCTCGCCAGTTCGGACATCTCTGAAATCGGGTCGATTGCGCCGTGAGGAAACGAGGGGGCCGAACCTACTACGGCGATGGTCCGCCTGGTTATGGCCTTCTTGACCATCTTTACATCGGCCCTTGAGTTTTGATCCACCGGAACCTTAACGACCTTTATTCCAAAGTACTGGCCCGCCTTGTCGAAAGCAGCGTGAGCCGTCACCGGAATTACAATCTCGGGTTTGGTTATTTTTCTCTCCACACGAGCCTTGTCCCTGTATGTCTTCATTGCCAGCAGAATACTCTCGGTTCCGCCCGACGTGACCGTACCGCAAACTCCGGGTGCATGATCACGGCCCAGCATGGCAGCAGTCATTGATGCTATTTCCGCTTCGTACTTGGACGCGCTGGGCCAGAGATCCGAGTGCAAGGGATTTGTCTGAGAGTTCAATGCATATACCTTGTTTAAAAAGTCGATGTGAGTATTGTCGCCATTATAAACCGCACCCGAGGCGTACCCGTTCTTCCACTTTTTTTCCTCTTCCCTGGTGATCCCGGTCATCTCCTGCAGCACTTCTTTCCTGTCCACTCCCTCTTCGGGCAACCTCTCGAAAGACCGTGTTTTCCCCCTGTAAGGCTTTGCCATTTTCTCGAGGTCGGCGGTTATGGATTCGAACTCCTTCTCCACCAGGCTCCTCACGTACGGGACCTTTTTCAGCACCCTGAACGTGGCATCGGCCAATCTCGGATCAATCTTATCACCGTACTTGTTAACCATTTCCAGCAAGTCCATTAAGCCGTCCTCCTGATTTCACTAAACCCCGTCGGAACGGTTCAACCTGGCATACAGACCCTTGTTGGCCTTGTACAACCCCAGGTAAACGCCGAAGAGATCGTCGTAGACCTGCCTGTTGGCAGGCATGGGTTCGAACATTCTATCCATCGGCACCATGCGCGCTGATTCGTCGAAGGACATTTCCCCAAGCGCTACCGCAGCTTGAACACTTGCTCCGCGGGCATTGGCATGCAAGGGGTCCTTCATCCTTTGTATGGGCCTGTCAAGGACATCGGCGAAAATCTGGCACCACAGGTCCGACCTTGCTCCCCCGCCGATGAAATTGATGGTATCGACATTTCTTCCAATGAATTTCATGAAATGTTCGAACAACCACCTGGTGTTGTACGCAACACCTTCCAACACGGCACGTGCCATGTCAGAACGATTCGTGTCCATCGAGAGATTGAAGAAGGCTCCTCTTACGAAATGGTCGTCCACAGGCGTCCTCTCCCCGTACAACCATGGAGCGAAAATCACCTTGCCCGAACCCGGAGGCACGGATGCCGCATCCGAGAAAAAGGACTCGAAGAAATCAGGCCTTTCTCCCTTAACGCCAAACCTGTCGTCAAAGTACACAATCTTGTCCCTGAAAAACAGCAAGCACGCCCCCGCCGTCTCCTGTTCGTTGGCGACAAAGTACCTTCCCGGTATACCTGACGGTAGTGTAGCCATGTTGTGAAGAAGGCTGGTTTTCTTAAAGGGTACGTGACAGGTGAGCCACGAAGAAGTTCCGACACACAGGTGAGAAGCATAATCCTTGACGGCTCCCGATCCGATGGCTGCCGCCTGCAGATCCGGCGACCCCGTTATGACGGGCAAGCCGGGCTTGAGACCCAGTTCGGATGCAGCCTTTTTCGAAAGAGGTGCCAGGATTTCACTCACTCCCCTAAGCGGAGGCAGTTTGTCCCGGTCGATTCCCGCCATCTTCAGAAGCAACGGGCTGTATTTGACATTAGAAATATTACGGTTGTCCGTAACCCAATGAAGAGTAATGGAATCAAAGGATGCGGCCTTCTCGCCTGTGAGCCTGTAATTGATATAGTCCTTGGGCTCTATGAACATGTCGGTCTGCTCATAGAGTTCGGGCATCTCGTTCTTGATCAGCAAAATGTGGGCAATGGAATCCTTTCCCGACTTGGCCGGAATGCCTGCGGTCAGGCGAATCCAGACGGGAAGGGAGACCACGCTGTACCCGTCGATTGAAATCGGACCACCCACCAGTTTGCGTACATACTTCGCTCCCCTTGAGTCCATCCAGATTATGGCATCGGCCAATACATTACCATTTCGATCAAGCGGAACTGTTCCAGACCACTGTGTGGAGCAGGACACTGCAAGGATGTTGTCTTTTTGCCCGGATTCGGAAATCGCCCTGCGGCTCGCTCTTACGATAGCCTTCCACCAATCCTCGGGATCTTGCTCTGCGCCGCCGCCGGGCAGAAACTTGACCGGTGTCTTCTCAAGGGTCTGCGCCAAAAATCCGCCGGCAAGGTCAGCCACCACCACCTTTGGACCGGAAGTTCCGAGGTCGATTGCAAGTATACATCCCTTGTTTTTTTTCTCCATGTCTCTATCTGGACCTCTATTCAATCAGCAAAGGCACTGGTTTCCACCATGCAAGGCTGTTCCGGACCGGTATGCACAGGTTCACGCCGTTTCAAGCCTATGGGGCGGCCTCGCAAGTCATACTGGTTCCGCAATAATTAGAATAACAATCGGAATCATCCCGGCATGCCTGGCCATCATTGCATTGCTTACCCTTGACGCGGGCACACAAACCGCCGCAGTCGGTTGCCGTCTCGTCACCATCCTGAACACTGTTGCTGCAATGATCCCGAATAAGCCTGAAAGAACCCGTGATCATGTCGGATGGACCGGATGCGCCTTCGTCCGCGCCGATTACACCGCCGAGCCATCCATTGTGGAATACGCTTCCCACGACCATTATATTCTTGGCCGGTGAGCTATCGGGCAACTGCGTGGTTTCGAAGGCACTGATTGAGAAGGTTGAATCAGCAGCGGAAACCTGGCCCATGCCGATATCGAAGTACGCAACATCGTATTGACTGAAGGATGCCATGAGGGTGAAATCCGAGATATTGCCCGACTCGTCTATTGTGCAGGACAGGTAACCCGGCGCAGACTGGGGGCCGTTGAAGAATTCCCTGAACATTTCAGCCTGACCAATGTAATCGCCTGCGATGTTGGCAAGATCGATTGGGCCTTCATCCCTATTACCCATGACTCTACTAATCGGTCCCACTTTTACATCGAGCGGGTTTGTTTGATATGTTACCCTCATCGTGTCTTCTGAATTGGTTTGGTCCCAATACTCCCAGGAAATGTAATGCTGGGGACCTGAATCCGGCAGCCCCTCGGAAAAGATCAGGCTTAATGGAATCGACCCACCTGTGGCAGCAATGTTGTCAATGGTCATGCCGGTCAGGGAACCCGAGGAAACTGACGGGTCGACCTGGAATTCCACCTTGTTACCTGTACCGCATGTAAGGGTGAATGACGCATTTCCATCAATGAAGCGGTCAGGTCCGGACATGCAGAAATTGAACATGGAAGAGAAACCGTCCGACATGCCAAGAATTTGGGTGACAATGTACATGGTGTCGTTCGCAGGCTGACAAACCTGGTTGTCACAGATAAAAGTCTGGCAGTCATCGTCCGTTTTACAACCCTGTCCGACCGGGCATTGTTTTTCCTGCTGGTAACATTCACTGCCGCCACAGTCCACTCCTGTCTCGGCGCCGTTTTGCACGCCGTCGTCACAAGTCGCCTTTTGGCATATCAGGGGATTTCCGGAACATATCTTGCTTACACAGTCACGATTAAGAGAACAAGTCTGCCCGTCCATGCAAGGCGGGCAAACAGGGCCGCCGCAGTCAATGTAGGTTTCACCCGGGTCCTGCATCTGGTTCATGCAAGTAGATGCAGGCTGGCAAACCGGGGGACTACCCGAGCAATCCATGCTCAGGCAGTCATTACCCACATTACATGATGCGCCGTACGGACATGAAGAGCATATTGAGCCGCCACAATCAACATCGGTTTCATCACCATCTTGCACTCCATTACTGCATGTTGCAGGCAACTCTACTTCATGTTCTGCCTCGGGTTCTGCCTCGGGTTCTGCCTCGGGTTCCATTTCCATCTTTGACTCATCAAATGATTCGGGAATCGTCTCTTCTTCGGCGTCAGGCTCCTGTTTCGATTCAGACTCGGCTGCAATTTCTTCTTCCACAAAGAGTTCAGGCTCTTTTTCCTTTATCTCCTCAGTAATACTTTCTCCATCAGCCATGGTTTCAGGCTCAGCCTCTGCATCAGGCTCTGCTCCCTCGGCCGGACAACCGTCACTGGTCTTTGCAAAAACCTTGGGGCAACGGTCCTCCCAGTCGAGGAGTCCGTCATTGTCGTCGTCAGGATCACTGTTGTCACCGATGCCGTCCTGATCCGTATCGATCCATTCGTTGGGATTGCATTCAAAAGCATCCTGACCATCGGGGACTCCATCGTTGTCGTCGTCTTCATCTATTGTGTCCTTGATCCCGTCGCTGTCGCAATCGCCCACTTCTTTGGAAATCAAATAAAGGTCCGGCGCCTTGTCAGGCTCGGCATCATCACTCTCGGCTTGGCGTACAGCCACTTCGGCCGTATTGGTCATGTACAGTGGAGCACTGGCTTCCACCGTGTACACACCTGGAGTTATTCCTTGGAAATAATAACTGCCGTCCGAACCGGTACTGGTCGTGTCAACCAATTCTTGGTTTTGAAGCAGTCTGATTGTTATTCCCTGGTGGCCGTCATTACTGGTCACGCCCCAGAACATGGCCCTGCCCTTTAGTGAGCCCGTGGCCGTAGTCTCTTCCAGCTTCACATCCGCCTTTACAACTTTTGCTGAATTAACATCGACAGGCAGCTTGACACCCACGGCATTGGTAACGGCTGCAAATACCGTGTACTTGCCGGGTGTGACAAAGTCTATCCTGTATTTACCATGCTTGTTGGTCTCGGTGGAAAGGCCGGTGGTCACCCCTGTTTCATTGTCTTCGAGCACCACCTTTACTCCTGCTTCGACCGGAGATGCACCGAGAAGCACAGTACCTTGAATGGAGCCCGTCTTCATGACAACCATGTCGCCCAGTTCGATGGAATCTCCCTTGGTCAGCATCACACCGGGCCTCCTGACCTTCAGGTCAGGATTCTGGTTGCTGTCCGAAGCACATACTATGAGTATTTCATGTTCACCGGGCGGAACGTTCTTAATCAGGAACCTGCCCTTTTCATCGGTCGGTGCCGATAGCGGTGTTAACCGGACTGCAGCCCTGCAAGTGGTAATGGGCACCAGTTTTCCTGTTCCGCCGGATTCAATAACAGCCCTTCCGCCTATGGAATTGGCAGGCAAGTCTTCAACAGGATTGTTGAAATCGAACCAAAACGAGCAGCCGCTTACAAGGACTGCGGAGATTAGGTAGAACAGTCTTCTAATAAACATTGACTAGTACCTCCAACCAACGCCTGCGGCGGCGCCACCCTGTATCGGCGCAATAAAAGCGGAAGGCTTTTCATCCGAGTCACCAGGGCCTGATGTCCAATCGAGTATCAGGAAAAGGATCGCGGCCGCACCTGTTACAGATGCCGTGCCTATCAGTATGTCAGTATAAAGAGCGCGATCCTCGGTCTGCTTCCTGTACTTGTCTGCATCAGCCTTTGTCACTGCCCCCTTGTAATCGTCATGAGCCTGGAACGCGGTATACCCGGCATAGCCTGCTCCGCCCCCCGCCGCCAGGGACAATGCAAGAAGAGAATAGCCGATAATATCCCATGGCGGGCCCTCCTCCACGGCCAAGGGCTTAAGTTCGGCACTGATTTTTATCGTGTCCTTGGCCTTTATCTTCAGGATTTTCTGCCAGGGTTGCATACCTGTCTTTTCCACGCGCAGAACATGGTCGCCCTGTGTCATGACTATCGGCTTTGACAGGGGAGTCACTCCGGCGGGCTTTCCGTCGACAGTTACAACCGCCCCGGGATTGTTGAGCGCCAGGACCACGTATCCCTTGGGCACCACTTTTTTCACGGCCTGAAGCGCGACTTCCAGCGTGGCCTGTGTGTTGTTTGTTATTCTCACCTGCTTGGCCGATTGCTTGAACCCGTCCTTTGTTATCTTGATGTCGTGGGCTCCTTCCTCCAGTGTAAGAGGCCCTGCAAGGGGCGTGATGCCGACAGCCTTGCCATCTACGTACACCAGTGCGCCCTTTGGTTTTACGGTGATTGCAAGGGTGCCTACCCTATTGGTCTGCTTGCCGGTTACCAGTTCCACGGCCAAGGCCCGTGCAACCGACAACAACCTTTCCTCGCTGCCGCTCACTGTCCTGTCAACTCTCCTGATAACCTCTGCTGTTTTAATGTTAATAAGCTTGAGCTGCATCACGAAGGTCCCGCCTACCTTGCCGATGTTCCCGGAGACGATGCGATCCACTCCGAGTGCCCCGCCTATTTCGGCAATACAACTTGCATCATCACAGCCAAGGAGCTGTTTTTCCTGCTCGAGGCTTAGCATGGCCCTGATATCCGCCATGCCCACTGCCTTGATGTTTTTTTCCTTGCTGATCTCTGCAAGGACCGCCTCTGTGATGGTTGCGGCTATTTCTTTTGAAACGCCGTTACCCGTCAGGTCAAGCACTGCGATTGATACCTGCTGTTGCTGCGATGCATTGGTGGACGGCGCAGTTTGTGCTTTCTTTTCAGTTTTCTGCTCCTGTTTCTGACCTTCCGTGCCGCCGCCGCCAACCTTGTTTCCATCATCAGCGATGGTTATACTTGGCAGGAGAATAAATACAGCAAGGGTCAGCATTACAACGAGACCAACAGATATTGAAAATCTTTTTCCCACATGAACCTCCCTTTATCTTTCTTTCCGTCAATCGAAAGATATTTATAGCATATATATATGTGTGTGCAAGCCCTGGTCCGCACCCTGAACTCCGCAATAAGGAACGTGACCATGGTGGAGCGCGGGGTTGGGCAGTGTGCGCAGGGGCGGCCGCGTTTATTAAAAAAATCATTTCATGTGAAAGATCCGCCCTGGTCCGGTAGTCCAACGTGCAGATCGTTGCTTTTTTTGGCTCCAGCATGGTGCGATTGACCGGCATCTGCGCCTCAATGGGCTTTTTGCTGACGCGAAACTTTATGAAATGACGGCATATTTTGGTTGCCTTGAAAATCACCCCTGGTGGGGGTGGG
>JAADFL010000200.1 GCA_013152945.1 Deltaproteobacteria bacterium | reverse complement strand
TATGATCTTTGACAGTATAGAGATAGAAGAGAAGAAGAAGAGAGAAGGGGTAAGAGGTAATATGGTCAAGCGAATAAGGGTCTACGGTGGATGCCTAGGAGCTGTTGGGCGAGGAAGGCCGTGGTAAGCTGCGAAAAGCTGCGGGGAGGAGCAAACATCCTGAAATCCGCAGATAGCCGAATGGGGTAACCCGATCAGTGTGAATGCTGGTCACATATATCTGAACACATAGGGTATATGAGGAAACCCAGGGAACTGAACCATCTAAGTACCTGGAGGAAAAGAAATCAACATGAGATTCCCTTAGTAGCGGCGAGCGAAAGGGGAAGAGCCTAAACTTAAGACATGTAATAAGCTTACACTGTTGTGTTTTAAGGGTTATAGGGCTGTTTTGGGCTGGGTGTAAGACCGGCCGCGGAGTAAGAAACCTTAACTATAGAGGAAAGCTACTGGGAAGGGCTACCGGAGAGGGTGAAAGTCCCGTACTTGAAATGGTTAAGGCTCTGTGGAGACAGAACCTGAGTACTGTGGGACACGAGAAATCCTGCAGGAAGTTGGGAGGACCACCTTCCAAGGCTAAATACTTAACAGCTACCGATAGTGAAGAAGTACCGAGAGGGAAAGGTGAAAAGCACCCCGGGAGGGGAGTGAAATAGAATCTGAAACCGTAGACTTACAAGCTGTCACGGTGTGTAGAGATACATATTGTGGCGTGCCTTTTGTAGAATGAGCCGGCGAGTTACTGTATGTAGCGAGGTTAAGGCATGGTAGTGCCGGAGCCGAAGGGAAACCGAGTCTGAAAAGGGCGAATAGTTACATGTAGTAGACCCGAAGCCGAGTGATCTATCTATGGCCAGGCTGAAGCTGTGGTAACACACAGTGGAGGGCCGAACGGTAGTCTGATGAAAAAGGCACCGATGAGCTGTGGATAGGAGTGAAAGGCTAAACAAACTCGGAGATAGCTGGTACTCCCCGAAATGGCTTTAGGGTCAGCCTTACATTAATGTTATGGAGGTAGAGCACTGGATGGACTAGGGCCCTTCACCGGGTACCAAACCCAACCAAACTCCGAATGCTATGACACGATGTGTAGGAGTGAGACTGTGGGCGATAAGGTTCATGGTCGAGAGGGAAACAGCCCAGACCGTCAGCTAAGGTCTCGAAATCAGGCTAAGTGGGAAAGGAAGTGTGATTGCTGAGACAGCCAGGAGGTTGGCTTAGAAGCAGCCATACCTTGAAAGAGTGCGTAACAGCTCACTGGTCGAGTAGTCATGCGCCGACAATGTAACGGGGCTTAAGTCTGATACCGAAGCTGCGGACTTTACGGATTTATCCGTGGAGTGGTAGGGGAGCATTCTTTGAGCTTATGAAGGTGTGTTGTGAGACATGCTGGAGGCAGAAGAAGAGAGTATGCCGGCATGAGTAACGAAAAGACGGGTAAAGAAACCTGTCCGCCGAAAGCCTAAGGTTTCCTGGGTAAAGGTAATCTTCCCAGGGTTAGTCGGCCCCTAAGGCGAGGCTGAAGAGCGTAGTCGATGGGAAACTGGTTCATATTCCAGTACCTCTGTTAACAGATGCCGAAGGGATGACGCACGAGGTGAAGCCCGGCCCGGTGACGGTAATCCGGGTCTAAGCATTAAGTCTGGTGACGAGTGCAGGCAAATCCGCATTCTGAAGATGAGATGTTAAAGCGAGTGGAAAGCTATCAGCTTAAGCGAAGCGGGTGTAGTCATAGTGCCAAGAAATAATCTCTAAGGGGTAGTTAACAGGGACCGTACCGCAAACCGACACAGGTAGGCGAGATGAATATTCTAAGGCGCTCGAGAGAACCCGCGTTAAGGAACTCGGCAAAATGCACACGTAACTTCGGGAGAAGTGTGGCCACTGATGGGGGAAGTACTTACGCAAGTGAGTATGGAACTTAGCGGGGGTTGCAGAGAAACGGCCCAGGCGACTGTTTAACAAAAACACAGGTCTCTGCTAATCAGTAATGAAAAGTATAGGGACTGACACCTGCCCGGTGCCGGAAGGTTAAGAGGAGTTGTTAGGAGCAATCCGAAGCAGCGAATTGAAGCCCCGGTAAACGGCGGCCGTAACTATAACGGTCCTAAGGTAGCGAAATTCCTTGTCGGGTAAGTTCCGACCTGCACGAATGGTGTAACGATCTGGGCGCTGTCTCAACGCGGGACTCGGTGAAATTGAAATATCGGTGAAGATGCCGATTACCCATGGTTAGACGGAAAGACCCCGTGAACCTTTACTGCAATCTGGCATTGGAATCTGGTCTATAATGTGTAGGATAGGTGGGAGGCTACGAAGCATAGGCGCCAGCCTGTGTGGAGCCGCCGTTGAAATACCACCCTTTATAGGTTAGGTTTCTAACGCTGCTGGTGGAATCCCGGTAGTGGACAATGTCAGGTGGGCGGTTTGACTGGGGCGGTCACCTCCTAAAGAGTAACGGAGGTGCGCGAAGGTCTCCTCGCGCTGGATGGAAATCAGCGTGTGAGTGCAAAGGCATAAGGGGGCCTGACTGCGAGACTGACAAGTCAAGCAGGAGCGAAAGCTGGTCTTAGTGATCTGGCGGTGGCGAGTGGAAGCGCCGTCACTTAACGGACAAAAGGTACTCCGGGGATAACAGGCTTATCTTGCCCAAGAGTTCACATCGACGGCAAGGTTTGGCAGTCGGCTCATCGCATCCTGGGGCTGAAGCAGGTCCCAAGGGTTTGGCTGTTCGCCAATTAAAGCGGTACGTGAGCTGGGTTCAGAACGTCGTGAGACAGTTCGGTCCCTATCTGCCATGGGCGTTGGTTGCTTGAGAGGGTCTGCTCTTAGTACGAGAGGACCGGAGTGGACGAACCTCTGGTGTACCAGTTATCCTGCCAAGGGTACGTGCTGGGTAGCCATGTTCGGAAGGGATAACCGCTGAAAGCATCTAAGTGGGAAGCCCGCCTCGAGATGAGGCAACCCTGGGGTTTTAAACCCCCTGAAGGTACCAGAGAGATGATCTGGTTGATAGGCTGGAGGTGTACGCATGGCAACATGTTTAGCCGACCAGTACTAATTTACCGTGAGGCTTGACCATATTATCTGTTGCCCCTTCGATAATAAATGTTTCTTCTATTTCTTTAACGGCATATTTTGCCTGGTGACCATAGCGGAGGTGTTCCACCCGTTCCCATTTCGAACACGGAAGTTAAGCCCTCCCACGCCGATGGTACTGTCCCTTGGTTGGGATGGGAGAGTAGGTAGTTGCCAGGCTTTTTTTAAAT
>JAADFL010000199.1 GCA_013152945.1 Deltaproteobacteria bacterium | reverse complement strand
GGTGCTGAAAACCTTTCATCCAAATCAACAATATAACCCATTTTGCAGGTTATTACATGCATGCCATGTATTAATTCGGCCCTAAAAAAAGCGAAACATGAAAAATCAACTTGGGTGGGGACGCTGGGACGCTCATTTGCCTCTTGACACACTATTGGCAGTTGGGTATGTGGTAATATCTTTTGTTGCCGGCTAAACGATGGAGATTTGAAGATGCCAAGCGAAACTGGAAAACACAGGAAAGTCAAGGCCCGCAGGGATACTCTCAAGAAAAGAAAGGCAGGGGCCGCCCGTAAAAAGAAGGAAGCAAAGAAGAGCACGAAGAGCTATGCCGAACTCTTTGGAGAGACACGTGAAGAGTTCGAAGCAAAGTTTGCTGAAAACAAAAGCTAAAACCCCGTAATATTTTATTCTGCCTATTGCTTGAAAAATCCGGGTATCGGTTTTCTTTCTCTCTTTTCTCTTTTTCTTTTTTATACATTTCGGTGTCTATGGTTAGTGGAAGGCGAGATATCTTGAAAACGTTTGAAAGGTGCGTATTGGAACGAGCCGGTTGACTGAAGAGCAAAGATGCCGGAAGATTATGGGCCAAGAGCCTGATTGATGGAGCTGCAGGAAGTCGGAGACTTGTATGATAAGTATGCGCATATCATATATGCGAGATGTCTCGGCCTGCTTGGAGACCGGGTTGACGCAGAGGAGGCTTTGCAAGAGGTATTTCTCCGGGCATTGAAGAGCAGGAAAGGATTCAGGAGGGATTCTTCTCCCATGACATGGTTGACAAGGATAGCAACCAATCATTGCCTCAATGTATTGCGAAGCAGGAAGCGTAAGAGCTACGATCGGCATGTAAGCCTCGAAAAACTGGAAGATGGCGAAGCCAAGACCTTGGACTCGCACCTTCTCGGCCTGCCTTTTGGCTCCTGCATGGAGAATGCGGCAACTGTTCGAAAAGTGCTCTCGTTGTTCCCGAGAAAGACCCAGGAGATAGCTGTCTACTATTTTGTCGACGGTATGAGCCAGGCCGAAGTTGCTTTGATGGCAGGTGTGTCCTTGCCCACATTGCGAAAAAGGTTGAACGACTTTATTGAAACAGCGCGCAGCCACGTGGAGTCTTATTCACCAAACGGTGTGCAGGGGGAGCTTGAGTGATGCTCGAGATCAGAAAAGAGGAAGGACATCCTTCCAGGTGGGCCATAACCAGGGCATGGACGGGCGACCTCGAAGGTTGTGAGGCTGATGAAATCATGGTTCATGTATCAAAATGCAAGGAGTGCACGGAAATACTCAAGATCCTGGAGATGCAAAAGCAGGAGTTCGTAAATTCCCCTGTTATGACCAGGACAAGGATGAGGCTGAAAAACGAATCAAAAAGCGGCGTCCGTTATTTCGCGATGAAAATATTGCGAATAAAATTACTCGTGCCCGCAATATCCCTTGCTGCCGCCGCTATTGCCCTTGCACTGTTTTTCCCAAAAATCGGCCGTCAAGATATTGAAAGCCCGTATGCAACCAGGAGCAAAGGTGCAAAAGGATTGGAGTTGCATTATGCATTACTGACGAGTAGCGGACCCGTGGAGAGAAAAAGCGGTGATTTGCTGGACCCGGGATCACGCATTCAATTCATGTTCAAGGCTGATGCTCCGGGCTTTTTGTACATGGCATCCCTGGATTCCAGGGGAAAGGTTACCGCCCTGTATCCCGGAACCACGAAAAATAAACCTGTGAGTCCAGGCCGCATGAGCCCGCTTCCCAACAGCATCATTTTGGATGATGCATCTTTTGAAAGGGTATTTGCATTACTTTGCCCGGATCCCCTGCCTCGAAACCGGCTGGAACACGTATTGGCCCTGGAATTCGCTGAAAAAGGAAGTGTGCGCAGAATCGAACATGTCTCCATGGGGCATTGTGAGCAGGTCTACGTGGACCTGCCCAGGAGGTTGCCGTGACAATATCCCGTCTCGCAATGGCTCTGATGATACTTGTAGTCATGGCCGAACCGGTCTTGGCACAAGAAGACAGTAATACAAAGGTTGTGAGATTTGCACTCGTAGCAGGCAACAACAGGGGCGGCGATGACATGGTGGAACTGAAATACGCCGAGAGGGATGCAACCAAGGTCGCATCGGTCCTGCGGAGGCTCGGCCGGGTCAGGCGTAGTAATATGCGTGTACTGCTGAATGGAGATCCCGATGATTTCATCAATAGTTTGAAAAGGTTGGAAACCAGAATCGAAAGAATCAAAAACAGGAAACCCAATGTTGAAACAATGTTGTTGGTGTACTACTCGGGCCACTCCAAGAATGGTTCGTTGATGATGAACGGAAGCCCTTTGCCCTTGCGGAAAATCAAGTCTTTTTTTGCCTCGTCCAAGGCTGATGTACGCATCGGCATTCTCGATTCATGCCGTGCGGGAGAAATAACAAGACTCAAAGGCGGACAGATAGCACCGTCCTTTTTAAACGTGGAAAACGACCTGAATGCATCCGGCCAGGTGCTTATTACTTCCTCGGCAGGTGACGAAGATTCGCAGGAATCCGACGAGCTGGGTGGCTCATTCTTTACCCATTACTTTGTTTCGGGTTTACGCGGTGCTGCGGACCGGTCGGGTGACGGAGCCGTCACGCTGGTCGAGGCCTATAACTACACATACAACAATACTGTTTTGAAAACATCCGGTACAAGGGGTGGAACCCAACACCCGGAATACAAGTTCGACCTGAAGGGGAGGGGCAATCTGGTGCTCACCAGGGTTAATGCCGAAAGGAGCAGATTGCGTTTTGCCGCTCCTGTTTCCGGGGATTACCTGGTCTATAATTTAAAAAAGGGAGTAGTTGTTGCAGAAGTAATCAAGCAGGAGGGAGAGGTTCGTGACATCGCGCTTGCACCCGGAAATTACGTAATCAAGAAGCGAAGAAGTCATGACGTGCTTTTGGGTAAAGTCACGGTGTCCAAGAATGAAATCAAGGAAATTAATGATGAGCAACTGAAATCGACTTCATACGAAGATGATTACACCAAGGGAGCGGTAATGGTGAAAATCAATGGGCTCAAGGTGGAGTTGGGGACAGGTATGGGGTTACAGGGATTTTTTGAATCGCCGATAAGAGATGACCTTTTCCTTACGATTCCGATACTCTTTTTGAATGTTGATCTGCATAACTTTATAACAAAGAATCTTTCCCTTGCGTTGGATGTTTCCCTGGGCGGGCGGGACGGATCCGTACGAGTAACGGAAGACACGGATGTTCCCATAGAATACGGCGAAATGGGCCTTGGTGTTGGTGTGAACTACACCCTCGGGTGGGATTGGTTCAGGATCTATATCGGCGGCAGGCTTGCCTTGGTTTACATATGGAGGAAGTTCAAGGGCATGGAATTCCGGAACTGGACGCCCCAGGATTTCACCACGGTAAGCCCGGGACTCATAGCCGGAATGCAGGCCGTGTTCAACAGGCATTGGAAATTGAAATTGGAGGGAAGGGTTCACTACTTGTACTACAACGTAGACGGCGATAAGAGCCTCGGGTACGGAGAGGGGCTCTTTGCCTTTGGTTACGTCTTTTGAAAGATGAACCGGCACGACGGAGGCGGGTCATGAGGATAAAACCTTTTTTCTTTACAGTGATGCCATTGACTATTCTGTTATTTCAGGGATGCGGCGATCCGTTTTCAAATGATTTATTACGAGAAGACGCAAGGTTCCTGTCGGCAGCACCGGATGCACAGGTACTTCAGGTCAAATTGCCCGAGCAGGGTACCATAGCAATGAACAAGACCAGGCAGCCCCTTGTGTTATCAGATGATGGGGGCCGGACCGGAGACGACCAATTCAATGATTGTGCCGGCTCGGCATCGAACGGCGGGCGTGCATTGTGGTATTGTTTCACCGATAATTTCACCCACGATGTAAACCAAGGTGTGCTGGGTTTCCTCGACCTGGTAGACAAGGTACTCGAATATCCGCCGAGTGCACGCGCAAACAACAGGAGGATTTGGGGACCATGGCCCGGGGAAGAAAAAGATGCAACTGATTTTCGTTTCGAGATGGAGCGATGCGAACCCGGTACAGAACAAGCGGAAGATTGGTGCAAGGAACCGCCGAACGGTTGCAAACTTGGTAATGACCGCGTGTTCTATGCATATGCATTGGAAGTGAGATCGAAACAAAAAAGGAACCTCTCTTCGGACCAGGGTTGGGTAAAGGCGATGCAGGGTCTTTCAGTGCCGTTCGAGGGAACGCGGTATGGCTGTGGAAATCTTGATTTCGATGTGGACCGGGTTGCATCCGAGGATCCAACGGAAAAAGGCAAGGGCTCGCTCTTGGTGCAGTATGATACGCGGCCGCCCCAGGCCGATCAATCAATTGGTGAGTACGTGAAGATTGATATTGTTTTCAATCAATTCCTGCCGGGCGATGCGGATGAGGGAACCGAACCTGTGGATGCGCAGTACAATTACTTGTTGGAAAACGATCGCAGTGGACAATTCGCATATGAAACAAGAGCCGACCTGGATGAAAACAACCCGTTGCGTAGTGCCAAGGAAAAATTGGAGATTGTGACCAGGTGGAACACTTTCGGAGCAGGCAGGGGGGATGTTCGGATATCAAAAGGAGATTTGAAGGACATGGTGGCATACTCCCATGAATGCTGGAACCAGGATTTCGGGAGGGTTTATTACGAAGATACATTTGGATTCCAACCGAAAGAGGGTGATGAAGCTTTATGTGAATTCGAGTCGTGGACCTTTTAAGTCACAGCTTCTGCTTGATTTTTTTAAAGAAACTAACGACCAACATCGCCAGGGCTGCTCCCAGGGCGATGTAGAGGGAGAAAAGCAACGCGAAACCAAGCAGGTACAAGAATAATCCAAGCATTGTTGCAGCCGCCAATGTGCTGAAAAAGGCATTGGCAGCCAACTTCAGTCTCTTTGTGAGCCATAGGCCGCACCTCGGGCACCTCAAAGAAGAACCGTTGATATACAGGCCACACCTGGGACATTGTGACAGAACAGTATGCGTTGGTGATGATATTCCCGGTCCCGCCCGCCTGAAGGTCTGTATTGCAACATAAAGAGCAATGGCAAGCGGAATCAATGCAAGAATTATTCGTGCCATCCGATCCTGTGTCCAATCACGGCCAATGGTAAAGAGAGGGCCTTTGACGCCTGGTTCCGGAACATCATTTTGTGCCGTCAGGACCGGGTTTGCCGCAATACCTGCAACGACCGTCCGGTCCAATGGTCCCTACACATGTCTCGTCGACACAGGGGATCCTTTCATCATCGAATTCACGGCGAACCTCTTTGATGCCGTCTTCGACATTCAGGAGCCTGACCTTCATGACTTCCTTGAAACCAAGCGCATCCCATGTGCGGTCGGCTACATCATTGAGAACCGAATTTGTGAGCCTCACGGTGGTAATACCCTGCTGTGAAAGGTAATCCAGGCATGCAGCGGCAAGTTGTCTTGCAAGGCCTTTACGCCTGTGTTGGGCCTGGACGTACACATCGGCAATGAAACCGTGCTCCTTGAAGTGAAAGTAATCCGGCGCATGCCTTGTATATACAGCCGCCATGGCTACCGGCTGGTCGTCTTTACGCGCAACGAATATCCTGCCGTTTCCACCAGCTATTATTGCACTGTATTCCGATTTCTTTTTGGGCACTACGTCGCTTGTGACCGCAAATATTTCCGGTATGGATGCATGTTCCTCCATCAATGAATTGAACATTTCCGCACAAGCCGTAAGTTCGTCCAGTCTCGCCTGGTCGATTTCATACGAATCGCTCAACGGATTTCCTCCTTGGCCTTTTTCAACAGGTTCGAAAGTGCATTAACCACTGATAGTCGAAGAATCTCCAATTTCGGATCACCTGGTGATGACTTGTTCGATGCACCGGAATCTGCATATAAGAAAGCTACGACAGAACCATCATGTATCGTCAATGGAGCAATTGCGAGCATGTTCGGCCTGGCTCCAAGGGCCTTGAAACACATGTTGTCGATATTGGAATCCAGTGGAGAACCTACATATGATTTACGTAATTCATAGGCTTGCATGAACAACGACGGAGCATTCAATGGAACCATCATTGTTCTGATTGTATGGGAATCAATATTCTCGCCTTTTCCGTCGAGACCGATTATTGTCTTTCGCCTTACAACAAAGAATGCAGCCCTGGCCCAACTTTGGAGCATGTACTGTAATGCCAGTTCCACTATTTGTTTTCGGTCGAAAGAAGCAGCCAGTTCCTCCAGCATGGGATCGGCTTGCCATGGTTCGGCAGGTCCGGGAGCGCTATATCCGAAAGTGGCTGTTATGGCCCTTTTCGGCTGAGCATTTGTCTTTACAAGCTCCTTTGTAGTCCTCCCGGACTTGGTGATCGGGGCAAGAAGCAACAGGTCGTCTTCATCTTCTTTGTGAGGCCTGTTGAGACCTTTTGGCGTCCGCACAACGATTTCTGGTTCATCGGTTCTACCAAGCCACCAATCCAGGGAAGAGTATTTGCTCTTGGTATCATTCGTCATGGGTGAGGCTACCTTGGGCCTGGATACGGGAAAGACGGATGGCCGGGGCTCCAACGCGGGTATATCGTCGAGGTTGAGCGGCTCATGACGCGGGAGCTTCATCCTGACTCCGAGCTCGACCGGTTTGGGCGTAAGCATTGCCGGTTGCCCGGGATGGACCTTTCCTGTCCTGGGAGTATTGAGGCCTAAATGACCGGGTTTCCATGCTATGGCCATTGGGCCGCTTTCCGGAGGAGGTGAACCGATGGAATAATAATAATAAAGTGCCGCCGAGATATCCGCTTCAGATGCGACGCCGGGTACCACGGTCAGATTTGTGAATTGCGAGACCTCTTCAAGAGCCTTGATATCGGTCGGGTCTGATATTGCAAGCAACAGCCTCGATTTGCCTGCCCTGACAGGCACGGATCTGAATTCCTTGGCCATTTCCGAGGTGATAAGCGAAACTTCCTGGTCGGAAATGCCGGCAAGGTCGGCAGGGCCCAGCAGTTCTACGCCCAACCCCGAAGAGATTGCCCTTGAGAGATCGGCGGGATCGCAAAAGCCGAGTTCCACCACAGACAGGGAAAGGCTGGTATTGGTCTTTTTACTGTATGCGGATGCGGCGCGTAATTCCTCTTGAGTGATCATTCCTGCCTCTACAAGCAGATCTCCAAGGCTGGCAGCCAACTGTACCTCCAAGTTGGAAAACCTTTAAGAGATTATCTTGAGCACTGAAAGGCAGTCAAGAAGAGGTTGACATTTTCTTTCCAAATTTGCAAAGCCTCTAGAGGCAGGCCGGTAAAGGGGCGGGGAGTGGAGAAAAATATGCCGTTTTGGGTAATAAGGAAATTGGGACCGGAACAAAGATTAATCCAAGTGTTTCCGGAGGTCGTTGAATGGAGACTTTAAAACTTGTCCTCTATATCGAGGACGATCCGGGGAGCGCCCTCCTGGTTAGAAAACTACTCGAAGCCGAGGGAATGCGCGTGGCAATTGCAACAGACGGAATTAGCGGGCTTGAAACCGCAATGGAGATAAGGCCCGATCTCGTATTGATGGACATCAATATTCCAAACCTGGAAGGCCAAGATGTCGCTGTTCGCATGAAGGCGGAACCGGAATTGAGCGACGTGCCCATTGTAGCGGTGACCGCACACGGGGGTGAAGAAAACAAGACACGCTTTTTATCTTTGGGTTGTGATGGATTTATTGCAAAACCTCTGGATCCGGATAGTTTCACTTCCATGGTAATGGAGTATATGCAGGGATCGAGAAAGGATACGGTTGAGACGGATAAGGCACTCGAAGAATTGAGGTCGTACACCTTCAGCTTGGCGAACAGGCTGGAAGCCAGGGTAAGGGAACTGATGGAAGCCAACAGCCGCCTGGAAAAAGCAAATGAATTGAAATCACGGTTCATAGACAAGGTTACCCATGAATTGTCTTCTCCTTTGACACCTATTTTGGGTTATTCCAGGATACTCGAGATGGAACAGGCCGGAAAACTCAACGAACTGCAGAAAAAGTGTGTCAAGTCGTTGAGAATAAGCGCCAACAGGATGAGGCGCTTGGTAAACAGCCTGCTTGAAGTGAGCTACCTGGAATCAGGACGGTTTGTTCCCAGAAGGGATCGCCTGGACCCTGCCGACCTATTCAGGGAAGCGGCCAAGGAATTTGTAGAATTGGCCGGAGAAAAAGAGATCAGGATCGAGTTTGACATTGAAGAAGATCTTTTTTTTGAAGGAGACAGGGATCAACTGATCTCGATTCTCGGAAATATTCTGCACAATGCCTTGAAGGCATCTCCAAGGGGAGCGGATATTCTCCTATTTGCGGGATCGCATGACAATGGAGTCGAATTGTCGGTGCTGGACCAGGGGCCCGGAATTCCAGGTAATGAACTGGAGAAGGTATTCAGGGATTTCTATCAGATCAGGAGCAGGGATATTTCCGAGAGAGAAGGCGCAGGCCTTGGCCTTGCCATTGCAAGAAGAGTGGTCGAGGCCCATGGCGGCAGTATCTGGGCCGAAAGTCCCCCGTGCGACGAAAGCGGTAAAAAAGCAGGATATGCAGGAACAAGTATCATCATATCCCTGCCGTTGCCGGAATAGTTTTGTTTTTTTTGGTTGTCTGTTCATGTATTTATCTAAAGCCTTCTTGATAAGTATGTGCGCTTGAATTCGAATTCTTGACAACCTTCGGCCTGAATGGGATTTCTTGGATCAAATTTTGGCCGGATTCCCGGCGGTGGAAATTTGAAGGTGAATAAGAAAACCGGGAAAGGGAGATTCTAATGCTGGTACAACCCATAAAAGAGGCTCTTACATTCGACGACGTGCTTCTCCTGCCTGCATTAAGCGAGGTCTTGCCGAGAGATGTGGATGTGCGAACCAGGCTGACGAAGAAGATAGATTTGAACCGGCCGCTTGTTTCCGCAGCAATGGATACAGTAACCGAGGCTGGTACGGCAATAGCAATGGCCCGGGAGGGAGGCGCAGGCGTAATACACAAGAACATGTCGATCCAAGAACAGGCCAACGAGGTCAAAAAGGTCAAGCGCTCCGAGTCATACATGATAGTCGATCCTGTAACCATTTCACCCGACAGGAAGATCGGCGAGGCTCTTGCCTTGATGAAAAAGCACGAAATCTCCGGTGTTCCCGTTGTCAAAGGACAATCCCTGGTTGGTATTTTGACACACAGGGATCTACGTTTCAGGACCAACTTGGAGCAGAAGGTCTTTGAGGTCATGACACCCAAGGATAAATTAGTTACCGCAAGGGCCGGCGTTTCCATGACGGAAGCACAGGAGTTGTTGAACGAGCACAGGATAGAGAAACTCCTCGTCATAGATGACGCTTTCGAGTTGGTTGGACTGATAACTGTAAAAGATATCGAGAAGGCCCGGAAATACCCGGATGCCACCAAGGATTCGAAGGGCAGGTTGCTCGTGGGCGCCGCCGTGGGTGTCGGAATGGACAGGGAGGAACGCGCTCAAGCTCTTGTGGAGGCGGGCGTGGATTTCATAGTTGTCGATACTGCTCACGGGCATTCGAGAAATGTGATCGAGACGGTGGAAATCCTTGGAAAGACCCACAAGGAGATTTCCCTGATAGCAGGAAACGTGGCAACAGCAGAGGGGACTGCAGCCCTTATCAAGGCCGGGGCGGATGCCGTGAAGATTGGAATCGGTCCGGGCTCGATTTGCACTACGCGAATAGTGGCGGGTGTGGGTGTGCCTCAAATCACCGCGATTAATGATTGTTCCAGGGAAGCTGAAAAATTCGGGGTGCCGGTAATAGCGGATGGCGGAATAAAATATTCCGGGGATATTTGCAAGGCGATAGCAGCAGGTGCACACACGGTCATGATCGGCAGTTTATTTGCAGGCACTGACGAGTCACCTGGAGAGGTATACATATTCCAGGGTAGAACCTACAAGACATACAGGGGTATGGGATCTCTCGGTGCAATGCAGAAGGGTAGTAAGGACCGGTATTTCCAGGAGGATACGGAAGACGGAAAGCTTGTCCCGGAGGGTATCGAGGGGAGAGTTCCGTACAGGGGCCCCCTTGCCGCACACCTGCACCAATTGATCGGCGGCCTTCGTTCCGGCATGGGATATACAGGTTGCGCCACAATCGAGGAGCTGCGGGAAAAGGCCAGGTTCGTCAGGATAACCCCCAGCGGTCTTAGAGAGAGCCATGTTCACGATGTTGCAATAACCAGGGAGGCTCCCAATTACAAGACCAGTTGAGACAAGGAGTTTATGAAATGATTTTAAGACAATCTTTTCCACTTGCCACTGCCGTCGAGATGCGTGAATTGGATAGAAAGGCTATTGAAGAAAGAGGTACACCCGGCGTGGTTCTTATGGAGAATGCCGGCCGTGGATGTGCGGAGGTCGCAATAGACATGCTCGAAGAGGTTCAAGGCGAACGCGCTGCCGTCTTCTGTGGTCCTGGAAACAACGGCGGAGATGGTTTCGTGGTAGCCAGGCACCTTTCCAACAAGGGTATCGGTGTGGACCTGTTCATGCTGGCACCGGAAAGCAAGGTGAAAGGAGATGCCCTGATCAATCTCAAGATAATTGCTTCCGGGCCCGAGATCAAACCTATACAGATCGCTTCCGAAGACGACCTCACGAGACAGGAAGCGAGAATAACGGCAGCCGACTTGATTGTAGACGCGATGTTCGGGACAGGATTGGGCAGGGAGGTTTCAGGCTTGTTTCTGCAGGTTGTCGAATTGATAAATGAACAGGACAAGCCTGTCGTGTCGGTTGACATGCCAAGTGGTCTTTGCTCGGATACCGGCATTCCCTTGGGATGGGCCGTACAAGCAAGTGCAACCGTAACATTCGGCTGTCTGAAAAGAGGACAGGCAATATTTCCGGGCGCGGATTACTGCGGCGACCTTTATCTGGCGGATATCGGTTTCCCATCCAGCCTTCTCGACGACGCCGGCATTCCTGTTTGGTTCATGGGCATGGATTCGGCATTGGAATTGCTTCCGGACAGGCCGGAGGACGGCCACAAGGGAACGTTCGGCCATGTACTTTTAATTGCCGGAAGACAAGGATTTTCCGGCGCCGCGGCCCTTGCCGGTATGGGAGCATTGAAGGCAGGCGCAGGCCTTGCGACCGTGGCCGGCACAAAGGAGGGGCTGGCTGCTTCAATGGCTCATGCGCCGGAACTTATGGGACATACGATAGAAATCGACAATACAGGTGAACCCACCGATGATTCGCTTTCAAACCTGGTTGAAAGAGCGAATACAATGGATGCAGTAGCCATTGGACCTGGATTGGGAACAGGAGAATACGCGAGAAAGCTCGTGCACGCCGTCTTGAACAATGTTAAAAAGCCGATCGTGCTGGATGCGGACGCTGTTAACGTGCTCGCAGGATCGAGCGATATCCTGAAGAAAGCCGAAGCAGAGGTCATCTTGACCCCCCACCCCGGCGAGATGGCAAGGTTGCTAGCGCGGAAAACATCCGAGATCCAGGCCGACCGGATTGAGCTTGCCAGAAAGGTTTCACGGGATATGGGTGTACATGTTGTGCTCAAGGGCGCACGAACCGTTTGCGCCGAACCCGGCGGAAGTGCGTGGGTAGTGCCGACCGGTAACCATGGTCTTGCCACGGCAGGTTCAGGGGATGTGCTGACAGGTATCATCGCAGGATTGGCGGCCCAGAAAGTGGAACCTTTGGATGCGGGAAGGCTTGGAGCCTTTATTCATGGCTTGGCCGGTGACTTGGCGGCCGACGAATTCGGTCCGAGGTGCATAACAGCAGGCAATGTACTGGAAAAAATCGGGGAAGCATTCCAGGCTTTGGAGGAGCAGGACCAGGATTGGGAAAAAAGCTGATAATCGAAACCGGTTCGGTGGAACATAGCAGGCTCGTTGCGAAGGCGGTCGCATCTGTCCTCGAGCCGGGTTCGGTTGTTGGTCTGATTGGTATTCTTGGCGCGGGAAAGACCGAGTTCGTAAGGGGAATGGTATCGGGCCTGAAAGGTGGCGAATCTATAAGAGTGCATAGTCCCTCTTTCAGTATTGTCGAGGAATATGGTACAAAGCCGAAACTGGTGCACGTGGACCTGTATAGAATTAGCGACCCTGAAGAACTTGAAACAACCGGGTTGGAAGACGTGGTGGAATCACGGGATTCGATTGCAGCAATCGAATGGTTCGATGTGGCTCGGGATTTTGGATTGCCGCCGGCCCTTGTTGTCGAAATCGGAATAGGGCAACACGATGACAGCAGGTTGATGGAATTTTCTTCGGATGATCCCAAGTACGAGCCGGTATTTCGTACCCTTGCTCGGATTACCAGGTAGAAACCGATGAAAATCTTTTGGGTAAGAAACGCTTACGCAATGGCTGCCCTGGCTGTCGGCATCCTCGTTGTTTGCGTACAAGACTTTCCAAAACCCGGAGATAGCCGCAATACATACCAGAGGAATTGCCGGCATTCAACCAGGGTGGAATTGGTCTTACCTGATTCGGAACAACAAAGGCTTCTATGCTTGAAGCAGGGCAAGGAAACCGGTGATCTTGCAAAATTGCTGCATGAAGGGCAGGGGTGTTCACTTCCGGAAGGCTATATTCCTTTCGATGGCGAGCAATTGATTGTGCGTAAAATAAAAACCGGGGACGGCCATGATTCGTGTGCCTTTAAAAGGACGAGGATACCAGGGGCCGGGCTCTTGACCCTCGGCATCAAGATAGACATAAACAATGCCGATATTGAGGACCTGGAAGCTCTGCCGGGAATAGGACCTGTATTGGCCTCTAGAATTATTGAAAACGTGAATAAAGCGCCTTTCAAATCTGTACGGGAATTGCTGGATGTAAAAGGGATCGGTCCAATCAAGTTAGATAGGATTGCTGGAATGATTACTGTCGGCAACATGCCAAGGCGGGAAAAACGTAAGTAAAATGGCAATCGGAGGATATACATGATTTACAGAAACTTTTTCCATTATTTTATCAATATAGCTGCTATCTTATTGCTCATCTCTTCATTTACAACCGGATGTGCAAACAGCCATTCCCCGAAAGCTGAC
>JAADFL010000198.1 GCA_013152945.1 Deltaproteobacteria bacterium | reverse complement strand
GAAGTTCATAGAGCACTTGAGGTCCCTGGGCTGGGATGGGGAAGCTCACATCGGTGGAAACGATGACCAGGCCACGTGTGACCCATAGCTGGAACCATGGACGAAGGCACAGCCCAACTGCATGGGCGATTTGGCGTAACACTTTGAGATGTAATCGGAAACCCGTCCCTGGTCTTCCTCCAAGGAGCGCTTAAGGACCTGGCCGGCTTGGTTGATATTCTTTGCTTTGGCGAGGCGTAGTTCTACGACCAGGCCTTTGGTCGGTATCTCCCCAAAGCCCGGTATCATGCTTCCCGGCCCGGTACCTTCGAGCTTCTCTCCAGGTACCCTGGTACTGACATTTTCACTCGGCAGTACCACTGACATATTAATTCAGCTATCACATTTTTCACGGGCTTGGTTGCCCCAATCGGAATTTCCGGTTATGGTTTGGTTTCAATTAATTGGATTTCACGGGCGGAGGCTCACAAACAGTGACTGAAAGCGATAAAGAGCAACCCGAAACATCACGAAAAAATTACACCGTGGTGGTCAGCGACCTGCACATCAACGAGGGCCGTTTGCCTGGAACAGGCGCTTTTGCCCGCATGGAAGACTTTTTCTGGGACAGGGAGTGGCTTAGGTTTTGCAGGCACCTGGTCGAAAAATGCCGGAAAACCAATCGCATGTTGCGGCTGGTCCTAAACGGCGATTCTTTCGATTTTCTACAGATGGTAAGGCCGTACGACGGCCCTTTACCCACAAAGGGAACCGAGCGGGTCTTCGGCGCAGGCACCGCCCCTGCCAAGGCGGTCTGGAAGATCAACAAGATCCTTGAAGGACACAAGGACTTTGTAAGAGGCCTTGGCACGGTGTACAGTGCAGGATACGAGATCTTATTCATTACCGGAAACCACGATGCAGAGCTGTACTGGCCCGAAGTCAAGGAAGTAATCAGGCAAAAGATAGCGAGCACGGCCGAATCAGAGCACGGCACCGCCTCGAGCGGCTTGATAAGCTTCGCCCAATGGTTTCACATCGCAGACAATGTCCTCTGGATCGAACACGGCAACAGGTACGACAAGTTCAACTCGTTCAGGTTCCAACTTGCTCCGGAACTCCCGAACACCGCAGGCTATCCGGATGATAAGCTGTTGAGGTTGCCTATTGGTTCGCTGTTCGCCAGGTACCTGTTCAACCCGATAGACAACAGATACCCCCTTGCCGACAACATGGGAGACGACCAAACCGCCTTCCTCTGGGCAGTCAAGAATCACCCGCTATCCTCGGGCAGGTTGCTGTTGGCCTACGGCCTGTCATTTCTTAGGGTTTTAAAGAAACAAAAGCTGTTCATGCCCAGGGAACTTGGAGTCCTGCGCGCACAACACCGGAAAAGAAGAAATGAGCTTGCGGAAAAGTTCGGCATCGATCCCGCCAAGTTGGCCAAGGTGGACAGCCTGCAAATCAATCCTACAAAGGGGGGACATTTCGGCTTTCTCCTGCACACACTGACAAGAATCTTTCGCAAGATCCTGCTTCCCTTTACTGTCTCGGTATTCGCCGTTTTCTTCCTGTTGCTCTTGAGTTCATCCATTCAGGTCGCAGTGCATAATCCAATCATGGAAGCCATAACCATGACCTTGAGTTACCTTCTCATATTCATTGGCGCACTCGCTACCATCCTGCTTTTTGGAAGCCGTAGGTCCTTTCTGCGTGTAAGGAAAAAAGACCCATACAGAAAGGCTGCAAGTAGCATTAAAGAGCTGACCGGCGTCAAGTATGTAACCTTCGGCCATACTCATTTGAGTGATGCCGCAACCCTGGCCGATGGGGGTCTATACTTTAACACCGGGACATGGACCCCCTTGTTCCACGAAGAATACATGCCCCTGCGCGAGCTGGTCGAATTCACCTTTGTAGAGCTGTACAACGGCGAGGTCACCTTGAAACGATGGAACGATCCAAGGGGCCACCTGGAGCCGGCCCTTCTCCTCGAAAGACCAAGGGTGGGATTTCCGCTCGAAGACATAGAAGGAAACAAGCCGAACTGACCTGTCCTGCGGATCGAAAGGAGGTTTTGACCCTTGAAGATGACCATAAGGAACATTAAAGGGCTCGACGGCACGAACCTGCATGTTGAAGACCAGAATCCGAAAACAGGATCGACAGGAGGTTCGGTGCCCTTCGTGCTCCTGGACGGTATAGGATGCGACGGGTATGTCTGGAAATACATAAATGACAAATTCCAGGACACGAGACGAATTATTCATCCCCATTACAGGGGGCACGGCCTTTCAGCGCCTCCGGAGGACATGGAAAGGCTTACTATACAGGATCTTTGCGATGACCTGGATTGTGTGCTCAAGGCATGCAAGGTCAGGAAGGCCATACTGTTCGGTCACAGCATGGGTGTGCAGGTCGCCCTCGATTACACCGGCAGGCACCCGGGCAAAGTAGCCGGGCTTGTCCTGTTGACCGGTGCGCCCGGAAGGCCCCTGGACACTTTTCACGATACCGGGCTCCTCAAGGCATTCTTCCCGCAGATATTGAATGCCATCAGCTCGGCCCCGGGCCTGGCCCAGTTACTCTGGTCGGCGGTACTTCCGACCAAGTTATCCTGGGAAGTGGCTCGGAGGACCGAGATCAACGGGCAACTCGTCAAATATGAAGACTTCATGCCCTACCTCGAACACTTGAGCCACATGGACATAGAAATATTTACCAAAATGCTGTACCATGCATCGAATCACAGTGCCGAAGAATACCTTGCAACCATTAAGGCCCCTACCCTGATAATAGCAGGTGAAAGGGATACGTTTACACCTCTCTGGCTGTCACACAAAATGCATCGCCTCATCCCGGGGTCCGAACTCCTTGTTCTGCCCGGGGGAAGTCATACAGGCCCGATTGAGCATCCTGAACTAATAAACCTGCGGCTGGAAAAATGGCTGCTGAAAAATTTCGACAAGAAAAAGAAAAAACAAGGATCGCCTAAAACTCGTCGTCGTGAAAAAGCGGGTCACGCTTCTTCAAGAAATTCTCGATAGCAACGCGATCCTCCTCGCAAAGGTCCAAGAACCTGATGCCCATACCGGGCATGGTGTCTCCCATGACCATCTGGTCCCTGATCCACCGCACTTCGCCCATTGCATCCACCTCCTTGCCCGACGGCAGGGTGAACTCGATCTTGACACGTTCCCCCTCCGGCAATGGATCGTGCGTGGCTACGAAAATACCACCTTCACTGATGTTCTCTGAAAAGCCTTTGTAGAAATTGTGCTCGCTGGACATCCCGACCGACAGGCGCACCATGTGCCTTGCATGCACCCTCTTGTGTTCTCCTGTTTCTTCCCGGTCATCGGCCAGAGTCTCCGGCGTGACGGTTTCGGGCCTGTTTATATTGAACTCCGGTTCTTGAAGCCTCTTGTCGACACCCTTTTTTACTTGTTCTTCATCTTTTCTGAAAATGGAACGAAGCTTTGATTTGATACCCTTGTCCTTACCCAATGTTCAATCTCCCCTGTAGCAACCGGAACAATAGCAATTCAATCAATACTTATTCTAGATACTTCCTTGTATCCATGTCAATCGCCTTTGATCCGTGAAAATCACCTTGCCTGTATAAACTCGATGGCATGTCCGGGCCGGCCCGAATGCCTGTCCGGCAATCAGGATGCATGAATAAATAGATTTTAATCACCATCCACGCAGCAACCGCGTAAGGTGTTTCTTCTCCCACTCAACATAAGCACTGTAATACGGATGGGCCTTCTCGGCTTCACGAAAACGCTTCGTGTGTACCATCCTCCGTCCCCGTACCACGTCCGCCCCGAGGTAGGCATGCAACATCTCATGGTACAGCACCATCTCTACAACATCCTCGGGCACAAAATCCCGGTCAAGCAGGGGGTGAATTCTGATGATATTCGAATCCCGGTCGAACACACCGAGTTGTATGCTTCTCTTCCTGTTCTTCGATTCCTTTCCCCAGGTCACATCCACTTTTACCGTATTACCAAAAAAAGACCGGTTCAGCCGTCCGAATATCCCGGATAAATCATGGTGTCTTCCACGCGGCCGAAGCAGTTCCCGTCTTTTTTTTGATTTTCTTGTAAAAAGTCTTGTTTCTTGAGGCACGGATTTGGAAAAATCCAGTTCGAGCTGCTCCATTCTCCGCCATCCTAGAAAAAAAGCGGGGCCTGTGTTCCAAAAAACGGGTTAAACCGCCTCTCGCGTCCAACCGTCGTGGCAGGGCCATGACCCGGCAGGACCTTTACGTCGTCTCCGAGAGTAAAGATCTTTTCCTTAACATTCGCCAACAGCGTGTCCAAGTCGCCACCCGGGAAATCAGTCCGGCCGATTGATCCGGCAAACAGGAGATCACCAACGATAACCATATCCTCCCCTTTTACAACAAGCGAAATACTACCCGAGGAATGGCCCGGGGTCTCCAGCACCTGGAGTTCGATTACCCCAACCCGGATGATATCCCCTTCCTTGAGCATCCTCTCTGCCGGGGGAGAATTTTCCAGCCTGACTCCGAACATGGATGCCATGTTTTCCAGTTGTGTAATCAAACCAGCCTCGGCCGGATGTATTGCAATCGGCAAGTGCGGGTCGTAGGACTCGGACAATTCCTTGTTTCCGCCCACATGATCGAAATGTGCATGGGTGTTGATTATCAACTTGGGAACAAGTTCATTCCGCGCCAGCACCGACTTGATATCAGACACGTTTCCACCAGGATCAACGACTACTGCTTCATGCCCGGCATCATCACCGATAATATAACAATTCACGGCAAGGGGACCGGTCTCCAGCGACTCCAATATCATTGCCAATAATCCATGCCTCTCAATCCCCCGCCATCAACCGTATCGTAGTTTCCGTGCTATCTCCCTGTTGTTCGCTGATATGAATTCACGCAATTTCTTGTCGGCGGACTTACTGAGTGGAAAAACCTTGACTTTCAAGCCTTTCTCTCCCAAAGGAGTCCTCTCTACACCCACGATTTCCCCGAACAAACTAATCCTGCCGCGTGTGTTCGGATGCATCAGCACAATCTCTATGCGCTGCCCCTTGGGCTTGGAAGTGGCCGGTTTGGGCAACCAAAGCTCACCCTTCCTTATTCCATTACGGTAAACATCCACCATCCTGTCCATGGACGAAAACTTGAGACCGAGTTTGACACCCAGGGCCGGGAAGCTTGAAGTACTCACTCTCCGGCTTGGCCCCCTCTCGGAAAGGGCTACCCCGTCCAATTCCTCGAGTTTGTCAACGAACATGTCCCATGCCTCCATGGCGCCTTTGTCCAATGCATAGAAATCAAGCGCGAATCCGCCCTTTGCGCCCAAATCGCCAGGTTCCACCCGGATTACCTTGGCCATCATGGGCACGGGCAAAGGCTCCTCGGGCAGTGTCAATTCCACCTGTATCAACTGTCCTTCCGGCAACTCCCTCTCGGAATCGACGAACACACCATGTCTGCTTACGTTTCTTGTCTTGCCCTCAATGGCCCTGGGTGCCCTTGGTATACGTATCTTGAGGTTGGCCTTTATCCTGGGGGCCCTTCTCCTGTCCTTGGACATCCCCTGTCCTCTCCCTTACGATTTTCCAAATCCCGGTTCCATATAACCCGCAATTAAATTTTGGGCAAGTGCCTATTTTAAAAATGTTATTATCCAGCCGGCCCGGTTTCGGAGTATTTCCGAGCATGCTGGGCCCGTGAATAAATGAACCGGTATCAGAGCTGTTGCCGACAATATTTTCCGCAGCCGCCGGCTCTAATCACAACCTTCACAGCCTTCGCAGCACCCTGAATCATGTTCGTCTTCCATGTCCCGGTCCGTGGGTTCTCTCACCTCTGCCACAACGACTTTGAAATGAAGTTTTTCACCTGCCAGGGGATGGTTGAAATCAGCCATCACTTTTTCATCTCCGACTTCCTTGATCTTGAACGGCACAGGGCCGTTCGGCCCGGTTGCCTGAAACACCATACCAGGTTTCAGTTCCGTATCATCAGGAAAGCTGTTCCTTGCAAGCTCCCTTACGAGCTGTTCATCAGGCATTCCGTAGGCGTCCTGCGGTTCTACGGTAAACTCCACGCTTTCTCCGGCTTCCATGCCGTCGATGGCGCCCTCAAGACCCGGAATGACCTGTCCCGACCTGAACAAAAAGCCAAGGGGTTGCCCCGGCTGTGATTGGTCTACTGTCTCACCTGAGTCCAACGTGAGAGTATAATCGATCGTAACATAAGCTCCATCCTTGACTTTCATAAAAAACTCCCGAAAACAAAGCCCCGTACCGGAATCCACACCTCGCGGACTTCGATCCGGGGTTAACTTGGCTCATATGCTAGGATAGACAAAGCCACAGGTCAAGCTGTTTCGACTGAAACAGAATCGTACACAGGTCCGCCTTTAAAAAGGCTTACCCGGTCTTGTCCCTGTACTCGACCTATGTTATTAGGTTTGCGCTGCAGTTATTTCGAAGAGGAGAAACGCAGCCAGTCGCTTCGGGAGCCGGCGGGATGCGGAAAATATTATCACCGGCGGCTCCGGGACAGGGCATGCCGGGTGGAAAAGAATTTTTGATGCCTGAATTTATGTTTGGAAAAAATACCGCCTGCGAAAAGCATTCCGGATGAGAACAAAATCCACAATAAGATCGATTATGAGTAATCCGGTTACGGGCTTGGGCGCCATGGTACGCAAAAGACCTGGTCTCTTCCTCGCAATACTGGGCTCGGTTGTAGTGCTCGTGAGCACCCACGACATGCTTTCAGGCAGGCTCGACCAATCAGGAGACCAAACCTATCACTTGCAGTGTGAGGGCCAAACAGCACTCGCCATTTCCGAAGGCCGCAATCCGTTCGGACCAATTTCCATGGACTTCGGCACACCAATGTTGAAGTTCTATCAACCGCTCTTCTACCTGATAACCGGAAGCCTGCATGCATGGCTCGGCATTGATTTGCTACTGTTGCACAATCTCTTGATATGTCTGCTGTTTGCAGCCATACCCCTGGCTCTTTGGCGTGGATACCTGTCCTTGGGCCTGCCTGAACCGGCGGCGGGGCTGGGCGCCCTGCTTACCTTGATATCTGTTGCCGGTTTTGGTACATCGTACGAGAGTTTTTTTACAACAGGTGTTATCACACAGGCATTGGCCGGAGTGTTTTTCCCCTTGTTTCTCGGTCGTTTTGCACGCATGTTGCGTGGGAAATGCGGCCCTTTCGGTGCAGCCGCCCTCTTTGCATTGACTTTCGTGGCACATGCCATGGTAGCCGTATATGCTGTGCTCGCAGCCGTGCTGCTGTTCGTTATAGAGCGCTGGGACCTTCACCGAACATGGCGGTCCCTGGCGATATTCTCGGTGCTGTCGATCCTGCTCACAGCCTTCTGGCTGGTGCCTTTCCTGCAGCACCGCCTGCGCCACAGGCCGGTTCCGGATGTCATTGCACTGCCCAACTATGCAAGCTGGTCCACCGGGCTCTCGCCGGGTCAGGCCACGCGCCTCTTGTTCAGCGGCCGTTTACTCGATGATGCCCGCACCACGGACAGGTCAAGGCAAACCGCAGATGACAAACTGATCAATCGCATTAATATCTCAGGCACATTGGTCGAACGGCCTCCTGTTTTGACCGTGCTGACATTGCTCGGACTGTTCATGTGCCTCCGGCGTTGGCGTTTCACGGGTCATCGCTTCATGGTGGCCGGCTTCACGCTTTCTTTCCTGATGCTCATGGGGCCCGACGATGTCGGTTGGCTTTCATACTTGCCCTTTGCGCAAAGGATCCAATTTTTTAGATGTGTATACCTTCTCGAGTTCTTTGCCTTCGGCCTGGCAGGCACAGGACTTTTCGAACTAGGTAAAGAAGCGGGATTAATCGCACATCGCATGGGACATACTGCAGGCCGCATTACAACTATAACCGGCTTGGTGCTTGGCGCGGCCGCCTTCATTCTTTTTCTCGTTCATGTGACCACATTGGCGGGAACACATGTCAACCCGGGCTCCAAGCGCACATTTCAGCGGGCGTATTCAATAGCCCGGCCTGCATCAATGGGTTCACCGCTTCGCATCGTCCTGGATCACGGGCACTTTCGCACTGACAAGCGGCGGCTTTCATACATGGCTTCGAAAGGACAACATACCGTGTGCGGGCATTGGCGTCTGCTTGGACCTACACTTTGTTCAATGCTTTGCAACCGGATGCGCAGGCCAGGCAGGTACCTGGCCCTGGCCCGGCACATCGGCATAGGCTATTACCTTGTGAATCGCAAACGTGCGGGCAGGCTCAATAAACTACAAGAGTCGGACGGAACTCCTTCAATGGAGCAGGTCAAGCGTGGTTGGGGCAGCTACCTGTACCACGACAAATTCGCCACCTATGCCTGGACTGCGGTAAAAACAATCCTCGTGGTGGCCGATGACACACAATGGTTCTACACCGGAGAGGCATGGATCGCTCGTTTCACGGGCAAGGGCGCTACGCCTCCGACTCCCTATCGCATGGTGCCGGGCAGTCACCTCGACCAGGCCGTGCTGGCGCCTGCCGATGCAGTGTGGGTGCTCGATCCGGGCCAGCTTGGACAACAGGACCTGGAAGCACTCAAGGTTTTTACCGCCCGTGGAAGGCCTGTATTCAGCGTTTCGCCTCTTGAAGGCATTCCTGCCAAGGTTGCAGGGCTGGACAAGATATCCCTTATCGATTCAGTGCCGGGTGGGCGATCCGATGCTGTCGTCGAAGTCAAAGAACAGCATATTGCCGGCCCGGACGTGTACCGGGTGCAAACAAGCGACCCGGAATTACTCGTGGTCCCTGTCTTTGCAGCATCCGGATGGAATGCCACCGTGGACGGCAAGCCTGCGCCGGTGGTAGCTGCAGGGCCGGACATGGTTGCAACAATATTGCCGGCTGGAGAACACGTGGTCAGAATTTTCTGGGAAACCCCGGCCGGTGAGTCGCTGCTGGATCTTGCTTCCATATTGACATGGTGTTTCCTTGCCGGTTTCGGTATTTGGCAAACAACACGTACATGGAGAAAACAATGAAGGGCCTGCCCTGGACCTGGATCATTGCCGGCCTGCGGCGATATGCCGTGGCCGTTCTTCTCATGTTCTCAGCCCTGGTAAACGTGGGCGGTTACCTTGTACACGGCGATGCAGCGGTACCGCAGGTGCCGCCCGGCGGGTACGTGGTTCAGAAACAACCTGTTCGCCTGGCCTGGTTCCGGGGCGATTGGCCCGATGCCTTGGAATTACAACTGACCACAAGGGAACAGGGCTTCGACAAGCCCATACTAAGCGAAACGGTACGCGGTAATGCCGTTCGTCTTCCGGAGCTGAAGCCAGGCAAGACTTATCTCTGGCGGCTCGTGAGGCCGGAATCGGGCCGGGTCTCGACCTGCATAAGCTTCTCGACAGCCAAGTACATGGTCCGCTACCAGTAGACCCGGTAATCCGGCTCCTGCCGGTTGTTCGACCCAGGTTGAATAATCCATACTTACGCAACCACCCGGCATGACTAAAAAATCACCGCGAGCCATCATGCCGTCCGCGTGCAACACCGTTATTATGGCGCCAGGTTCAGACTATAAAATCCCGGTCCCGGTCACACGTGCCGGGGAACGGATCCACAATACCCGGGAGAAAAGCGCATTTCCGGTTCTTGACTCTAAATGTCACAATGTGTTACCAAGATTCCTGAACAGCCGGTAGTAATTCCGGCTTTTTTCTAAGGTTCACGGTACTTATTCGAGCATTCTCTCGGAAAGGGGGAAAGATGAAAAGACTCACTCTCACCATAGCTGTTCTGTTCTCCATAAGCTTGTTACCGGCGGTTTCCCATGCCCTGGATCCCAAGACGAGGAGCAGAGTGGCAATGGCCATTGATACGCTTGGAGGCAAATTGGCCAAGGCTTTCAAGAAGCTGCCGGGCAAGTCAAAGTTCCAGTGGCTCGCAGTAAATCCGTTCATTGCAAAGGGCAAAATCGCCAAGGACAAGGAACTCGGAGCACTTGTAACCGCCGAACTGACGACCTATTTCCACAGGGACAAGGGCTTCAACATCGTCGAACGGCAACGCCTGAATGATGCGATCGAAGAGATGGCCCTGGCCCAGACCGGCTTGCTCGAAGACGAGGGAAAGGCAGCCAAGGTCGGGAAGATGGTGGGAGCCGATGCAATCGTAGTAGGATCGGTCGCTGATGCAGGAGACAAATTCCTGGTGAACGCGAGAATAATCTCGACCGAGCAGGCAACCGTGCTGGTCGCGGACAACGTGGAGATCCAGGCAGCCGACCTTATAGCCTTGTCGGCAGAGGCTGTTGTGCTCAAGTCAAAGTCCGGCGCCCTGTTCAGGGCTCTGACGCCTATTGCCTCCTGGGGTCAGTGGTACAACGACGACATTGTAAAGGCTATAGTGTTTACCTCGGCACAGGTCTTGTCCCTGACCGGCGCGGCGATTTTCTGGAGCCGTGGTTACATGGCCGAGCAGAAATACAACTGGATCCCTTCGGGCTTCAACATTGCGCAGGGTCAACCGGGGTACCGGGACGATTACGACGTGCCTTGTGACGGGGGCAATTGCCCCACGACCTGGGGCCCGAGCAGGCAGGGCAACGGTCCTGCATGCTCATCCGGTTCAGGCTCCGGTCCGAACGGCGAGTGCACCTTGAGAGATTGGTACAAACACAGAATAGGCGCACACACGGTATTGAGGAAAGAGGCCCAGGACGAATACTTGAGAGGCAACATCATGATAGGCGTATGGGCAGGTGTCTTTGCCATTTCCATTCTCGATGCTTATCTTTCAGGCAAGAACTACACGTATGACGATGCATTGGCGCATGACGGTTCGACCGGGATAATTCCATGGGCCGGAGTCACGCCGTCCGGTGATAAGCAAGTGGGCCTATCCTGGGGCTTTCATTTTTAGGGAAACGCTCATATCCCCACTCATGGGATAACTTTCGGTCACAAGGGCAATCCCGCCGGTTCTTCAAGATTACGATAGAATTACGGTAAAGATGACAGTTACTGAAGTCAGTCAGGTATTTCTTGTCTTTTTACTGTTGAGCTTTTTTTGACATTCCTTTTTATTACAGTCAGGTAGACCTGGCACGAACGAAACCGTCCCGTTAATTTCAGGTTCGCGCCATTACCAGCCACCATACGAACACAAGCAGCAAGAAAAACAAGATGCCTGCATAGAGCGCAACCTTGTCCAGACCGAGTCTTTGCCTCAAGTCTTCCGCTTCCTTGGCTGCATCACCCTGAACCAACGGCTTTCCTTTTTGATATAACTTCCCTGCAAGGTAATAATCTCCTGCCTCGAACAATTCTTCAGCCTTGGCCAGGATCTCCACACCATCATCGGATGGTCTTTCCCCGTCCTTGTAGTTCATGCCTTTAGTAGTATCCTGTTTTTGTGTGCCATCCAAGATCCCGGGGCCTCCATGCAACCCAAACTACGAATCGTTTTTCAAATCCACTCGTCCGGACAACGGCCGTCAGTATCCTACCTTTGACCAATGGATGCAATACATGATTGATTGACAATATTGCGAGCTCGATCTAACTGGTAGAAACATGTATTTCGATACGATAATAAAGGGAGGCAGAGTCTTTTCCTCTGAAGGCTCTTTTAGAGCCGATGTCGGGATCAGGGGAGATAAGGTAATGGACCTGGGCAGGACCCTCAAGTCGTCCAAGCCTGCCAATATCATAGACGCAACCGGTAAATTCATTTTCCCCGGTGCAGTGGACACACACGTTCACTTCCAGATGCTGCAGGGCGGCGTGCGTACTGCGGATGATTTCGAGAACGGCAGCAAGGCCGCAGCCTGCGGGGGTGTCACCACCTTCATCGATTTTGCCCAGCAGGTGCCCGGTTACTCACTTTCCTCGGCCCTGGACCACAGGATATTCGAGGCGGAAGACAGGGCATGCATAGACTTCGGCTTTCACATGGTCATTACCGATTGGAAGCAAAGGACAAGGAGCGAGATCGAAAAAATAGTTTCCCGGGGCGTGGTATCATTCAAGGTCTTCACGGCGTACAAAGAGGAAGGCCTGCAAATCGACGACGGCGTTCTCCATAACCTGCTGGATGAAACGGCAGGCTGCGGGGGCACGGTTATGCTGCATGCAGAGAACGGCGACCTCATCGAAAGTCTGACCGAGGAAATGAAAAAAGAGGCGTCTTACAGGGACCTCGGCGCATATGCATTGGCCCGGGCAAGACCGGCGGTTGCCGAGGCTGAAGCCGTCTCGAGGGCAATCAAGTGGGCACAGGTTACGGGAGGGCACCTGCACCTGGCTCACATTTCCACGATGGATGCAGTACAAGAGATAGCACGAGCAAAGAACAATGGTTGCATTGTAACTGCAGAAACCTGCCCACACTACCTTTTGATGACCGAAGAGCACCTCCTGCGCAAGAACGGCCACTTGTTTGCGACCTGTCCGCCCTTGCGCACTAAAAAAGATTCCCAGAGGCTATGGAAAGGACTGAAAGAAGGTACAATAGATATTCTATGTACCGACCACTGCACGTTTACGAGACGGCAGAAAGATAAATGGAAGGGCGAATTCACCAAGCTCAGATACGGCCTGCCCGGTGTTGAAACTCTTGTTCCAATAACATACACCGAAGCGGTCGGCGGAAAGAGGATGACCATCTCCAAGTGGGTTTCACTTGTAAGCACCAACCCGGCAAAACTGGCCGGCTTGTACCCGAGAAAGGGAGCCATACTGCCCGGTTCCGATGCTGACCTTATCATCTTCGACCCCAGGGCAAAGGCAAGGATCAGTGTAAAGAGGCTGCAAACCAACGTGGACTGGTATCCATTCGCAAGATTCAAGCTCAAGGGCGCAATCGAGATGGTATTTTCCAGGGGCGAACTCGTTGCGGAAAACGGCCGCTACGTGGGTCCGGAAGGCAGGGGCAGGTTTCTCAAGAGAAAGCCAAGGGGAAAATAGGTACGCCGCCAAAAACCAACTACGGCCCAAGCAGGAGCGGATGGAGGGTTCTAACTTTTACCCCCCCTTAAGCCTGACGGCGGGTAGGCCCTCCCCACCCAGGTTGATTTTCAGGGTGCCTAAAATATGCTGTTATTTCATGAAGTAGGG
>JAADFL010000197.1 GCA_013152945.1 Deltaproteobacteria bacterium | reverse complement strand
CACTGACAGCTTCACCTTGAGTCTTTCGAAGCTCAAAAAAGGAGACAAGCGAAAGAGTTGGGTTCCAAAGCTCTTTTGAGGTTGCTCGTCTCTTGCCCGGTCCACCGGAAAGCCTGACACAAAATGCACCGAAAGCCTGTACAGCATGCCTGGTGAAAATGCAGGATCGCTCCTATCTCCATGTTTGGCCGAGCTATCGGCCGGGGCTGGAAAACTCAAAGAAAGGACCAGGAAAAACACCAATATCTTCGGCGAAATCGAAGATTCGGGCAAAATCAAGGACGAACCGGCAATACCGCCTTTCAAGTCCACTCCCCATACAATGCCCAGGGCATCAAGTAATTTAAATTATATTATATCACTCCCGGCGATGGATTCCATTAAATTGTGATAACTTATCAGCTTATCAGTTCATCGGCATCAATTAAAACTTGCACTTTCCTGAAGAGCACTTGCCTCCCGGACATTCCGAATCGAAATGGCATTTGCCGTCCGGTGCATTTGAGCACTTGCCGCTGTTGCACTTAGCGCCATGGCCGCCGCAATCGGAATCGAAACTGCACTTGCTACCTGCTGAATCGGCACAATGCCCGCTGTTGCACTTGACTCCCTTATGGCAGTCGGAGTTGAAGCTGCACTTGCCATAGTCCTTTGCCATGGACGTTGAAACGCCGAAAGACAAGGTGAACAAAAGCGCGGCCAGAATCATTAATGCCTTCTTAAAAATCATGGTTTTGTCCTTTCACCAATCCCGGAAAATCCCGGAAACAAAACGATACACAAGGAAAACATAGAAAGAACTATACACCGGGACCATGGCGTGTCAAGCGCGAACCCGGCACTGTTCCAACTCCAGGAGAATGTTCTTTGCGGCGAAAATAGGGTCCTTTCTTTCCTTGAAAGTGAGAGGCCTCCTCAAGGTGTGGTCCGGTGCAAGGGTGTATGCCTTTATCGATCTGGACAACATGACTACAAGTTCCTGAGCATCGATCCTTGCTCTATCTCCAAGATTTACTGCAACGAACCCGCGACCCACCTTCAGTCCCTTGGCTCTTATCTCCTGAAGGGCCTGCCGTATCTCCATTACTTCGATTAGTATATCTATTGACTTTGGGACAGGCCCGAACCTGTCCTTTAGTTCTGATTTCAAATCGAGCAGGTCATCCTTGCTTTCCGCCTTTGCCAATCTCTTGTATATCTCAAGCCTGGAACCTGTATCCTGGATATAGTCATCCGGGATTATTGCGCTGACAGGCAAAGAAATATCCGGGTCCGCCTTTTCTTCCACCTGCCGGCCATCGAGCTCGCAGACAGCCTGTTCAAGCATCTGCGAGTACAGATCCAGTCCTACGCTGGATACATGCCCTGACTGCTCGTGTCCAAGGATATTGCCTGCGCCCCGGGACTCCAAGTCGTGCATGGCAATCTGTAATCCGGAGCCCAAGTCACTGAAACGTTGAAGCACGGCAAGCCTCTCCTCCGCCTCACGCGTCAATATGGCTGCCGGAGGGATCATTAAATAGCAATATCCCCTGAGCCTTCCCCGGCCTATTCTACCCCTGATCTGGTAAAGCTGAGACAAGCCGAAAAGATCGGCCCGGTTTATTATCATGGTGTTGACACTTGGAATATCCAGCCCGGACTCTATAATGGCCGTGCTCACCAGCACATCGAATTTTTGGGCCAGAAAATCGAGCATCACCTTTTCCAGTGTTCTCTCACTCATCTGTCCATGAGCCATGGCCACCCTGGCCTCCGGCACCAGGGTTTGAACCATCCTTGCAACAGCCGCCAGGCTCTTAACCCTGTTATGGACAAAAAAGACCTGCCCTCCCCTGTTAAGCTCGGCCAGGATAGCGTCCCGTACAGCTTGCTCGTCAAAGCGCATGACAACGGTCTTCAGGGACAATCTATCTGCAGGCGGCGTGGCTATAATCGAAAGATCCCTCAAACCTGAAAGGCCCATGTACAGGGTTCTTGGAATAGGCGTTGCGGTCAGGGTCAGCACGTCCACCTGGGTTCTCTTTTTCTTGAGCACTTCCTTGTGATTGACCCCGAAACGATGCTCTTCGTCAACTATCAGCAATCCAAGGTCCTTGAACACCACATCCTTTGAAAGAAGCCTGTGCGTTCCTATGAGAATGTCCACATTTCCATCGGCCGTCCTTTCCAGTATCTTTTTTTGTTCTTCCCTGCTCCTGAACCTGGACAACACCTCGATGTTGACCGGAAAGGCCTTGAACCTCTCCCTGAAATTGATTCCGTGCTGCTGGGCCAAAATGGTTGTCGGGGCCAGCAAGGCCACCTGCTTGCCTCCCAGCACCGCCTGGAAAGCCGCACGCATGGCCACTTCGGTTTTGCCGAAGCCGACATCACCGCAAATCACCCTGTCCATGGGCGTCTTGGCCCTCATGTCCCTTAATGTCTCCTCGATGGCCCTTGCCTGATCTTCCGTCTCCTCGAACCCAAAAGTTGCCTCGAGTTCGGATATGAAATAGTCCTGCGGTGGAAAGGCTGTTCCAGGCATTGCCTTTCGTGCAGCCTGCACGGCGAGAAGCTCCCGGGCCAATTCTCTGACCGCGGCCTCCACTCTGGCCTTTGTCCTTGCCCACCCGGTTCCGCCGAGCCTGCTCAGTGCCGGACCCTTTCCGGCGGAACCTACATAACGCTGTATCCTCTGCATTGCATGGACCGGGAGGAAAAGCACATCTTTCCCTGCAAACTCGAGCCTCAAGAAATCATTTGCCAGTCCATCGGTTTCCACCCTTTGTAGGCCCTTGTACTCCGCAATACCGAAGTCTACGTGCACGACCAAGTCGCCGGGCTTCAGTTCCTTGAATGACCTTATGGAAACAGAATCCATTATCTTCTTCATCCTGGTCCGGGCCGGTCTCGCAGGAGACTTGATTCCCAGGAGGTCTTCTTCAGTCATCACCCACAGCCTTGACTGCAATGACCTGCACCCTGTGGAAAGTCTTCCCCATGTAACGGTTACACCTTGTTCCAGGTCTCGTGATCCTGTGCCGCGCCCTGCCATCTTGAACACGACTCGGGCACTGATGTTCCTGTCGGATAATGCTTTTCGAACAACCTCGGCCCGCGTCTCACTATTACAGACGATCAGTATCGATCCCCCGGTCGAGGCAAATGAAGATATCTCCTCTGACAGCAGGTCCAAACGTTCGTACCCCAATCCTTCTTTCCGACTTGAAGAACCCGCTGCCCCGCGCCCGATATCAAAAGGAAATGAAGCATCCCATTCGAGGACGACCGTATCCGCGCCGACGTCATCCTCCACACTTAATTCTTGAACAACTATGCTCTTTTTTTCTTCAATTTTAGAGGCCAGCGCCGGCCAGTCCAGCTCCAGCCTTTCAGGTGGATATACTATGTCCCTTGACAATACCCGGCGCTCATAGGCACGATTCAGTTTTTGCCTTCGTTCCTTCATCTCCCTTTCGATCTCCAGTGGATCGACCAATATGATCAATGCATGGTCCGATACATAGTCCACCACATGTCCGGGCCTCGGATAAAAAGCGGGCAGCAGGCATTCCATGTCCAAACTCGCCAAATCCCCGGCCACGGCATCGGCCAGGGCCTTTACCTTGCTTGAAGGGACAACCAGGTCATCACCAAGGTCTATTATCTCTTTCGATGCGGACCGGAAATCCAAGCTGCGCCCCAATATTTCACGAGCCGGGCAAATGTAAACGCTCTTCAAGGATTGTTTCCTCGATCTTTGGGTTTCGGGCTCGAAAAAACGAATGGACTGCACCTGGTCAAAATCCAGCTCGAACCGGATGGGATACTGATAGAAGGGGCAGAAGATATCGAATATCGAGCCCCTGGGCGAGAAATCACCATGCTCTGCAACCAATGGAGTCCTTACGTATCCCAGGGACACCAGTCTTGCCGCAAGCTCTCCCGGTTCCAGAGCCATGCCCTGATCTATTACGAAACATGCTTCTTCAAAAATTTTCCTTGGAACAGTAGCCCTGGCCAGACCTGGAGGATCCGTTACAACGACAAGGGGACTGTCTTGTTGAACCAGCCCTGCCATCGCAGCCAGCCTGCTTGAAGACAGGAACCTGTCAGGACCCGCTGCAGAATATGGACTCGGATCTCCCTCCAGTATTTCAACAGCCAATCCCTGGTCTTGAAAATTCAACAGAAATGACAGGTCGTCCGCCATCTTCCCCGCTGATTCACTGTCCGGCGCCACCAATACGACCTTTTTCCCGGACTTCGACAAGATGCCGGCAACCAGAAAAGATGCACACCTGGCCGCACCTCCCTTGAGTACGATTCTTCTTGCCCCCTCGTCGAGAATACGTACTATTTTGTCTGCAGGTTCTATCCGCATCATGGCATCCTTATAGTTTTGACAGGCGAAAACAATGTTTGTCAATCCTGATAATTGTTTTGATTCCCAGTTATACCACACCCGTGAGGGCGGGGTTAAAAAACCAAAGGTTGAACACGACGAAAGGAAAGCCGCTTAAAGCTCTTGTCTGCCTCCCTTTTTCGTGCATATCCTTTCCGCCGCATTGTCCCCGGTTACACAGAAAACGGCCACGGTTAGAACGGCCCAAAAGCTCGATAGTACGATTACATGTTTACAGGATCTTTCCGGGTGATATACACTAATCGCCACTTTTTATGAACCAAAGCAGAAGGGAGCAGAGAATGTATATTCATTTTCAAAGAAATATCTTGAGGTCCCTTGCAACAGCATTTGCCCTCGTTTTTGCCTTGAGTACGAGTGCCTCTACACAGGCAAAACCCAAAGCGGCCAACCCTGCCTGGGCTGGTAAAACAAAGCAGGATCTGCTGAAGCTCGTACACGAGGACATCAAGAAAAAGCTCGCCAAGTACGCAAAGGGGCTCGACTTGGCCAAGCTTCCGTCTTATGCAAAGAAGCCTGAATCAATCCCGTGGATTTCCGGCAAGGCTGCGGAAGAGCTGCTCAAACTATCGAGCCTGTACCTCATTGAGGACAAGCCTGCCCTTTCGCGGGATGCCGTGCTGTTGGTCAGGGCGCGCGCATCGAATCGCAACTTGAGCTGGGCCGGCGCCCGTAACCTTGCCGAGGCTTTGCGCCGAATGGCGGGCAACGAACAAGACGCTCGACAGGCAGTACGAAAAACCTTTACAGCATTGCCCAAAAACCAGTTCGACGGTCAGACCCTGGTTTACCGTTTTTTCAAAGATGCGGCACAGATCGAATCACGTGTCGATCTGGTGAAGGAAAGCATGGTATCTCCTGATTCAGCACAGAGTGTGCTCGTTCTCAAGTACCTGCTTGAGCCCATGTTGAAGTACCGCGACTTCTATTTAAAAATTGTGGACGCTGTACACGATGAAAACGAGAAAAAGCCCGAGCCCAAGCTCCACAGCTTTGCCCATGTCTCATTGAAAAACAAGCATGGCAAACCTGTGCGCATGGCAATATGGGACCTTGGCGTACAGATATCATTGTTCAAGGGCAAACTGTTCACAAACAAGAAAGAGCGGCCCGATGGAAAGGACGATGACAAGGACGGCCAGGTAGACGACATTCACGGCCTGGTTGCAGACGGTGATGCCCCGAATACCGCATTGCTGTACAAACCGAAGGCGGAGATACTAAAGGCTTTCAAGCCGTACTTGCAGGGATTCATGGATTTGCGGGCAGGGCTTGTTACAACGCAGGCAGCCAAGGAATTGCTTGCCGCGATCCAGGCGATCAAGGACAAGCAGAAGCAGAAAAAATTCCGTGACAGCCTGAACGAGGTAGTGGAGTGGGCACACGGAACTCACTGTGCCGGCCTAGCAACCGAGGGAAATCCTTATGCGAGACTGGCAGTGTTTAGAAGTGCATGGGCCGGTGAACACCGCGTGTACTACGAACGTGGTCCCACCGATGCCGAGCTTGCAGCCGAGTTCAAGAACGTACGGGACATAGCGGATTTTATCAACAAGAAAAAGATACGAATAGTCAGCGCCAGCCTTGGTTTTTCCAAGGACTATGTAAAAGCCGAGCTGCGCAAGGAAACAGGAAAATACAAGACAGAGGCCGCGGTTGACGAGCGGGCCGAGCTGATACAGCGTTTTCGCTGGATGTATTGGGACTACGTGTTTCGCCATTGTCCGAACACAGTGTTCTTTATTGCCGCCGGCAACGATAATGAAGACGTGAAGGAATACGATGTAGTTGCCGCCGGCATTGATGCACCCAACATGATAGTGGTCGGCGCGGTAGACAAATACGGCCGCTGGGCTACGTTCACAAATTCCAATCACGACCTGGTAAAGGTGTTCGAACTCGGCGTGGCTGCAGAGAGCTATCTTCCAGACGGCAGCAGGCTTCCCTTGTCAGGAACCTCGATGGCAACGCCTAATGCAGCCCAGACCGCAGGCAAGATGCTTGCCGTCAACCCGCGGCTTACTCCGGAACAGATAAAGAGGATTCTCGTTCAGACCGGGGACAAAATTGCAAAGCCGTTTTATGGAGTGATCATCAACCAGAAGCGGGCAATCGCAAAGGCTCGCAGGATGAGACGGCACAGGAAATAATTCAGCGGCTTGGGCGAATTTGAGATAAAGGAGTCCAAAATATGATGAAAAACAATTTTTTCCGAGCAATCCCGATTCATGGCCTGATATGCGTTGCAATTCTTGCAATGACGGCCGGATGTTCCAGGAGCGGCCAAAACGGTTCGGACTCGGATATGGACACTGATACCGATACCGACACTGATACCGATACTGACACCGGGCTTCCAACATCTTTGCCTTTCGAAATCGAGCGCAAAGACGTGGGAGAGCCGTTGACAGATCAGGAGGTCGAGGATTTCACGAAGGAGATAACCGCTTTTTGGAAAAAAATAGGCTTCTTCAAGTGGGTGCTCCGTATAAGCCATGGGGTGGACAAGTCGACAGGCAAGAGGGATTTCATGGTCTGGTGGAGCGGAGTGGATGCGTACAGGGAGGGAGATACGGTAAGATTCTATCATTACGATCCGGACGGAGGCGGCCACAACATCATGATACCGACACCAAGGGTGTTAGCATCTGCGCTCGCCGGGTACATGCTCACGGGTGATCCATATATGGCAAAGGTTGGTGAGGAATATTGCAAAGGCATAACCTCGACCATGCTGGGAATGGTCTATGACGAGAATGATCCGTTAAAACACTTGATGGCGAGAAACGTAGCGACCTTCAACCAGGAGTACACCACCCTGGAAGGCTACAAGGTCAAGATCGACTATTCGGGCTGGCATACCGAGTATGATCATTGGAATACGTCGAGGTTCGAGTACAAGAACAATCCTTACTGGGGAGATGTGTGGGTTACCAACACCAGGTCGAAAGATGACGTACCTCACATCTTCATGGCGGTCCCAACCATAACCTATGCCGCAGAAACATCTGCAGATGGAGATGTCAGGGCTGCCTGCTCTGAAACCCTGGAATATTTACGGCTCTTTACGAAAGACATCGTGGACAGTGGATACAAGATAAGAACAAAGGATAAAGATGGAAAACCCTATACACCGGGATACACGGGTGATGCGGAAAAGGACAAGCAGGCCGGAGACCTGGCCAGCTTTGTCATGTGGGACGACCTGGTCCCGAATGCAGAGTGCAACGCCAAACGGACCTCCGCACTCATCGGTTACGGCAAAGGGCTGGATAACGATTGCGGTAAAGGAGGTATCAATTCGTACGAGACCGTTGCCACCAGCACACATTATTACAACTATGCCATTGTAAGGTTCTTTCACCTGGCCCATATTGTTAATGCCCTGGTAAACAGGGACTTTGACGCTGCCAAGGAACTTCTTGAGGGCATGATAGAAAGGCTGGACACATACACGAACACCAGGGATGACAAGCTCAAGGTTTCGAGATCCGAGTGGGAAAGAGATCTTGCATTGCTGGCACTAAGGTCTGCCTCTTACGGCCTTCCCCTGACCTCTTTGGAAGCCAGGATGATAGTAAAAAACTGGACCGATGGAGTGGAAAGGTTCAAGGACTGGCCCAATTGGAACCTATGGAAGGATGGGCTGAAGGACGGTAAATATTCCTATAGGCCCGGAGACAGCGCCAATGAAAACGGCCAGGACCTGCGCTGGACCAGAATCGAAGACATGGCACTAATACTGGAATATTGTTGGTCGCCACTGAAGGCAAAGAACGGGGCCAGGTTCGTGGATTGCGACATCGTGTCCGACCCGGCCCGGTGGGATGCCTCGTACATCGATAACTGACGGAGTTTACCCCGCTATGGAATCCTTGCTTTCATTACCGGTTTAATTCTCTGAAGTGGTCTTGTAATTTACAGGCAAGATTTGACCCCTTATCCATCCATGGTCTAATATGAATAACCAACAAGGCTTAATAACCCGGACGGGGGAATTATGGCTGAAAGCGACAGTGAAAAACGAAGGTTTCCGCGAAGACCTCTTACTCTGTTGATACAGTACAGGGGAGAAAGCCTGGAGGCATTGATTGCCGAGTACGCAGAAGACGTTTCACTTGGCGGGATGTTTATTAGGACCGACGAGCCGGTGCCTCAAGGATCGATCATCTTCGTACAGTTTACACTCCCCGACGGTTCCAGCCTTTTCGAGGGCCTGGCCAAAGTCGCCTGGGCCAGGGAGCCGGGCAATAATGCGCCGGCAGGAATGGGAATAGAATTCCTGAATCTGGATCAGGAAAGCCGGGCAGTGCTCAAGTCCCTCGTGGAGATGCACCAAGAACCGGTTGGATGAAAAACTTGTTTTAAGCTTTTGCAGAGTAGAATCCATCGGCAACAGTTCTAACCCTATACTTTGACAAGATAAGAGCATGGCCGGGAAAAGGGAAACGGAAAAGATGTACGCTGCAAGATTACCCTTTATGGAGTTGTGAACCTGGCCCTGTACTCGGTGAGCAACGGGTTACCGTCGGAATCCTGGACATTGGTGTTGACTATGAACCCGTACTCGGTGCCATTGTCCAGCGAGCTGTCCGGGGTAAAACGCATCAAGATTCCCGGGTCACCATTTGGCGCCGTGACATTTCCGCCGATGTCCAAACCGTCACTTACACGGAACATCAGGAAGGCATTTTCGAAAGAGCCCTTGTCAACCGGCTCATTGAAGTAAACATCCACAACCGTACCTATGGGCACACCTACGTCACCTTGTGCAGGAGAGGTACACGAAACAACAGGCTGTCCGCTCGCGGTTTGAAAGGCTATCGGCGTTCCTACTCCGATAGACTTGTCGAGCAGGTTTCCGCCCAGGTCGGCAACAATGGTTTCATCCAGGTCCATGCCGTATTGTGTTTCTCCCACCAGTTGCCATGGCTCGACAGGATCGAAGAATGCCTTTGTCCGGTCACCAGAGAGGCGTACGCAGCCGTAAGTCAGCCTTGTATTGGTGCATTGGTCAAGGTAGCCTACTATCCATGAGCCTATTGCCGGAGGATTGAACATGCCACTGAATATCGTGGCAGGATCCATGGGTTCACTGAAATCGGCCTCGATGGTCGTGTCCACGCTCACATTGGGCGTGCCGTCAGCCGGCGTAATTGCGACAAGGGAAGGCCGTTCGGTCTCGGCCGTAAAGGTAATCGTCATTGGTGTGCCTGCAAGGCCGTTGCCGGCAGTGTCCGTGAGGCCGGAAGTCAGCAACACGTCGTAACTTTGTCCCCCTTTCAAGGTTACGCCCGGATCAAAGATGATTGCGTTCCCCTCCTCACGGTACGCCCCTGGGATAAACTCAGTAACCGGGTCCCCTCCTGTGGGATAGAGGACGAAAGTGGCGGTATCGGCACTCGAAAGGTCCATACGCTCGCTGAATGTAACCCTGATGTCCGTAGTCGTCACTACATCGCTGGCCCCGTCCAGAGCCAGGTCTTGGCCCGCCAGCCTGTCGCCTGTAACCTGGTTTGCAGCCGTGGTGGGAGCAACTCCTTCGCCGGTATATGTACGCGTTACATCTCCCAACGTATTGCCGATGGTGTAAATATTGGCGAATTGACTCTGAACGATCGTCAGATCGTAGTTGCAACCATTACGGAAGAAGACCGTACTTTGGATATCCACGCTGTCTGTGCCAAAGGCCGGGCCGATGTTGAACTTTTTCTTCCATTGTAGGTGACCCCCGGCCGGCCCGTGACAGCCGTTGACATCGGTCAGATACACGGTCGAACTGTTTATCGAAACCGGGAGCATACGGTCCCGCAAGTTGCTGCCGGTCTGGAAGTTTATGGTGATGGTTGCATCTCCCGCCACCGAGCCCGAACCTGGTGTGACCGATACGACGGAATCCGGCACCCGGGCGTTTGTGGCAGGGGCGCTGTTGATATCCGGGTAGTTCACGCTCTTTCCTGCAGGAAGAGGATTACCCAGAAAGTCCTTGACCCCGGTCGTCACGAACACGGTTACATCGTTATTGGGAATGTAGGCAGGTACCGGGATATAGGCAACACTCGACCTGTCGGCCGTGGAAAGAGCAAGTATTCCGGTCAACCGCCTGCCTTGGGTATTGTCGACTGCATATATTGCTTCATCGTTTATGGATGGAAAATAAAGAGGCCTGGTGAAAACAACCGGTGTCATTGCAGTCGAGCGGGTATTTTCGCCATGGGGCGGTGACAGGCTTGCAGTGAATCCCGGACTGGTCCGGAATTTTACTTCCGTGTTCCCTTCCAGGAACCTGCCTGCTGAATCGTGGATCTCCTGGTTGTCCGAACTATCACGGCCTTGTACAATGAAACGGTAATCCGTGTCATTCGCTAACACGTTCGACAAATATACAACGGCTGTACGGTTTCCCCTGGTCGTAACGGATAGGTTGACTTGTACATCGTCCGAAGTATCTATTGTGTTCATGGTGTTCCATAGCTCGAAATTGGCCGGGTTGTCGATTGCATGTGCGCCTCCCCCTACTTCCATGTCTTTATCGAATTCGACAATGAACGTCGAATTCACAGGGGTCTCTGTTGCATTGTCCAATGGATTTCGGTCATCAATGGACAATTCGATGATCGAACCCTCGCTCCTGATTGCTGATATACCAGGCGGGAGCCCGGTTTTTAATGTTACCGGAGGTATGTCGCCCAAACGCTGGCCGGAATTGGTTGCAATGCTCGGCTCCAAGTGGAGAACATAGGTCTGATTATATTCCAGGGGTCGCGTGGACTCTGCACAGTTGGATATCGCCCAGTTGGGCGTGAGTACAGCCACGGTATCACCGGATTCGAAGCTTATCGTTGCAGGTACAGGTGTCAATTGCCCGAATCGGTCTTTGAAAAGAAGGTAAAAAGTTCCATTGTTTATGGTGTCCTTGTCCATTGCTTCCGTGAAGGTTACACGCACCGCCGTGTAGATGCTGACGTCCGTATTCCCGTCACTGGGACTGATCGATGCAATCAGGGCGGAGAGTCGGGTCCTGAAGGTGAAAGAATAAGGAGAGGTCAAGGTCCCACCGAATATGTCCTGCACATCCATGGTGACCGTCACCGTATAAACCGTATTCTTTGCAAGTGGTGCGCTGGGCTGAAAACTTGCAGTACGCGTCGCAGCATCGTACCCTATCATTGTCGTTGGAATGGCACCTGTAAAGTTGGTCGTCTGGCCGGGATTGATGAAGATGTTGGGCAGATTACCATCGCCTCCGCCTCCCGGCTCGTTGTTCAGGGTGAACGAGTTGATGTCGTTGTTGAAGGTCACTTTGATCGTCGGAGATAAGCTGATGTTCACTGCTCCATCACCGGGATCGGTTGCAGTTACCCTGAGCTTTGGCACAGGAGATGTATGGAAGCTGAAGTTAACGTCTTTTGTAAGGCATCCGCCTGCGCTCGCAGGATCCTTGGGCTCACAGATGGCGGTTGTCAGTGTTACGGTGTAATCAGTATCGAATTCCAGGCTGCTGTCAGGATCGATAACCAGCTTGCCTGCAACAGGCTCGGTGTACGTTGCAGGTAAGGCATTGGCGAAATCGCTTGCAAGGCCGGGATTTATGTAAGCCGAATTCGATATCTCGCCTGAAGCGCCCGGGTTGGCCGTAACTGTACCCATGTCGAAATCCCGGTCAAATACGATCTGGATGTTCTGGGTCACGTCTATGTTTATTCCACCGCCTGAAGGCGAAGTTGCGAGCACTGTAAGGGGCGGCAAGTCGGTTACGGTGAAGGTGTACGAGTAATCAGAGCCCAGGGTGCCGCCGAACGACGTTGCGCGGTCACTGGAAATGGCAGCCTTGAGTGTCACCCTTATCCGGTGAGAATAGACAAACGGTGCTGACGGCGTAATGGTAAACGTCGTGTCCGTGCCGATTAGATCCGCACCTGCAGGCGGGTCCGGAGCGTTCCAGGCAATTGCCCCGGTAATGCTCGTGCCTGCCGTTATATCACTAATTTCAATGCCTGCAGCATCGGCTGCATCTATTGTTCCATCACCGTTGACGTCAAGGGTGGACTGGTCCACTCCCTCGCTGAAGCTGAAAGAAATCTGAGCATCTGTTGCAACACCGACCGCGCCATTGGATGGTGATGCCGATACAACTGTCAATTGTGGCGGATCTTGTACCCTGAAGTTCCACACTGGTCCTGGTGATTTTACTTGTCCGCCGCGTGAAGTGGCACGGTCGCTTTCAATATCCGCCCCGGATGGCGCCATGATTACTTCCACACGCTGCGAGTATCCCAAGAGATTATTGGGAGTAAATGTGAGGTGGTCGTCATCGCCTGTCATGTCCGGATCGGTTGGATCCAAGTCGACCGGATCGTTCCAGGATATGACTCCGGGAATATCCGCCAATGTGTCCATGTCACGTACGATGAAAGAGGAGCCAAGGACCACGCTGGAGCGCTTCACGCCTTCACTGAAGTACACGTCTATTGTGGCATCACGGGGAACCATTGTCTGACTTGTTCCGGGCGATCTGTCGGTCACGAGTAAAGGTGGAGGATCTTCTGCTCGGAACTGGACCGTCACGTCTGTACCCAACTGCCCTCCGCGTGAGGTTGCACGATCACTCTCCAGTGCCGCTTGTAACCTTCACAAGCTGTGAATACGCCCAGCGCTGAAAGTCCTGCGAGGTGGGCATAAAGGTCAGGACCGTGTCATCGCCTGTGATGTCAGGATCAGCCGGATCGAGATCCTGCGCTGCCGCAAAGCTGATGCTTCCATCTATCGGTTGGCCCGTATCAGCGTCTGTTACCAAGAACATGCTTCCATTGTCCCGGTCGTCCTGGTCCCAGTCACCGTCACCGTCCGTGTCTATCTGGGCCTGCCTGACTCCCTCGCTGAAGGTCAGCGCAAGCGCCATGTCCCGCGGTACGTCTGTGGCTCCGTCACCCGGCGAGGCCTGCACCAGCTTGATTGCAGGCGGGTCTTCTGCTCGGAACTGGACCGTCACGTCTGCACCCAACTGCCCTCCGCGTGAGGTTGCACGATCACTCTCCAGTGCCGCTTTCAGTGTAACCTTCACGAGCTGTGAATACGCCCAGCGCTGAAAGTCCTGCGAGGTGGGCATAAAGGTCAGGACCGTGTCATCGCCTGTGATGTCAGGGTCGTTTGGATCCAAGTCTTCTGAAACAGTAAAGCTGATGCTTCCATCTATAGGCTGGCCCGTATCAGCGTCCGTTACCAAGAACATGCTTCCATTGTCCCGGTCGTCCTGGTCCCAGTCACCGTCACCGTCCGTGTCTATCTGGGCCTGTTTCACTCCCTCGCTGAAGGTGACCACAAATGGTGCTGTTCGCGAAACACCTGTTGCGCCATTCTCCGGTGAGGTCGACACTACTTGCAAGGGAGGCGGATCAATGGCTCGAAATGTGCCGGTTACAATGACCGGCAATGGGCCGTTATCACGTTTCCTGTGCACCCATGTATTAATGGTGACTTGGTAAAGAGCCGAGTAGTCCAGCAGCTCGTCCGGCTTGAAGCTTGCTACGAACTTTTCGGGATCATAAGTGATCGTTCCTTTGACCTTCACCACATTGCCCTGGTCATCGATTTTCCCGAGGAACAGGTTATTTGTATTCGTGACCGTGGACTCCACCACGTCTTCACTAAATGTCACGTCGATGGACGTGTCCCTGGGCGCTCCTTCACCTGATGGGGAAATCGATACCACCCTTATGGGTACATCCACTGTAAATGGCTGGTCTGTACAGCTCACGCCAAACGCAGCCAAGAGCGGTACGATAATTACAGAGAGGGTCCTTGTATTACGCATCCTATCCTCCTTGTCGACTCCGGATCATACTTGACTCACTCCAGAATTCTCCCCGGCCTACCAGAAAGGCAAATCCAAGCGGTAACCGAGCATTATGTTGCTTCCTTCCAGGTCACCCAGGTCCGAGTTGTACGCATTATTGTAGATATCCTTGAACTTCAAATCAGTTCGTGCGCTCGAATATCTATATTCCAATTTCAAACGGCCCGGACCCAAGGTATATGCAAGCTCGAGGCCGATGTACCATCCGAGCGCCCAATCTTTCTGTACAGCATTGGTGACTGCAAACAAGCCCTTGCGTTTGTACGTTGTCTGGGCCCAGCAATAATTCGCAGCAAAGCCGGTTCCCAAGGAAATGTGAAGCGGAACAGCAATTACCGGTGTGACTGAACCTGCAATGCCTACGAAAACAGGAAGGTTGTCGATGTGCCACGAGTAATTATAGCTCGAGAAATCCGGGTCGTTGGGAAGGTCGGACTTGCCGCTTCCCTGCAACCTGAACCATCCTATCTCCAGCCCTGGTACAATGTCGAGGTACGGCTTCCATGCGGGAATGTACCCCTTGATATCCAGCAGCACCGGAAATGCCAGGCCGGTATTTCCGCTCGGTGTAGTTTTGCCGCCGGCTAGTGAAGTATCCGAAGGCTTGCCCGAACTTACCATTAAGGATACGACCAGGCCTACTCCAAGCCACGGCCTTGTCCGGGCCTTTTCAAGGGCACCCTTTTCAGGCAACCCGGATGCTGCGGCTTTGCCGGCCTTGTTTCCTTTTTGTTGATTGGTTTCATCGTAAGCCATTATCACCTCGTCACCATTCTTTTTATTACCCGGTGACAATGTGCCTGCCGGGACAACCGTGGATCGTGATGCCTCTTTAGGCGGATTGTTGTCCTCCGGCTTTTTGGTAGTTGCAATTCCCAGAGATGGTTGCTTACTTGTTGGCGAAACAAGTGGTGGTATTTCAATGCTGCTGTTTTGGCCCGATCCGGACCTGGCCGGCTCTTTTGGCGATTCTATTTCCTTTGCCAAAAAGCGTGACTTTCTTTTATGCGTGGTTCTTATCTTTATTGCTGTTCCACTATCCGCGTTTTCAACACTAAAGGTATACCGATGCCTGCCCACAGGCACGTCGAATTGAACCCATCCAGGTTTGCTTACTCCGGTCCAGGGCTTCCTGACTCTGGCCTTGCGATCCCTGGCGCCACCCAGCTCTACCTGGTATCGCCATTTTTCATCCCGCAAAGACCTGAACTTCAAAGGTTTAGACCTGGTTGTGGACTTCAGAAGCCGGCGCAAGGTCACCTGGATCAAGCATGGGCCGACAGTATCTATGGTCAAGGCCCGGCCTCTTGGCAGGACCAGATATGTGCCCCGTTTTTTACCTTTATATACCTTGATTTTTTTCAGATGTGTGATCACCTTGATTTTCCGGGTTTTTGCCATGGTGCTGCATGGCAGGGAAAAGGCCATGACCAGTCCAACCAGCACTGCTGTAAGAGTGGGGAAATGACGTGGCATTACCATCCTCCTCGTTCTGATTCGACGAATATTACAGGCAACGGCTCTACAAGATTACTCATTGTTGATTTCGCTGCGGCACTCCTGCACCCGAAGGACAGGACCGGGGACGACAATACAACCTTTAGAAGATAACGGCTGCATGCCTCCGGCGACGTTGAGTCAGGCGTTGAATTAATCAAACACATATTTCAATCCGGCTCGCTCCCAAATAACCGGTAACACATAAAAATTTAACAGTGCTACAAGGAGAAAGCAAGCTGTAAAAAGCTTTTGTGGTAGCCGAATTAAAATGTCAGTGGTACTGCCGAATGAATATGTCAGTAGGAAGGGGATTCGTCCCATTCGGATTCAGGCTGTTCGCAACAATTCCTGGGGCGTTGCCCCAGGCTATTTTATTTCGCCCCTTTGGGGCTTTTGGGGAATT